>CAYGQD010000067.1:0-31803 GCA_964351855.1 uncultured Verrucomicrobiales bacterium
TTTCAAACCACCGAAAGGCGACCCCCGGCGACTTCAACTTTCGGAAGGCTTCCGGCCCGGTCTGTTTCTCGCCCGGCTTGGCGTTGACCGGCAGCGGCGTTTTCGCAAAGGGCGCGGAAGCGACCAGGGGCTTGATCACATCTCCCGGCTCCAACCAGACGGTCAGCTCCGCCGTCGTTGGCTCGTAAGGAGGTAGATCGACGTAGCCCAGGCTGCGGTTGTTGGAATAAACCCCCACGGTCTCGATGCGCTCCGAGGGGACCAACTCGCCATACTCATTCATGATCCCGAATCCGTTGACCCGAATCTTGTAGTAACCGGCGACCTCTGGTTTGAAGGGACGAATCGACATCCCCAGATTGAATTCCCCGTTGATGAACAAAGCCAGCGCATCGAAAAAAGGCGGCTCATCGCTCGCGCTTCCCGGTTCGGCCTTGGCAAAATTCCCCCGGATTCGGGTGATCGTCTCGTCCACTTCCATCCCCACCATCGGCATCGCCTTGCTCTGTTTCAGCAGGGCCATGAACCCGTTTAAATTTCGCTGCAGGTTCTCGACGCCCCGGACTTCGAGCCGCCTCATCACGCTCTCCGGCCGTTTCGCGGAAGGGACGATCGCTTTTCGCAGCGCCTCATCCGCCACTTCCATGAGGCGACTGGCGTGGACGTGAGAGAAGTCCAGCGCCTCTGCGGATTTATCGTAACCATGGGCGTTTCCTTCCGGCGGAAGCGCATCCACAATCTGGAGATCGGGGAGGCTCAGAAGGTCTCGCAGGGTGTTCTCATACTCGTATCGAGAAAGGCGACGCAGGGTGGCGCGCCCGTTGCGATCCATCCGTTGTCGCTCCACGGCGGCCAAGCTCTCGCTCACTTCCGCGAGAAAGTCCGCCACCTCCTCGAGCCCGGGACGATCCTTTTCTTCCGGCGGCATCTCCCCTTTCGCCACCCGTCCAAAAATGGTGGACCAGAGGTGGTAGTTGCGCACCTCAGAGACCTCATACCCGGCCTCATACAAATTCAGATCGCCCTTGCTCGTGGAATCATCGTGGCATTCATAGCAATGCCGCTCCAGAAACCCTTCCACCTTTTCCGGTGTGACGGCAGAAGCGAACCCCGGGAGGAGGAGGAGGAGAGCGAACAAGAAGAGTGGACGAAACCGCATATCGCCGGGAGATAGCCTCAACTGCGCGAACCTTGCGATGTTTTTTCGGAAGAATGACGGCGCGAGCGGGAAATGCCCGGAAATATCCCCTTTTGTCGCAACCTTCCCTCCATCGCGGGTTTCACCCCTTTGATGACGAGCCCGGCTTCCCCCTTCCCCATCACGTCCCTCTTCCTCGCGGTTCTTGTCCTTCAGCCTCTTTCTGGCCAGGACGATCTCCCTGAAGAGGAGGTTCGCTTTTTCGAAACCCATATCCGCCCGGCCCTGGTCAACTATTGCTACGAGTGTCACTCGGAAGAAAGCGGCAAGACCCGGGGCGGACTCTTGCTCGATACCCGGGAAGGCATGTGGAACGGCGGAACCAGCGGCGCGTTGATGAAGGGTGAAGGCGACTACCCGCCCTTGCTCCTCGATGCGATCCATCACGCCGATCCCGATTACGCGATGCCGCCGAAGGAAAAGATGCCGACCGACGTGATCGCCAAATTCGAAGAATGGCTGGCGATGGGAGCGCCGGATCCTCGCTTGCGCGAAGCAATTGTCGTGGACACGACGATCGACCTGGAAGCCGGAAAAGACCACTGGGCCTTCCAACCTCCGGTTTCGCCCGGCCCGGGCACCACGATCGATTCCCTGGTTCTGGCCGGACAGAAGGAAGCCGGACTTTCACCCGTGGGCAAAGCGGATGCGGTTCCCCTGATGCGACGCCTGAGCTTTGATTTGACGGGCCTGCCGCCCTCTCCGGAAGAAGCCGGTGCGTTCTTTCGGGAGTATCGCTCAGACCCGGAAGGCACCATCGCCAGAAAGGTGGATGAACTGCTGGCGAAAGACCAATTCGGCGAACGCTGGGGACGCCATTGGCTGGATGTCGTCCGGTTCGCGGAGTCGTCCGGTAGCACGAGCAACAACACTTTCCCTCACGCCTGGCGTTACCGGAACTATGTGATCGATTCGTTCAATGCGGACAAGCCCTACCCGGAATTTGTCGCCGAACAACTGGCCGGAGACTTGCTGCCGACTCGGAGCACGGCGGAGGAGCAGGAACACCTCATCGCGACCGGGTTCCTGGCCGTGGGGATCAAGAATCTGGGAAACCGGAATCCCCGCACCTTTTTAATGGATACCGTCGATGACCAGATCGATGCCACCACGCAAGCGTTTCTGGGATTAACCGTTTCCTGCGCCCGCTGTCACGACCACAAGTTCGATCCCGTCCCCACCGCCGATTATTACGCCCTGGCCGGCATCTTCACCTCTACGGAGATGTTCTATGGAACCGCGTTCGGACAACAGAATCATCAACCGCGCGATCTCATTGAACTGCCGATTCCCGACTCCGCCCCGGCTTCATCGACTCGAAATCGCGAGGAAACGCTCGCCGCTCTCAATGCCGCCCAAACCAAGCTGAAGGAAACCCGGGCCCGAGCCCGAGCCATGGGCGAAGATGATCCGGAAGCGCCCACCCAACGCCAATTCGTGGCTATGCGGAACAAAATCGGCGAGTTGGAAGGCATTCTCGCGACGATGGATGAAAGCGGAAAACCCATCACCTTCGCCATGGGCGTTCGCGATGCCGCTGCAGTGGGAGATACCGTGGTCTTGTTCCGAGGCGATGTCGAGCGCCCGGCCCAGGAGGTCCCGCGTGGATTTCTCCAAGTGATCGATGGAATCGAGACGGAATCGATCGCCAACGATGAAAGCGGCCGAGCCCAGTTGGCCCAATGGATCACCTCGGCCAACAATCCGCTGACCGCTCGGGTCATGGTGAACCGGATCTGGATGAACCTGTTCGGCGCACCACTCAAGCCCTCGCCGAACAATTGGGGCCTGACCGGGGCCGAGCCGAACCATCCGGAGTTGCTCGACTACCTCGCGGTCCGATTCGTTCGCAACGGCTGGTCCGTGAAAAGCCTCATCCGCGAGATTGTTTTGTCCGATGCCTATCAACGCGATTCCCAATATCACGCGGGCAATGATGCCGTCGACCCGGATAATATTCACCTCTGGCGTTTCAACCCGCGCCAACTGGATGCCGAGTCCTTGCGCGACTCCATCCTCGCCGCCAGTGGAAAGCTCGACCTCGACCGCCCCCGTGCCTCCTTCGTGGCGGAAGCGGGAGACGGGCGCGTCGGGCGCGTTGTCGATGCGGATCTCTTTGCCCAACCGCAGAACGTCCGTTCCATTTACCTTCCCATCATCCGCGGCCAGATCGTGGAACCGCTCGCGCTCTTCGACTTCCCGGATCCCGTCGCTTCGACGGAAAGCCGGGATCAAACCAACGTCGCTCCCCAGGCACTCTACCTCATGAACAGCCCTGAAATTCTGGACCTCGCCCAAACCATGGCCCTCCATCTCTGGGAACGCCATCCGGACGAGGAGTCGCGAATCCGCCGGGCTTTCCTTCAGGCCTACGGTCGCCCTCCCACGGACGATGATGTCGCCGCCGCTCGAGATTTCTTCGCCAGCTTCACCCCTGTCACCGTATCCTCCGCTTCCCCGGAAACCACCGGCCCCAGGCGAGACGGGAATCGAAAGGGCGAGCGGAGACGGACTGCCGCGATGACGGAGGCTGACACTTCCCCCACCCTCACCGCCGAGCAGCAAACCCTGGCCCTCTTTTGCCAAAGCCTCATGGCCAGCGCCGAATTCCGAATCCTCAACTAAGGCCCCATGACCCCTCCAATGACTTCCCGTCGCCAAGCTCTCACCACCTTCACCTCCGGTCTCGGAGGAATCGCCATGGCCACCATGCTGGCAGATCGCGCTCGCGCCGAAGGCATCTCGAATCCACTCGCTCCAAAGAATCCCCACTTCCCGGCCCGGGCCAAGCGCGTCATTTTCCTCTCGATGCGGGGCGCGCCGTCCCATGTCGATACCTTTGACTACAAACCGCAACTGACCAAAGACAGCGGGAAGACTTCTGGTGAAACCGGGCGAGGCAAGTTGCTCGGCTCTCCCTGGGAATTTTCCCGTCATGGACAGAGCGGCCTCTGGATTTCCAGCCTGCTCCCCCAACTGGCCAACCATGCGGACGATCTCTGCCTGCTCCGGGGGATGCACTGTGACCAGCCGAACCATTCCCAGGCCCAGCAGCAAACCCACACCGGCTCCTTTCAGTTCGTCCGACCGTCGATGGGTGCCTGGTCTCTCTATGGCTTGGGCTCGGAGAACATGGATCTGCCCGGGTTCATTGTCCTGCAAGGCGGCAGCGGCGGCGGCCTCTACGGAAACGCCTTCCTCCCGGCCATGTATCAAGGCACCCGAATCGGCGAGGAACAAAATCGGCGAGCGGCCGCCTCGACCGAGCCGCCCAAAATCCCCAATATCGAAAATCCCCTGCTCACCCCCGGCTCCCAACGCCAGCAGCTCGACCTCATCCAGCGCCTGAACCGGAACAAGCTCGCCCGCGATCGTCATCAGCCGCAAGTCGAAGGCATGATTCAGAGCTTCGAACTCGCCTACCGCATGCAATCCTCCATGCCGCAAATTGTCGATATCACCCGGGAATCCGCCGCCACCCATGCGATGTATGGCATTGGCGGTGGCCCGAGCGATGCCTTTGGTCGCAAATGCCTCATCGCCCGCCGCATGGCAGAATCCGGCGTCCGCTTTATCGAGATCCCCCAGGGAAGCTGGGACCATCACGATAACCTCCGCGAGGGCATGGAGTCCGAATGCGCTCAGATCGATCAGCCCATCGCCGGGCTCCTGACCGACCTGAAACGGCGCAATCTCCTGGACGATACCCTCGTCATCTTTGCTGGGGAATTCGGCCGCACCCCGCATGGCGAAGGCGGAGATGGCCGCGATCACAACCACAAGGGTTACACCACCTGGATGGCGGGCGGAGGCGTCAAAGGCGGCTACAGCCACGGCGCCACCGACGAGCACGGCTACGAAGCCGTCCAAGGCAAAATGCACATCCACGATTGGCACGCCACCATCCTCCACCTCCTCGGGCTGGACCACGAAAAGCTCACCTTCCCCCACGCCGGTCGCGACTTCCGCCTCACCGACGTCCACGGACACGTCGCCACCGACATTCTGGCTTAGGCTTTGTTGCTCAGGCGATGAGCGCCCGAATCACGGAGGCGGGCTTCACGCCGGTCAGCTTCTGATTCAGGCCCTGGAATTTCACGGTCAGTTTCTTGGGATCGAGTCCCAGTTGATGGAGCATGGTCGCATGGAGATTGCGCAGCGGAACCGGGTTTTCCGCCGCCATGTAACCCATGTCATCGGTCAGGCCGTAGTCCATCCCCGGCCTGATCCCGCCACCCGCCATCCAGCAGGTGAAGGCATTCGGGTTGTGATCGCGACCGACGAACTTCATCTCCGTTCCGCCGCGATTCTCCCGCATCGGAGTGCGACCGAATTCGCCGGACCAAATCACGAGCGTGTCTTCGAGCATCCCGCGTTGCTTCAGATCCGTGAGGAGCGCGGCCATCGGTCGGTCGACCTGCTCGCACTTGGTCTTGAACCCTTCATTGAGCGCTTCACTCTGCGAAGATCCATGGGAGTCCCAACCCCAGTCGTAGAGCTGAATGAACCGGACCCCGCGCTCCGCCAATCTCCGCGCCAGAAGGCAATTGTTGGCGAAGGATTCTTTCCCCGCTTCCGCTCCATACATCACCCGGATCGATTCCGGCTCCTTGGCGATGTCCATCGCTTCCGGGACCGCCGCCTGCATCCGGAACGCCATCTCATATTGGGAAATCCGCGTCAGCGTCTCCGGATCGCCAAAGGTTTCGTAGCTCTGCCGATTCAAATCTGCCAGCGCATCCAACGCCTGACGGCGACGCTCGCGACTGGTGCCCTGTGGGTTGTTCACGTTCAAGACCGGCTCTCCTTTTGAGCGGCACTGCACGCCCTGATAGACGGACGGGAGGAAGCCGGAGCCCCAGAGCGCTTTGCCGCCACGGGGAGGTCGCCCGCCACTGAGCAGCACCTGATAACCGGGCAGATCGCTATTCTCAGATCCCAGCCCCCAGGTTACCCAAGCGCCATCGGAGGGATACCCCATCCGCGCATTGCCGGTGTGGACCATGAGCTGGGCAGGCCCGTGGTTAAACTGATCCGTCTGGAGCGTCTTGATAAAGCTGACGTCATCAGCCACTTGAGCAAAGTGCGGCAGCCGATCCGAGATCCAATGTCCCGCCGCACCATGTTGCTGAAACGCATACTGCGGGCCGAGCATCTTCGGCGTGCCCTGAATGAAGGCGAACCGCTTCCCTTCGAGAAAGGATTGGGGGCAGTCCTGGCCGTCGAACCGCGCCAACTCCGGTTTGTAGTCGAACAGCTCCAACTGGCTGGGCGCACCGACCATGTGCAGATAAATCACCCGCTTGGCCTTCGGCGTGATCATCGTCCGGGGACCGTCGTGCGATGGAGACGAGGCGGCGTTCGCCAGTTGAGAGGCAGCCAACCACATGCCGCCGAGCCCGGTGGTGCAATGGGTCAAGAACTGCCTCCGGGTATCGAGTTCGATCCGGGAGCGAGCTTGTTCGTGAAGAAGTGGGGTGACGTTCATCAGCTTATTGGTTAAAGGCTTCGTCGAGGTTCAAGAGGACGGTGGCGACATCGTCCCAGGAGGTGGCGGCGAGCAGTTCCAGCAATCGGGCCGTCTCGCTCTCCTTCGGCGGTCGGGAAGTCACGGCTTGGAAGCCGTAGGCAATTCGGAACGCGTCATCGCCCTTCTGCGCCTGAAGCGTTTGGGCCAGCGCGGCGGCCGCGTCGATAAAGGTTTGATCGTTCAGGGTCATCAGCGCCTGGATCGGCGTGTTCGAGCGCAGACGCCGCGGTGCGCAGAACTCCCGAGACGGCGCATCAAAGGCGGCGAACATCGGATACGGGATGCTCCGCTTCGTGTAGGTATAGATCGAGCGCCGGTAACGATCTGCCGAATCCGGCTTGGGCGTCTCCCATTTGTCGCTCCCTTGGAACGGTCGCCAGACGCCTTCCGGAATGGGAGGATGGGCCGGAGCACCATGCATCCGCTCACTGAGCAAACCGGAAAGATAGAGGGCGGAATCCCGAATCGTTTCCGCCGGAAGCCGATGCCGTGGTCCGCGAGCCAGAAGTCGGTTGGCGCTGTCCCGCTCCTGAAGTTCCGGCCGAATCACCCCACTCTGGCCATAGGTTCGGCTCAACATGAGTTCCCGGATCAGCCGCTTCACGCTCCATTCCCAATCCGTCTGAAACTTCACCGCGAGGTAATCCAGCAAGGCGGGATGAGACGGCTTTTCCCCAGACGCTCCGAAATCTTCCTCCGTCGCCACTAATCCCACGCCGAACAACTGCGCCCAGACCCGATTCACCATCACCCGCGCCGTCAACGGATTCTCCGGCGCCACCAACCACCTCGCCAAACCGAGCCGATCCTTCGCCGCGCCGGCCGGAAAAGGATTCAGGGATTCCGGGACGCCTGGCATCACTTCGACATCCTTCGTCAAAAACAATCCCCGGGCGAAGACATGCTGCGGGCGCATCAGCTGCTTCGGGCGCTCTCGCAGAACCGGAATCGCGACCGACTCTAACTGACCCCGAGCCTTCTCCAGCTCGCCCAGCTTCTTCTGCGACGCCACCAACGCCTCATCCGCCAACAGCTCTGTAAACGCTGAGTCATCCGAAAGCGCGAGGTGCCCCCGCTTCGCGATCAGAGAAAACGCTCCCAGCATCTGGATCTTTTGGCCCAGCCGAATCTCGATCTTCGCTCCTTCCGGAACCTCAATCGCCTCCTTCAAAATGAAAGCCGCCCGGCGCGGATAATGCATCCGCGAGTAAGGCCCGAAGCCTTTCGTGGATTTCGCATTCAGGCTCAAGTTCGGATCGTGAAACGGATGCGGCTCATCCCCCACCACCTTGGCAAACTCCAGCACCTGCGGCGCAACCCCTTCCTCAGCGGACAGGAGCGAAGCCTGGAATGAGGAGATCACGAAACCCCATTCGGAATCAACCCGCGCCTTCTCCAGGTCACGCGGCATCCCCACGAACCGGATCGCAGTCAGCTGCTTCATCCCGGCCGGAACCGCAGCTTCCACGATAGCGGTGGTTCCCTTCGTGATGTTGCCTTTGGTCACGAAATGCTCGTCCACTCCATGGATTTCCGTCACGAACTTCGTGGCTGTATCCGAGCTCACCCGCAGATCGCGGAGTGGCTTCCAGGCTCCTTGATTCGCCAGTTGGGCAAATTCCGTCTCCCAGATCGATTCTTTCAAGGCGTTGATCTCCGCATCCAGCGTCGCCGCTTCCTCATAATCTGCCTGGTCGAGCGGCACGTTCAAAAGCGGGAACTCCTCGTTCAGGTCCACGTCCGCCGTGTTATTGAAGAAGGCGGCGAACTGATAATACTCCTCGTGCCTGATCGGATCATAGGGATGGCTGTGACACTGGACGCACCCTAACGTCAGTCCTTGCCAGGTATGTGAAGTCGTGCTGACCCGATCGAGAACCGCCTCGATCCGGAACTCTTCATCATCCGTTCCCCCTTCCTCATTGGTCTGCGTCAGCCGATGGCCCGTGGTCGCGAGAATGTCTTCGATGCTCGGATTCGGCAACAAGTCCCCGGCGATCTGTTTGATTGTGAAGTCGTCATAGCCCATGTCCGCATTGAACGCATCGATCACCCAGTCTCGATACTTCCAGACCGCGCGCTTCCCGTCTTGTCCCAAGCCTTTGGAATCTGCATACCGCACTTGATCCAGCCAGACCGTCGCCCAGCGTTCCCCAAATCGCGACGAAGCCAGCAGCCGATTCAACGCCGCTTCGCGATCCCCATCAAACGCCTCCAACTCCTCAACCGTCGGCGGCAGACCAGTCGTATCGAACGAAGCCCGCCGCAGCCAATGATGCTCTTCCGCATCCGGAGCCGGAGTAATTTTCTCCGATTCCAGCCGCGCCAGCACAAAGTGATCCAGTTCCACCTTGGGCCACTTCGAATCCGCGACCTCCGGGAGCGGCGCTTTTTCCGGCTTCACAAAGGCCCAATGATCGCCCCACTGCGCCCCTTCCTGGATCCATTGCCGCAGCGTCCCGATCTCCGCTTTCGAAAGGGGCGGATGATCCTCGATCGGAGGCATGTGATCATCCTCATCCTCCGTCGTCACCCGATACATCATTTCTGATCCCTCTGGGTCCCCGGGAATCACGATCCTTAAGCCCGACGTTCCCTCCCCCAGCACCTGATCGCGATAAATGAAGGAAACGCCACCGGCCTGCTTCACCCCGCCGTGACACTCGGTGCAACTTTTCGTCAAGATCGGCTGCACATCCCGCGCGAAATCGATTTCGGCAGCTTGGGCCAAAGCGCTCACGCTCAAAAAACACAGCAACAACAAGGTTCTCATCAGGATTTTTTCGATTGATCTCACGTGGTCTTCCCTTTCCTCCAGGATCGGAAAAATGGATCCGACTGGCTGCCGCGAGGCAACGGTCTTCTCCGCTTCAGAGACCATTTTCGTGGGAAGAAGTTCAGAATTCGCTCCGCAGTGGCAAACTCATTCGCCCTCGATAAGTCCCCTCTTTTTCCATATGGACGAAATTCCGCCTAGCCTCTAATCTCCCGTTATGAACCTGATCACCGCGATCGGCCTCCTCTTCCTGGTAGAAGCCGTCACCGAACCGGAATTCGAAACGCTCCATCGCTCCCTCCAGCCGACCGGGGAAGAAGTCTGGCGATCAATTCCCTGGGAGACCTCCGTGCTCAGCGCCCAACAACGCGCCGCGGCGGAACAGAAGCCGATCTTTATCTGGGCGATGGACGGGCATCCGCTCGGCTGCACCTGAAACAACGGCGTGCTCGACCGTGCGTCGAGCTTCAGCGATCCCGAAATCGTCCGCCTCTTGAAAAACGACTTCGTCCCCGTGGCGATCGATCAAGCCTACCAGCGGCGACAAAAAGACGCCGAAGGGCGCTTCTACCAGAAAATCGCCAATCAGGGTCCACGAAAAGTTGGGAACGGCGGCCCAACCACTCAGGGGCACTACGTCGCTACGCCCAACGGCACCTTTCTCGGCTTCTCCAACCATCGTGACCCGAAACGGCTCCAGTCCATGCTCCAGGAAGCCCTCGACCACTACGAACCCACTCCGACTTTATCCATCGAACTAGGCCAACCGGATCAGCGCTTCGTCTATTCCCCACCCGAAGGAGGTCTCGTCGTTCGCGTTCATTCCCGCGTTCTCGGTGGCTACGAGGAAACGACGGATCCGTGGAAAACGATGTTCCAAAACGGAACCGGACGGGACAACTTCTGGATTCGGAAAGACGAGCACGAAGCCCTCGTCCGCGGCGAGTTGCCCGAGAGCCTCGTCATCCGAATGCTCCGCTTCCACTTCGTCGACAACACTCGAGGTGAGCCCCCCATGTGGAAGCCGTCCGAAATCCAAACTCGCAAGCTCACCCTCATCGACGGAATCCTCCGCGGCACTGTCCATCTCCAAAGCGAATCCGATGATCGAGAATTCCACGCAGCGCTCCTCGGTCACCTCGAAGCCAACGGGAAAATCGTCACTCGCCTCGATCTCGTTGCTAGAGGCAACTTCCGCGGGCAAGGACGCTACACCCGGGGAGCTCCCAAAGGTGATTTTCCCCTCGCCATCGCCTTCACCATCGCCGATGGCAACGACATCGCCGACGCGATTCCACCACAGGGATCTCGGGGCTGGCTGGATGGCTACATTCGGTGAAGGGGCAACGGGTTTTCAAAAGCAGGTTTGGTCGAAATACCGATCCCTTACGCCGCAAAACCCTTTGACCCCCTACCTGTGACCCTCCATGATCCGTCTGGAAATATGGCACACGGCGACAGCAAAGAACGGGAGACAACTCCTCCCCAGAATAGCGACTATTGGGCATTTCTATCCTATCGCCACAAGGACAACACCGTCCAAGATCGCGATTGGGCCACCTGGCTCCAAAATCAGATCGAGCACTACGAGGTCCCTGCCGACCTCATCGGTACGCTCAATCAATGGGGCGACGAAATCCCGGAGCGCATCTACCCCATCTTTCGCGACGAGCAATCCCTCGCCGCCAAGGCCGATCTCGGCGCGGCGATTCAGGATGCACTGAATCAGTCTCGATACCTCGTTGTCCTTTGTTCGCCCCGCGCCGTGGAGAGCTCCTACGTTGCTCAGGAAATTCGCCATTTTAAGGCCGACGGCAAGAAAGACCGAATCATCGCCGCGATCGTCGCCGGTGAACCAGGCGATCCGGAACAGGAGTGCTTCCCTGTCCCCTTGCGCCATCCCTTCGTGGACGGCGAGATCGACGCATCGGTCCGGGAAGAGCCGATCGCAGCGGACTTTCGGCTCGCGGATGGCCACGAAGGCTTCACCTCCCCGGAAGCCTATCAACTCGCGCTGGTGCGTGAGGGGACGCTGAAACGGAAAGCGATCAAAATCACGGTAGGCGCCTACGAGCAACGCCTGCAACTGGCACAGCTGAAGGTGATCGCCGGGATTCTGGGAGTCACCCTGGAACAACTCCGCGATCGCGACCGCCTGCATCAACTGGACCTCGCCCGAAAACGCGCCCGGAATCTCAGGCGCTGGCTTTCGGCGACAGTGGCTTTGTTGCTGCTCGCGATTGTTGGAGTGGTCTTGAGTTTCCTGTTTTTCCAGCGTTCTGAAAGTCACAGGGAGCGTGCTGAGACTGAACGCAACCAAGCGGAGAATATCCTCGAATTCATGACGTTTCAGGTGCGCGATAAGATGGGACCCTATCTACCGACCGACCTTAGGCGCGAAATCCTTGAGACGGTCGATGGGTATTATGAAGCAACCGGGCGAAACCGCACGGGGGACGCCAAAAGCCAGGTCGCTGTGCACTTTACGAACTTGGGAGAACTCGCCCTTGCGGAAGGGGATACGGATGCGGCGCTGGACTATTACCAAAAGTCTTTCGTCTTGAATAAAGAATTGGTGGCCGAAGAGCCGGACGATCCGTACTGGAAGCGCGGGATCTGCTTAAGCCACGGGAAGTTGGGGGATGTGAAGTCGCTGTTAGGCCGAATTGATGAGGCGTTGGCGCACTACGAGGCCCAATCGAAGGTGGCAGAGGAGTTGATAAAGCTGGATCTGGGGAGTGTGGAGTATAGGCGTGATCTAGCCATCAGTTACGACAACATGGGGGATGTGAAATTGAAGTTGGGCCGCTCGGATGATGCGTTGGAGCATTACGAGGCCGCTCTGAATGTGTTCAAGGAGTTAGAGAAGTTGGAGCCGGGCAATGCGGAATTTAGGCGTGATCTGACCATCAGTTACAACAAGGTGGGGAATGTCGAATTGAAATTGGGCCGCACCGGGGAGGCGCTTAAGCATTACGAGGCTGGTTTCAAGATTAAACAGGAGTTGGTGGAACAGCACCCAGGTAACGTGGAGTATCGACGGGATCTCGGCGTTAGTTATGAAAAGCTGGGGGATGTGACGTTGACGCAGGGCAGCTTCGATAAAGCGCTGAATCATCACGAGGCCTCATTTAAGATTCGCCAGGAGTTAGTGGAGTTGGACCCTGGTAGTGCGGAGTATTGGCGCAGTCTTAGCGTCAACTACGATAAGCTGGGAGATGTGACGTTGAAGCTGGGTCTTACTGACGTGGCGCTGGAGCATTACGAGGCGGCATGGAAGGTGGGCCAGAAATTGGTGGAACTGGATCCGGGCAATGCCGTGGATCGGCGTGATCAAGCTGCTTCCCATGCCAAACTGGGTGGAATTTTCGAGGAATTGGGGAATAAGACGAAGGCCAAGGCGCGCTACCTGCAATGCGTCGCGATTCTCGAGAAAATGAAGGCCGATGAGGTGTTGGCCCCGGCGGATGATGCCTTCATCGCGATGTTTAGGCAAAAGGCGGAGGCATTGGAATCCGGTGGAAAGTGAAGCTTCAATGAAAGGAAGGGGGATCAGTGTCTTGCGAAAAAAATGAGGAGATTCAAGGGGCTTTACAGTAAGAAAAACCACGGAGTTTCCGCCCCTAAAGATTCTGCTTCTTCATCTCCTCCACCGCAAAATCCGCAGCCCTCGCGGTTAGAGCCATGAAGGTTAAGGAAGGATTGACGCAGGCGGCTGAAGTCATGCAGGCGCCGTCGGTCATGAAGACGTTTTTGACGGTGTGGACCTGGTTGTGGGCGTTGAGGATGGAGGTCTTGGGATCGCGGCCCATCCGGGCGGTGCCCATTTCGTGGATGGCGGTGCCGGGGTAGGAGTCGTTGTCGAAGGTTTTGACGTTCTGGAGGCCGGAGGTTTCCAGCATCTCCGCAGCGTCATTCTTCATGTCTTCGCGCATCAGCTTTTCGTTCTCGCGGAACTCGGCATCGAAGACGACGACTGGGATTCCCCATTTATCGAGGTTGCCCTTGTCGAGCGTCATGTGGTTTTCATGGTAGGGGAGAGTCTCACCGAATCCACCGAAGCCCATGGTCCATTCTCCGGGCTCGGTCAGTTCCTCTTTCATGTCTTTGCCGAAGGACAACTCCGCGACGTTGCGCTCCCAACCCTGGCGACTGCCGCCGCCCTGGTAACCGAAGCCGCGGAGATAGTCGCGCTTGTCATCGCCGATGTTGCGATAGCGTGGGATATAGACGCCGTTGGCGCGACGCCCGTAGTAGTAGCGATCCAGATCGCCTTCCCAGACGCCGCGAGCTCCGGCGCGGAAGTGGTGATCCATCAGGTTGTGCCCCAGCTCGCCTGAATCATTCCCCATCCCATTGGGGAAGCGCTCGGAAACCGAATTCATGAGGATGGCGGTGGAACTGACGGTGCTGGCGCAGACGAAGACGATCTTGGCGAAGTATTCCCGCTCATCCATGGTCACGGAGTCGATCACATGGACACCTGTTGCCCGTTGAGTCTCCGGGTCGTAGACGATTTCCCGGACGATGGAGTCGGGACGCAGAGTCAGCTTTCCGGTCGCGGCTGCGGCAGGCAGGGTGGCCGACTGGGTGCTGAAGTAGGCGCCGAAGGGACAACCCAGAGAGCAGCGATTGCGATACATGCAGGGACCTCGCCCCACGTTGAGATGGGCCTGGTCTGCTTTCGAAAGATTGGCGACCCGACCGATCGTCATGTTGCGACCGGGGAAGTTCTTCTCGAGCCGCTTGCGAACTTCTTTCTCCACATAGAACATATCCATGGGCGGAAGGAACTCGCTATCCGGCAACTGTGGTAAACCCAGAGCCTCGCCAGAAATACCCGCGAACTTCTCCACGTAGGAATACCAGGGCGCGATGTCTTGGTAACGAATCGGCCAATCAACACCGATCCCTTCCTTGGCGTTCGCCTCAAAATCGATATCGCTAAAGCGGTAGCACTGACGTCCCCACATGATCGACTTGCCACCGACGATATCAGGGCGATACCAGTCGAAGCGCTTCTTCTCGACATAAAGAGAATCGACGTCCTTGAACCAGTAGTTCGCCGTCATTTCATTGTAAGGATAGTCGCGGGCCAGCTTGGGATGAGTCTCGGCTTGCTCGACCGTGATCTTCCCGTTGTACTTGCTCTCCCACGGTGCTTTCAGAGCATATTCATAGTCGGCAACGTGATCGAGCTTCTTGCCGCGCTCCAGCATCAACACGCGGAGTCCTTTTTCCGTGAGTTCCTTGGCGGCGAATCCGCCAGAGACCCCGGAGCCGATGACGATGGCGTCGTAGGTATTGGCCTTCTTGGCTTCGATATTGAGAGTTGGCATGTGGGGAAGGAGGTTGGGATTCCGGGACTGGTTAGCGAGAGATGGCCCAGGCTTTTTGGCCGGGTTCGAGAGGGACATCGCCATCGAAGCGGCCCGGAATGGGGAGATAGACGAGGGCTTGGGTCGCGCCAATCTCGGAGGTGAAATAGCCGGTAACGGTGAGCTGCTTCATCTGCCGGAAAAACCCGGTATTCGTCTTGGTAGAGTCTTGGACGATGCCGGTCTTCTGCTCCGGGGTGAGATCGACGAAACTCTGACCGTGAGCCGCCCGGCTGGCTTCGTCGATCTTGGCGAGACCGGCGTAGAAGACTTTTTGATCACCAAGCACGTAGCAGTCACGCATCACCCGGATGATGAACTCCTCCGCTCCAGCGGCTTTCGCACCCGGAGTATCAGTCGTCGGGATGATGACATCCGCCAGTTCCGTGAGGAGCGCCTTTTGAGCGGCGGTGACTTCGACGCTTGCGCCGGTATTCAGGACTTGCCCCATGACCCCGGCGGTCAACTGAGCAGAGAGAGCACCCCCGAAGTAGAGGGACAGGCGTTCGAGGGCTTGGCGGCGATTGATCATGGGGAGAGAGGATAGAGACGCGTGGTCTGAGGTCAAGCTCGGGGACATGGGGCTATTGAGACCGCTTCCCGGCGACGTAGCCCTGATCCGCTTTCGAGAAGGCGGCGAGGCTCATGGTCCCCTTCATACCGTCCTCTTTCCGCTCGATTTGGATCTGGCTGCCAGCGATTCCGGTGAGGCGAGCTTCCAGGGTGCGGGTGACGCCCTGGATCGTGTAGCTCCAGGTGCGGAACGGTTCGCCCCTGAGAACTTGGGAAGAGGGAGACGCCGTTTGGCGATCGGTGCGGGCGGCAATCAACGGAGCGATCTTTACCGTCGCCCCGCCAGCATTGGGCGTGGTGAAGGTCAGGGTTTGATCATTCCAGATTCGGCTGACCGCGTTGTTAGCCAGGAGTCGGAAGAAATACGTGGTGCCCGGCGCGAGCCCTTCCAGCGGCACCCGGTTGATCCCTCTGGTAAGCGAGGGGATTTCAACCCCATTCTCCCAGGCCATCGACTGAACCGCCTGGCTCAGGCTGGAATTCCGCTCGGTCCCGTGAAGCTCGCGCGGCGCAAACGTGAGCGCGTCTTTGCTGCCGAAGTAGAGCGCGCCACCCGCAAGGTCTTCGCCGAAGGGAAGATCGAATTCAATCAAGGCACGATCCGGGCCGACCTCCGTCGCTTGGATCTCCCCGAATTCGATCGGGAGGGTAAAGAGCATTTCGACGCTGGGGCTGGTGAGGAACTCGGGGAGCTGACTCTCTTTCGTCGGATGAACGCGCGAAGGATCATGAGGATAGAGCCGAATGCCCCCACAGCCCATCGCGTATTCACCCTCGTCCGTCGTGTACCAGAGCTTGTTCACAGGCGGATCACCCGAACTTCCCGCGCCGCCTGGAGAGTAGATCTCCAGCGGACTCCAGCTCCCATCTTCCCAAGCCCAGCCACGCCGCCTCACTTCGCGATAGACGTCGCCGGTGCGTTGGTTCTGAGGCGGACCGGGCACTTCACAGAAAGAACCTAGCCGAAGATGCTCGTTTGGCTTCCCTCCGTGCCATTGATTCCCCGCCGCATAGAATTTCCAGGCTCCCGTCGGATGATCAAAATAATAGCCGTAGAACGTATTATATTCGGCGCCGGCTTCGACCCGGAGTGCTTGGACGACGACTTCGGGATGATCGGGCATCGGGTCCCACCCGCGTGGCTTGACGCCGGAGCCCTCGTGGCCAAACCCGCTGAAGATGCCATCGGGCGAACCCAATCCGAGGAGATGGGGCATCGTCTTCAGATCACTGGCGGCACCTTCTTTCCCCCACATCGAGAAGTTGAAAGAGCCATTGCTGCGACGCTGATCGTCAAAGCTGGTTCCGTAATAGCCGAATGGCGTCGTCACCGGAGAGTAGCTGGAGACATCGGCCACGCTTCGGGTGGTGAAGACGAGGAGCTTCGCACCACGGACGGTTTGCGTATCGTAGCCTCCATGAACCGCCGCTGGACGCCAACGCACCCGGAGAAGGTGACCATCGGTCAATGCGGGACCGTGAACATCGACCCGATACAGGTTTCCGATCCGGCCTGAAGCGACCTCGGTCGCTTGCAAGGCCAAGGTATATTGACCGGGTTGGGCGACTTCGAAACTCAGATTCCAGGGTTGCGGTCGATCCGAATTCGACTTCGAGGTGGAGACGCGCTTCGTCTCGCCCGCGAAGCTGACATCGATCTTCGAGCCTGGATCGCTCACCTCCAGATGAACTTGAAACTGGATCGTTCCCGGCGTGTTCACGAGCAGATGCCAGCGGAGAGAGGATTCGGCGCCGCTCCAGTCCAGATAGGCAAAGTTCGACACGATCAGATCTTCATCGCCCTTCTTCGGCAGGTCCGATTCCCCCTTCGCGGTAGCGACGCGGCCCGTGAAAAAGCCGTTACTAGCAGTTAGGATGAGTTTGTCGTTCGTCGCCGCCTGTCCCAGATAAACAAACGACCGACCTTCCTCATCCACCCCTCCGGAAAGGATCTTTGGTGCATTCTCGAGCTGACCAAACCCCTCCGGAACGTCAGCCGCATTCGTCCACGACACGGGAATGACCAACGAAAGGCAAAGTGCCAAGAAAATGAGTCGCAGAGGTTTTTCCATCCCCCGACTCTCCGAAATCCAACCGGCGTTGGCAAGCCGAGAAGACGCCGACTACCGTTCTCGCCGCGCCCGGATCTGGAGATCGATCGGGAGACCGGTCATGTCGAAGGCTTCGCGAACGGCGTTTTCGACGTAGCGCTCGTAGGTGCGGGTCATGAGGTCGGCGTGATTGACGAAGAGGAGGAATTGGGGCGGCTCCATCGCGCGGAGACGGTCGCTGCGCTTGGTGGTGACGTAGAGCAGGTTCAGGCGGCGATTCTTCCGTGCCGGGGGTGGGTTTTTCGCGATCGCTTGCTTGAGAACGCGGTTGAGCTCGCCGGTGCCGATGTGGGCGTTGGCGGCGCGGTAAACTTGCTCGATGCCACCGAAAATCTTGTTGAGGTATTGGCCTTTGAGAGCGGAGACGATCACGAGCGGGGCGTAGTGGAGGAAAAAAAGCTCGGTGCGGACGTGCTCCTGCAGTTCTTCGATCCGAGCACGCTTTGCCCCGTCCGGATGGTAGAGGTCGAACTTGTTGAGGATGATGATACAGGGCTTGTTGTCGTCCAGAATCTTCCGCGCGATCTTGCGATCCATCGCGCTGACGCCGACAGAGCAGTCGATCACGAGGAGGCAAAGATCGGCGCGCCGGATGCTGCGTTCACTGCGCATCGTGCTGAAGACTTCCACGGAACTGTCTTGCTTCGTCCGCTTCCGGATCCCGGCGGTATCGATGAGGTTGTAGCGATTGCCTCCCCGCTCGTAAGGGATATCGACGGCATCGCGTGTGGTGCCAGCGACGTCGCTGACGATGGTGCGCTCGTCGTCGAGGATCGCGTTGATCAGGCTGGATTTGCCGACATTGGGCCGGCCGACGATCGCAATCGAGGCGGGCGGAAGCTTGAGCTTGGTTTCCTCGCCGGGCTCTTCGCTCGCTCCGAATTTCTCCAGCAATCGGTCGCCGATGTGATGGAGCAGCGTTTCGAAGTTGCGACCGTGCTCCGCGCTGATCGCGAACACATGCTCGAAACCGAGCCGAGCGAAATCCGCGACGGAGTTTTCGTGCTGATCGACGTCCACCTTGTTCACCGCCAAGACCACCTCCACATTGGCTTTCCGGAGGACGCTGGCCAAGTCTTCGTCAATCCCATGAATCCCACTCTGACCATCGACGACAAAGAGGATGAGGTCGGCGGAATGGATCGCAATATCCGCTTCGGCGCGCACTTGCTCGCCAAACCCATCGTCGAGAGTGGCCCCGATTCCGCCGGTATCGATCACCTCAAAGGGCCTTGGCCCGCGATCACATTCTGCGGAGATTCGGTCGCGGGTGACGCCCGGCTCATCATGAACAATCGCGATGCGTCGCCCGGCAAAGCGATTAAAAATGGCCGATTTCCCGACATTGGGGCGTCCGACAATGGCAACCGTGGGCTTCTTTAAGGGCGTAGCAGACATGAGAAAAATGGAAGACGTTGCGGACTTGCGTGGAACCCAGACCAACGCAGGTTTCTGTCAAAATACAACCTGCATCATGTCCGAGAAACCTAACGTCGGTGATTCCGCCCCCTCCTTTACCGCCCAAGTCACCGGAGGCGACTACGGGGAAGAGGCCACGCTGAACCTGAGCGACCTGGCCGGGGAGACCGTGGTGCTCTACTTTTACCCGAAGGATCACACCCCGGGCTGCACGATCCAGGCCTGCGATTTGCGCGATCACTGGGACACGATTTCCGCCAAGGCCAAGGTCTTCGGCATCAGCACGGACAGCCTCAAGAGCCACCAGAAGTTCGCCGAACGCAAAAAGCTGCCCTTCCCGCTGATCAGCGATACCGACCGGGAAATCGTGAAGGCGTATGGCGTCTGGAAGGAGAAAAGCTTGATGGGCAAGCTCGGGCTGGGGACGGAGCGAACCACCTTCGTGATTGGTCCCGACCAGAAAATCAAAGCCGTCCTGGAAAAGGTGAGCCCTTCCAAACATGTTTCCCTGATCCTGGACACGGTGAAATGAGAAGCCAATCCGGAGCCCGGAAAAGCGGGCTGTTTTTTGTTGGGGGAGCCGGGAAAAGCATGATTGTTTCCAGCCCTTCAGCCTGATTCGAAGATCCATGAACTTTCGACCGCAACCTCCACTTCTTCGCCTGCCCATCGTCCTGGGCCTTGCCCTGGCGGGCTACATTGTCTTCGTCCGCCTGCTTCCCTACGTGGTCGAGGCGGCGGGAATGAGCATCGATCCCAACTTTGGCGCTTATCCGTGGAACTTCTCTCCGGTGATGGCGATTTGCCTCTTCGGCGGGAGTCGCTTTTTCCGGCATCGCGGAGCTTGGCTGGTATCCTTTGGCGGGATGCTGGTTTCGGATTTGGCGATTCTGGCGCTGAAGGGACCGGCGTTCGCCTTTTCCTGGATCACCCCGGCGGTTTACTTGAGTTTTGCCCTTGGCATCTGGATCGGTCATCGGATGAGACGGGAGTCGCGACCGGGTAAGCTGCTGGCCGGTGCGGGGATCGCGGAGATCACCTTTTTCCTGGTGACGAACTTCTTCGTCTGGCTGGTCTTCCACCATCAGCCGCCGATGTATTACACGCTGGATCTGGCGGGACTGGGCCGCTGTTACCTGAACGCGGTTCCCTTCTTCGGGAGGTCGCTCGCGGCGACGCTGTTCTACGGCGGACTCCTCTTCGGCACCTGGGCCTGGATCTCCTCCCGAGCCGGAGCGCGCACCAAGCAGAACGACTGGATGGTGGTGGAGCGATGAACCGCATAGTTTCGTTGATCGCCAGCTCGACGGAGATCGTCTGTCGGCTGGGCTTGCGCGACGAACTGGTGGGCGTCTCCCACGAGTGCGATTTTCCGGCTGACGTGGCGGAGTTGGCGGTTTGCTCGAAGCCACGAATCGACGTCAACGGATCGAGTCGCGAAATCGATGATCGAGTCAAGGGTGCCCTGAAAGAAGCGCTTTCCGTTTACGAAGTGCGGCGCGATGTCCTGGAGAAATTGCAGCCGACCATGATCATCACTCAGACGCAATGCGACGTCTGCGCGGTGCATCTGACCGACGTGGAAGCGGCCGTCGGCGATTGGCTGGGATCACAGCCGAAGATCGTCTCCCTGGAGCCGAACGAGTTGAGCGACGTTTGGGCGGATATCCAACGGGTCGCGGACGCAGCGGGAGTGGCGACGCGCGGTCACGAGCTGGTGGCAGAGCTGAAAGCCGGGATCGAAGACATCCGTCGACAAACCGAACGGCTCCAACGCCCGACCGTCGCTTGCATCGAATGGATCGAACCGCTGATGGCGGCGGGAAACTGGATCCCAGAGTTGGTCGACATCGCCGGCGGACGCAGCCTCTTTGGGGAAGCGGGGAAGCACTCTCCCTGGATGACCAATGAGGAGTTGGTTGCCGCGGATCCGGACGTGATCGTGACGATGCCCTGTGGTTTCGACATTCCCCGAACACAGAAAGAACAGCATCTCCTCACGGGCCTTCCCGGCTGGGAAAACCTGGAAGCGGTGCGGGAAGGGCGAACCTTTGTCACCGATGGCAACGCCTATTTCAATCGCCCTGGACCACGCCTGCTGGAATCCGCCCAGATTCTGGCTGAGTTGCTTCATCCGGAGGAGTTCTCCGCGCAGTTCGAAGGAACCGGCTGGGTCCGGCTTTAGAACCGGGCGCGGTGAATCGCCACATTCGCCCTTATCGTTTCACCCCGGTCCGATCCGCCCACTCGCCCCAAGCCTTCGCCATCGCCGCGAGGCGCTCGGGATGTTCTGCGGCGAGATCCTGCGTTTCGGTGCGATCTTGAGCGAGGTCATAGAGTTCCCAAACCTTCGCTTTCTTATCCCAAGTGATCTTCCAATCTCCCTGACGCATCGCCCGCGTGCCGGACCAATTCCAGAAGAGCGCTTCATGGGTTTCACGATCTTCGGGGCGATTTTCAAAGATGGGGCGGAGGGATTTCCCTTCGACGGGAAGGAGCGGTTTGCCCTCGTGAGTTTCCGGATACGACGCGCCGCCGAGATCGAGAAAGGTGGGGAGGAAGTCGATGATGTGACCCACGAGATCACTGCGCGAACCCGCTTGAATTTGAGCGGGCCAGCGAACCACAAACGGCGTGGCGACACCGCCTTCGTGACAAGACGATTTGTAACGACGCAGCGGGGTGTTCTGCGCATAGGCCCAGCCGGGACCGACGTGGCTGTAGAACGGAGCGGGCCCGGGGACTTGCTCCGGATCATTTCCGCCCGGCGTTTCCGCACAGGAGCCGTTATCGCTCAGAAACATGATCAGGGTGTTGTCCGCGATCTCCAACTCATCGAGCAAATCGAGAACCCGGCCAATGTTTTGATCCATGTTATCGACCATCGCCGCATACGTTTCCATGCGGAGGTTCTGCCACGCTTCATCGATGTGTTTCGCCTCCTCCCACGGCTTGCGCGCCGGCTCCGGCTCGGTCAACGGCCAGGTTTCGGGATCAATCAGCCCCATCTCGATCTGGCGAGCCCGGCGTTGCTCGCGAAGCACGTCCCAGCCCTCCGCAAACTTCCCCTGGTACTTGGCGATGTCTTCCGGCTTGGCATGAAGCGGATAATGGGGAGCGGTGTAGGGCAAGTAATGGAGGAAGGGCTTTCCAGCGGCGACATTCTCTCGAATCGTGGCGATCGCGTGATCGGTAAAGGCGTCGGTCGTGAAGAAATCATCCGGAAACTCGGTGATGAATTCCAGATTGTGGCCGAACTTTCTCGTCTTCCCGCCTTTGAACTTGGGGTCGGGTTGATTGGGGTTGAAGAAATTGCAACACCCGTCCCAGAGCCCGTAAGCCTCATCGAATCCCCGCTCAAATGGTCGCGTGCCCTCGCCGCTGCCATTGTGCCATTTCCCGCTCAGACCCGTGGCATAACCGGCAAGCCGCATCCCCTCCCCCAGGGTGATCATTTGGTCGGAGATCAGCTCGATCCCTCTCCCGCCGTTGCGCGGATAGAGCCCGGTGAGGAGGCTGGCCCGGGTCGTGGTGCACTTCGCGTTATTATAGAACTGAGTGAAGAGCATGCCCTCCGCCGCGATCCGGTCGATGTTCGGCGTCTGGATATGAACTGCCCCGTAGCAGCCAATGTCTGACCAGCCCATGTCATCAGCCATGATCAGGATGATGTTCGGGCGCGGGGCTGCCGAGGCGAGCGAAGCCGTCAGAACGGCGAACAGGAAGAGAAACGCGGAATGCATCCTCCCTTCACGGGCACGAGCCACAAAGCTTACGCCTGTTTCGCACGAAAACCGCCTCTTGGAACGCAAAACGGCACCGACGCGCAAACGCCGGTGCCGGTGCCGCCGAATTATGCTCGTTCGAAATGCTTGGTGAGGGCTCGGCGCTCGAAACATGGGAACACGAATGCGCTTCGCTTCCACGAATTTTAGGAATGGGCGCGAATCGCGATCTCCCAATTCGTGAAATTCATTCCCATTCGTGTATCATTCGTGTCCAAATTCAGATCTAACAAAGTAGAATTAGAACCGCCACTTCAAACCGGCAGAATAAATCCAGTCGTTCCCGATCTGGACGCCGTTCAGGTCTTGAACCAGAGGCTTCTTCGCCGCGATCTCAAAGAAGCGCTGCTCGGTCAATAGAATCTGAGCGGTGAGCGACGCATCGAGCCGGGTGCCCCCGTAGTTCTGTGGCTCGGCCACCGGGGCGATTCCCAGCGCCACCTCCGGATCCATCCCCTGAATGTCGCTCCAGTGCAGCAGACCCACTTCCGGGCGGAGCCGGAACCACTCGCAGAACTTGTAGGCAAACCAGGCATCCACCTCCACCTTGTTCCCCAAGGTGTATTCGCGATCATTTTCGCCCAGCCGAACCACTCCGGAAAGATCCAGTCCACCGTCACCACGCTGCCCGAAGGCCCGGGCAATCCCGACCGACGGCTTCAGGTCAAAGGTTCCCGAGCCCAGTTGCATCGCATAAGGAAGCTGGGTGTTCTTCCCGCGAGGCGTGTCCCCTTTCGCTTCGATCGTCCCCGTGGGAATCCCCAGGCCTAAACCCGCGTAAATATAATTCCCGTTCTCCAGGTGAAAGCTGCGCAGAACCTGGGCATTGACATCGCCAATCCCTTCGGACGCGAGGACGAAGGGATCGCCGCCACGCCGAATGTGGTAAGTATCCTGGTAGAGATGAGGGACCGTCACCTGGAAGGCCCAGTTCTCATTGGCGATGAAGCCAATCGAAAAGAGATGCGCTTCCTGGGTAATCTCCGTTGGCACCACCGGGAACAGGGCTAAGACTTCCAGGTCAGAAAGAGAGTCCGTTCCCGAGTGATAACCCTGAGAGAGCACGTGACGGTATTGATAACCGAAGGTGAACTTTCCGTTCGGACTCATCGTAAAGATGGAATTCGGTTTCCCGACGTCCTCCATCGACAGTTCGCCGGAATCGGTCACGGTGACTTGGAGAAGTTGGCTCAGATCCATACTGGCCAGATCCGCCGTGGGAGGCTCAGCCAGTGCCGGAAGAGAGAGGCCACAAATCGCTAAGCCCAGAACAGTCCGGAGCCCACCGGACCAAAGAAGCAGTTTGGTTTTCAAAGTTTCGCAGGTGTTGTTGTGTGTGTGTTTCAACGCAACTTTGAAGAGAAACCGCCCTGCAATGCAATGATAATATCGGTAAGTTTTTAAAAATTCGCAAAACCACGAAGGTTTTGATGGCGTTTTTTGAGAATTGTCGGCATTCTCCGAGGACTCATGGTTGGTTTCTCACCGAATCAATTCATGACCTGCGGACGTCTTACGGGTGGTTCTTCCTGCGAAAAGGAAGCTTCTCCCACCGGCTAGCCGTAGGAAGAGACCCTGAATTCATGGTTCACTCCACCCCAGCCTCCTTCGTCCAGCGCCGCAGAATCACTTCTGCAGGCAGGGTATTTTTCCTGGTGACCCTCCTCAGTTCATTCAGCGCCGCCATGGGGGCGGATCGCTATGACCTCGCCGCGCGAATCACCTACTCCATCGCCAAATTCTCCGATTGGCCGCCGGAAGTCGGGAAAGACGGCACCTTTGAAGTCGGCGTCTTCGGCAGCAACAGCGCCCGCGCCTTCTCCGTCATGGATGGCGAAAAGCTCAAGAACGGTCGGATTCGTGTCGTCAATCTAACCCCCAGCTCCTCCTCCGGAGAACTGCGCCGCTGCGGCATCATCTTCACCTCCGAAGTCGCGGACCTCAGAAGAGTCGCCAAAGCCACCAGCGCCGCCCCCGTCCTCCTCGTCCACCTCGGCCTCAACCGAAAACCCGTCGGCAATGACGTCTGCGTCTGCCTCTTTGAAGCCAACAGCAAGATGCAATTCGACGTTTACCTCGGCTCGATGCGAAGCCGGAACCTGGAAATGGACTCGAGCGTTCTGAAGTTGGCCGACACCGTGCACCGGCGCTAGTGGACCTCCAGTTCCGAAGGATCCCCTCTCGGGAAAGGCATCTGCCCGCAGTGAGCGTGCGGTGAGCGCCACTGGCCACCACTACTAACCAAACAAACCACTTACTCTGCTTTTGCGCCGGTCTTCTTCCCGGCAACGGAGGGGAGCTGCCCGCCCTCGAAAGGCGTCTCATACTTCAAATGATCGAGGCCGAGGGCCCAGGCGATGGTGGCACCGAAATCCTGATTCGAGACCTGCACATCTTTCGGACGATTTCCTCCTGCATCGGTTTCTCCATAAATCGCCCCGCCGACCGCTCCGCCTCCAGCAAGGAGGCAGGTACAACCGAAAGGATGATGATTCCGCCCCGCATTCTCATCGATGAACGGGGATCGGCCGAACTCCGTCGCCAAGACCACCAAGGTGCGTTCCAACTGACCAGAAACACGGAAATTTTCGAGCAACGCGGACCGATCCTTGTTTTCCTTGATGAAATCCAGGAGTCCATCGGTAATGGTGTCATATCTGAAGCGCTCCTCTACCCGGCAACTTCTTGGGACATTCGCGCGGTGAGCAAGCCGTGTCAAAACGTGATTAGCCTCACCGGCGACGCCTCTCACCCGGAGGATACCGCTCGGCCAAAACCGCAATGTGCGCGATGATATCGGCAATCGATTCCTCCCCTAGATAACTCGAGATTCGCTGCATCTTCGGTCCTTCCATATCGCCATGACTATAGCCCCGTTCTCCGGTGCGGAACTTGCGAAGCGATTCCTGAATGTACCAACCCGGCAACGCGGTCAGCGGCGCACTGTGGAAGGCTTTTTCGCCCTGCCCGTTGAATCGATGACACTCCGCACAAATCGACATGAAGACTTCCTGCCCCATCTCCGGATCTCCTTGCAACGTCGTCGTCGTCGGGATTGCTGCCATCGCCTGAACCGCTTCCGCGATGGTCGGAATCGTCTCCTCATTGATGGCCAAGGCGATGGCCCGCATCATCGCGCCATTCGGATCCGCCAGTTCCCCCGCTCCCCGATGCCCCTCCTGAAACTTCGTCAACTGATGCGCCACAAACCAATCCGGCTGCCCCGCGATGGACGGAGCCATTTTCTCCCGATTCCCCTCACCATCCGCCCCGTGACAGTTCGCACAAACCGCCGCAAAAATCGCCGCTCCACTCTGATTCGGATCAACCGTAATCGCCGTCGTTTCCACATCTTCCACCGCAGCAACCGAGGAAGAATCCCCTTCGGGAACCGCTGCGGATTCTGATGGTTCTTGTTGGCAACCTGTGACCAACACGATGAAACTGGAAAGAGAGAGGCAAAGGATAGATTGACGGGTCATGGGGATTGTTAAAACCGAAACCTTACCCCATTGGAATCATCTTGACTGTGCGGATCTTGCGAAAGCGAACCCGCCCCCATTGGCAAGCCAATTTCACGCAGTCACTAACTCAACTTCCCACGCAACAGGTCAACCCGCCAGAACTGCGTCGTGGTACTGAACAGCACGATCCCGATCGCGTAGAAGTAGGCGTAGTTGACCAATAAGATCTGACTAAACGGGATGAAGAGAACTACGGGAATGACGGCATAGATCGCGCGAAATCCACTGAAGACGGATTTCACCCCCAAAACCCCAATGATAAAGACATAAACCAGCGCGCCAAAGATCCCGAGATCAATCCAAACCGTGAGGACTTGATTGTGCGGCTGATAAAAATCGGTCCCGGCCATGGTTCCAAACCCCAACATCGGCTTCTCCTGAATCGCCTCCCAACCATCGCGTAAATCCACCATCCGATCGTTCGAATTCATCGCGCTCACATCTCCGCCAAACATGGCGCTGATTCGGCTATTTACATTGCTATCTTTCTTTCCACCCTCGGTACTCTTTGTCATCAACATCCCCACCGCTAATACCATCACGGGAATCGCGGCGATCCCGACAACGACGAAGCGGAAAAAATACTGACGGATATTGAGGACCACAAAGGCGGCAATGATCGCGACGAGGACCAGGAACCCACTTCGACTGACCGTCGGAAGAACGCCAGCTGCGGTGATTGCGATAACGCCCATATTGACCCAGAACGTGCGATTGACCGATAGAAACACGCCCAACATCAAGGTCAGCACGATACAAGCGTTATTGGGATCCCCCAAATGGCCCGAAGGACGCCCGGGAACGTTACTGTACTCGGCAAATCCAAACCATTCGTAGTAGATCGAAAGCGTCACCACGAGAATACTCATCCCGCTCACGACCAGGATCGGTTTTCGATCCCGACGATAGAAAACTCCCAGGTTGGCGAAGATCACCAGTGCGACAAAGAGAGCAGCGCCCAATCCCGTCACCGCTGATCCGTGATCATCCGGAGTGATATAGCGTTTGAGAGCCGCAGCGTCGAAAAGCCGGATCGCCAAGAGCCCAAGGAACACGAGCGCGGTTTTCGTGAAGTCCACCCCGTTGAGAAACGACCAAAGCAGCGCACTTCCGCCGACGAGAAGCATATAGAAGACCGGACGAATGGGAAAGAGACCAATCGCATAATAGTGGGTCACTAGATTGGTAACATAAGGCACCAATAGAAGAGCGTGGAGAATCGTATAAATCGTGATCCAGCTCTTGGGATCCGCCCGCCGATAAACGGGTTCTGGCGCGATCTTGCTAGTAATGCGTTCGTTGGCCGCCAACGTGCTTCCGTTGCCCGAGAGAGAATTGGCGAGGTTGGAAAGTCCCTTCATCAAGCCCAACGGTTTCAGGAAAAGGAGGCGGCGAACCATTTCCAACCAAGAACGAGTCCGGCAAAGCTTCCGACCGTGCTCAGGAAAAAGGCGAAATCCATACCGATAAAGTCGCCCAACCACCAGCCGATGGTTCCAAAGACGGTTGATGCCCCGAAGATTAAGAATTTAGCCATAAGAGAAAGTCCGGAAATGCTTTATTATGGTAATTATAAAGCTCAACCCGCGTTTAGCGAGGGAATTCTCCCGCTCGCCTCCGGAAAGCCTCCCTTAGCCGCCCCGGAAACGCCTGGATTTCACCTACTTCGCCTGCTTCGGCGTCCGCCCGAGCAAAAAGCGAGCGATCACCGTTTCGTAACTTTCTTCCACGCTGATACGATGATAATCGACGGCGGCGTCATTCACGATCGTCGTGACGGCCTCAAGATATTCAGCCAGCGCTTTCCGATACTGAGGCCCGATGATGTCGGGATCGACGAGCATCGGGGAGCCACCTTCCAAATCGACAAAGCGTGTGGGACGCTCGAAGTCGAAATCGATTTCGTGGCGCTCCAACAGATGAAAAATGGCGACATCGTGCTTCCGGAACTTGAGGTGCTGAATCGCGTCTTTCAGCTCGGCGGGCTCGACGAAGAGATCCGACAAAATGACGATCATTGCCCGTTGCTGGATCTTTTCTGCGGCTTGGTGAAGGGCGGTAACCAAACCTGTTTCGCCTTCCGGTTCCAGCGAACCCAGCTCATCCAAAACCGTGCGGAGATGGATCGCCGACCGCTTCGGAGGAATCTCGCGGGTAAATTCCTCACTCGCGCAGTAGAGCCCCACGGCATCGCCCTGGCGAGCGGCGAGAAAGGCGAGCGTCCCGGCCATGTGCCGCGCGTAATCCAGCTTCGTGTTCCCTTTCGTCCCGTAGTTCATCGATCCGCTGGTATCGACGATCAGGCACATTCGCAGATTGGTATCTGCTTCGAATTCCTTGATGTAAAAGCGGTCACTACGCCCCCAAGCCCTCCAATCGAGTCGGCGGGTATCGTCGCCCGGGACGTATTTGCGATATTGCGCGAACTCGATGCTCGAGCCCTTGATCGGACTGCGATGCCTTCCGGAAACGTTCCCCAGCATCGGTTGCCGGGCGTAAATTGGCAGCCCGGAGAGCCGGGAAAGAACTTTGGGATCGAGAAATTCGTGCTGGGTGGACATGCTACGACTCCTACGCTTCGTCGCTCAACTCTTTCATCAACCGTTGGACGACATCACGGCTGGTGATGCCTTCGGATTCGGCGGCAAAGGTGGTGAGGACGCGGTGAATCATGACCGGTTCAGCCACGGCTTCGACGTCTTCCTGGCGAACCATGTAGCTCCCGTAAAGCGCGGCGCGGGCCCGGGCCCCGAGAATCAGACACTGAACCGCCCGTGGGCCAGCCCCCCACCCCACTAACGGCTTGAGCCATTCCGGAGCGTCCGCGCTGCGGGGGCGGGTGCGGCGAACCAGATCAACCGCGAATTCGAAGATGTGATCCGGAACCGGAACGCGACGAATCAGCTGCTGGTAGCCGATCACTTGCTCCGCGTTGAGCACGGTTTCCAGCGATGGCGGGGTTTCGCCAGTGGTGGAACGCGCAATCTCGAGTTCGTCATCTCGCGTGGGATAATCCACCTCAATCATGAACATGAAACGGTCCAACTGCGCTTCGGGAAGCGGATAGGTGCCTTCCTGCTCAATCGGGTTTTGAGTGGCGAGCACGAAATAGGGTGGTTGGAGATCAAAGGTGCGACCGGCGACGGTCACGCGGTGTTCCTGCATCGCTTCCAGCATGGCGGACTGGGTTTTCGAAGGTGCGCGGTTGATTTCGTCCGCCAGGACAATGTTGGCGAAAACCGGCCCCTTGATAAACTCGAACTCGCGCTTGCCGCCTTGGCCTTCCTGCAAAATGTCGGTGCCGGTGATATCCATCGGCATCAAATCCGGGGTGAACTGAATCCGGCTGAAATCCAGGTGCATCGTCTCGGCCAAGCGCTTGACCAAGAGCGTTTTGGCTAGCCCCGGGACTCCCATAAGCAGGGCGTGGCCACGAGCGAACAAGCAGATTGCGAGGTATTCGATCACGGTTTCCTGTCCTACGATGATCTTCCCGACCTCCTTTTTGAGCTGCTGATAAGACTGCTGCAGGTGATCGATCGCCGCGACGTCGTCGGCTCCAAGTTCGGGAAGGGAGTCTGATGTTGAAGGTTCCATATCGGGTAATTACGTAGCGGATACTTCCACAGGGTTGGTGTTTTGGGAACCCCCAAGTTTTTCCGTTTGTCCGAAGGTGAAATTCTCGCTTTACCTAACGGAATCCCCAACTCAAGATGGACGCACTCCAATGATGAACGAGGAATGGTTTTTATTTGCGAATGGTGACAAGTCCGGCCCGATGGGACTTGCTGACCTGAAGGCGAAACTTCAACAGGTGGACCGCAGTGGCGGAGAAATCCTGGTTTGGTCTGCGAGCACGGTGGAATGGGTCGATCCCAGCAAGGTTCCCGGGCTGATGGACGGAACCACCGAAGCCGCTGGTCCCGCGCTTCAGCTTCCCGTTACCCAACCAGCTTCAACCACTCCCTCAGCCTCCCTCAATCCTTACGCCGCCCCGCAAACGTCTGCGGCGAATGCCCCGATTTTGGGAACGGGGAATCATCCCTTGGAAGTCGGTGGTTCTATAAGTGTTGCTTGGCAGCGCTGCGTGGACAATATGGGGGTGGTGGTGCTGACAACACTTACCTTCCTCGCCATCATCATCGTAGCCAGCATTCCGTCCCAAGTTCTGACTCCGATGCGGACATCCCCGGATGGAACGCCCGACTTCAATACGGATAATATCGTTCTTTTTTCCGTCTTTTACGTGATCCAGCTTTTGGTAACCACCTTCCTCGGTCTGGGCTTCACCCTCTTCTCGCTCAAGGTCGTTCAAGGGCGCAATCCCAGTGTGGGCGACCTTTTTGCCGGAGGTCCCTACATGATCAAGGCCATTCTCGCCTACATTGTGCTCTACCTCGGAATGTTCGCCACCGGAATCCCGGTGATCATCGCGGTGGTTGCCGGTGGCGATGAGCCGGGGGCCCTGTTTGCGATCGCCATACTGGTCTGGGTCATTGCCTTGGTGATTTTGGGAGCCCGTTTCTACTGGTTTCAGTTCGCCCTGATCGACCAAAAGGCAGGCCCCATTCAATGCTTTCGGATTAGCTGGCAGATTTCGCGGGGAAATACCCTGAGCGCGATCGGAGTCCTGATTGTCGGTTCCCTGATTTACCTGGCGGGATTCATCGCCCTTTGCATAGGAGTCCTCTGGACGCTTCCGGTCTTTTTTGCGATTCTGGCGGCGGCTTACCACATCATGGCGCACGGACGGCAATCGCTCAGTGCCTGAGATTTGTGTCAGATTCCCAGAAACGCCTTCGCGAGAAGGAAGTAAATCAAGAGACCGGTGACGTCGACGACCGTGGTGATGACGGGAGAGGCCACCACCGCAGGGTCAGCGTTGAAGAGCTTCGCAATGAGCGGCAAGGACGCGCCCAGCAGGGTTGACGTCACGATCTGAAGCATGAGGGAGAGGCCGACCACGCACGAAATTCGCAACAGACTGACTCCATCCGGAACGCCTCCGAACTGGACCACCTGAATCTGGACGAAAATACAGATCCCCACCACCGCTCCGAGGAGAATTCCAATCCGAATCTCTTTCCAGATCACCTGCAAAAAATCGGTGGGATTGACTTCGCCGAGCGACATCGCCCGAATCACCATCGTCGCGGACTGAGAGCCGGTGTTTCCGCCAGCCGCCACCACCATGGGAATGTAGAGCGCCAGAATCGCCAAGGTTCCGAGAACGTGCTCGAATTTGTAGAGGACGAAACCTGAGGCGATCGCGAGAAATGCCATCGTCACCACCCAACCGGCGCGGCGCCGAAAGTGGCCAAAGACGCTCGTTCGGGTGTAGGTCTCATCCGGCGGGGAAGTCTGAATCCCGGAAAGCTTCTCGATGTCCTCGGTCGATTCTTCTTCGAGAATTTCCATGGCATCATCGTGGGTGATCACCCCGAGGACTTGCCGATCCGGATTCACCACCGGCAGCGCCATCAAATCGTAACGCCGGATCATCCGGGCG
>CAYGQD010000068.1:0-31759 GCA_964351855.1 uncultured Verrucomicrobiales bacterium
GAATCGCTTCGCTGATCCAGATTGATATCCGGGGCTGTTTGGGTAGATGCATCCCGAGTTACGGCAAATGGGCTGCGATCCCTTCCGGGATCGAGATTTCTCTCGGTCGATGGTTCCCCGGGTGGTCGCTGCGCTCGACCCGGGGCTAATGGCTGGCATCCCTGCCGGGATGACTGGATCGTGAATCCGGCCCGCCCGATTGCGTTCGCGCCGCGCCCCAGCCGGATCGCCCACGCCGGTTTTGATGCTGAAAGCATTCACGACAACAGCCTCGGATTTCACAGGCTGTCGGATAATTCGAGTGCGGTCGATTCGATTCGTGGAGATTCGTGCCATTCGTGTTGATGAAATTCTTTTCGACACGAATGATCGCGAATGAAACGAAGGGTCACGAATCGCTTCGCTGATCCAGATTGATATCCGGGGCTGTTTGGGTAGATGCATCCCCAGTTACGGCGAATGGGCTGCGATCCCTTCCGGGATCGAGAATGGTTGGTCGATGGTTCCCCGGGCGGTCGCTGCGCTCGCCCCAGGGCTAATGGCTGGCATCCCTGCCGGGATGACTGGATCGTAAACCCGGCCCGCCCACTCGCCCCGGGGCTTCCAAATCACAAACGGCTCAACTCAAATGTGGCGCGAGCGTCCGCTTGCGTTTCAGAGCGACACGGCGAGCGGACGCTCGCGCCACGTTATTTGCAGTGATTCACCGTGCCTGTTCCCGGGCGACCGTCAGGCATGAACCCAGCGGAATCGCGAAAGGAGGAAGCCGCATTCCAGTCCATGATATTCGTCCGGGCCAACGATTCCGACGAGAAGGACGCCGGGAATCCCGCCGGCCTCGTAGAGCTCACGGACGCAGTAGATTTGACCATTTACGGGTGGGCCGGGAGTGTATTTCCGCCGGATTCCCGAATCATTGATGCAGAGGAGTTTGGCTCCGGGTGAAAATTGGATGCTGAGCCTTTCCTCGGAACTTACGTTCGGCTTCTCAAAGGTCTCCGCAGTCTTTGCGTCAAAATCTTCGATCTCAGTCATCGTGTCGTTGGATGTCATTCAACTCACAAGAAATAGGTATCTGAGTGAAGGGAAGTCAAGAGGACTCCGAGAGACGGGGGTGAAGGAACGTGATGGGCAACGTTTGGCTGAAGGCCCAACCGCGCAGCGCATAGGGATGGAGAGGCTGTGGGAAATCTTCACGTCGCGCCTTGCGATTCGTGAACCTTCTTTTCACTCGCTTCATTCGGGTCGAAGGAAGTTTGGGAACACGAATTTGCGCGAATGACCACGAATCGAATCGACCGTATTCGAAGGTTCCGAGAGCCTCTGATTGCCTGGGGCCACCGCGCCTCACATCACCCGTGGGCGTGGTCAGAACCACGTCTATTGAGGCTTACCGGTCTTCGCGTCAAACTGGCCTAACATCAGGACCAAGGAAAGCAAACTCAGGGAAATCAAAGGGAGTGTGGTTGGCATGATTGGATGATGAGGGGTTTTTGGGTGAGGTTTCCTGATGATGATGTTTTGCCGAACGGTTGGATTCGACACCCATGAGAGAGGATGCAGCCCTTTCGACAGAGCATGATGTGGAGGATCCCTTTAGATCAAGGATAAAGGGCGTATCGACTCAAATCAGAGCCCTCGCCTTCGTGAACTTCATGCTCTTCATGGTCCAAACCTTCCGCACCATGGCGCATCGCATCGACCATGAGCCAAACGGCACGAAACGCAGGATCACCAAAACCGTGGCGGCAGCCACATTCTCGTGCTTCGGCAAGGATCGATCGAAGTTAGAGGCGCTCCACCTGCGAGGGGGCTTTTTTACCTGAAAGGTTAACAGGTTCTGGTCTTTGTGAGGCTTGGCCGGACCGGTGCAGACAGATTGCAAATCTGTCCTACTTCGTGGATTGGTTCCGCACCACGCATCGCGGGGCTCCGTGCAGAGGGGTTGGTCGGGAGGGAGGTGGCTGGCGGCGGCTACGCCCAAGCTCGTCCCGGAATCTCGGACGCCGGCCTGGAAATCGAATGTGTTGATATCCTCGCCTCTTGAGCCCACTTGTTACCCCACATAGCTACCTGGAATGAACCCCTTCTCCGCTCAAACTCGTTTGCGATGGCTCATCGCGTTGATCGCCGCCTGCGGCTTGGCCCACGCAGCATCGGCTCAGGAACTGCCCGAACGCTTCCTCACGTTTTTCGATCGCTACTGCATCGACTGCCACGATCCCGACACGGCCAAGGGCGACTTTCACATCGACTTCCTCAAGGCGGTCGAGACGGTGGAGGATGCGGAATACTGGCAGCTGACGCTGGACAATCTCCACCTTGGCGACATGCCGCCGGAGGATAAGAAGCAGCCGACGCTGGCGGAGCTGGAAGCGATCACGACCTGGATCGAAGCGGGGCTGGAGCGCGCCGCGACCAAGCTTGCCGGACACACCGGAGAGGTTGTCCTGCGTCGGCTCAATCGCACCGAGTTCGAATACACGATCGAGGATTTGCTCGGGGTACGGGGCGATTTCGCGGGTGGGTTTCCCGAGGATGCGGAGGAGGACGGCTTCGACAACAACGGGGCGGCGCTAATGCTTTCAGCCGAGCAGATTGATCAGTATTGGGCTGCCGCGGACTTCATTCTCGACCGCGCCATCGTGACGAAGGAGAGGCCGGAGACGAAGTCGGTGACGTTCACCCTTCACGATCTTAACCGAGCCAGACTGGATCGTCACCAGGAACAGATGAAACGTCGCCTCGCGGACTTCGATGACCTGACGGCGGTCGAGAAACGGCGCACCCTGCAGTTGAAGGAGATCGTGAAAAAGAATCCGCTCTATGGCTATTCCTTTCCCGCGTTGATTAATGGAAAGCTGGCGCACCCAACTCCGCAGATGGGGTCGGAGGTTCCTCTGGTGATGCCGTTTAACGGCAGTTTTGCGACACGAGTTTCGACGCAGGATTTTCTCCGCGTTCGGGCTCCGGGGCGGTATCGGTTCGCGATCCGGGCGGCCGCCTTTCAACGGGGCGATGAGCCGGTGTTGATCCGGATTGAGGCGGGATCGTTTCAACAGGGGACCGTGCCGGAACTGGTCTCGATGTTGTCGCTCCCTGACGAAACGCTGAAGGACTACGAGTTCGAGGTCTACCTTGAGCCCAACGAGAAAATCCAGTTTGGTCTCGCCAACGGACAACGCAATGCCGCGCTCGACAAGCTGCTCGAACTGACAACGCCGATGGCCGTGGTGACGTCAATCGCGATGGAAGGGCCGATCATCGAGCAATGGCCTCCTGCGGGGCACCGAATGCTGCTCGGAGAGCGAGATGCGAATGAGCTTCAGGATTCCGAGATTCCCGACATTTTGAGTGAACTGGCACCTCGTCTCTTCCGGCGTCCGGTTCCGGATTCGATGGTCGAGGACTACGTCGAGTTCTATCAGCTCGTGCGCAACGACGAGCAGCCGCTTCCCGCCTTCAAGCGGACGGTCAAGGCGATGCTGTCCTCGCCCTTGTTCCTCTACCATCTTGAGCCGGGAGCGGCTCCTGACGGATACGCCATCGCCAACCGACTTTCCTACTTCCTCTGGCGAACGGCTCCGGACCGGGAATTGCTGGAGCTTGCCGCGTCGGGTCAGCTCGCCCAAAAAGCGGTCCTCACCCAGCAGGTCGAGCGCCTGCTAGCCGATGAGAAATCCGAGCGATTCTTGCAGGACTTCGTCGATCAGTGGCTCTGGCTCGATCAAGTCGGAGAGATGCAGCCGGATTCCAACCTCTACCCGGAATACGACGAGCGGCTGGAGCGCGCCATGGTCGCGGAAACGCGCGCCTTCATTCGCGAGATGCTTCAGAACGATGAGCCTCTCGGAAATCTGATCGACTCTGACTGGGCCATGTTGAACGACCGCATTGCCGAGCATTATGGGATCCCCGGGGTGGAGGGGAATCATTTCCGGCGTGTCGCGCTTGATAAGGCCGAGACCGTCCGAGGCGGGCTCCTGACGCAGGCCAGTTTCCTCAACGTGACCTCGAACGGCACCACGACTTCACCCATCGTGCGAGGCGTCTTTGTCCTCGATCACGTTCTCGGGACACCGGCTCCGCCACCTCCGCCCGACGTGCCGCCGATCGAGCCGGACATTCGCGGCGCGAGCACGATTCAGGAGCAGTTGGAGAAGCATCGCGAGATCGCCCAGTGCTCGAACTGTCACCAGAAGATCGATCCCTACGGGATTGCCCTGGAAAATTTTGATGTGATCGGGCAATGGCGGGAAGACTATCGCGCCCTTGAACCGACCGCGAACCCGAATCGCCCCAAGATCGTCGAAGGACAACCGGTTGGTAGCAACGACAAGCTGCCCCGACACGGCCCATTCTCGGATTTTCGAGAATTCCGGGAGCTGCTAAAACGGGACGAAACGCTGGTTTACGAAAACACCGCCCATAAACTGGCCACCTATGCCCTGGGGCGGAAAATGGACTTTGCCGATGAACCCTTCCTGAGGGCCATCGCTACCACCACCAAACAGGATGGTGCCGGACTGCGCACGATGATCCGCGAGCTGGTTACCAGTAACCTGTTTACCAAACCCTAACTCTCTTCTCTACCGATGAACACCCGCCGTCATTTTCTGAAAACCACCGCCGGAGCCGGGCTCGCGTTGCCCTGGCTGGAATCCATGGGCGGATTCGCTCACGCCGCCGAATCTCATTCCCCGCAGCGACTGCTTCTGATCTGCCTCCCTCTCGGCATTTATCGAGATGCGATCATTCCGCAGGCCACCGGAGCGGACTATGAAGCGACGGAATACCTCCGCGTGATCGAAGCCTTCCGCGATCAAACCACCGTCATCTCAGGACTGGATCATCCGGGCGTCAATGGCGGTCATTCCGCCGAAAGTCGGATTTTCACCGGGATGCCATCGAACAAGAAGAACGTCCGATCCCTGGATCAGTATATCGCCCGGCAAATTGGGCAGCATACACGTTATGACTCGCTGGCTCTCTCCGCCGGGCGCAACATTTTCAGTTGGACGGATGGCGGGACCATGGTTCCGGCTGAATCCAGCATGTCGAACATCTATGGGAAACTCTTCGTGGAAGAAGGCGCGGGGAATGCGGACAAAACGCTACGCGAAATCGGATACGGAAAGAGTATGACGGACCTTATGCGCCGCCAAGCCCAGGCCTTACAGCCGAGCCTGTCCGAGAGCGATCGCGGTAAGCTGGAGGAATACTTCGAGTCCGTGGGGGCAACCGAGCGACGTCTCACCAAATCCGAGAACTGGGTCCACACCCCGAAGCCGAAGGTGACTGCCAAAATGCCGGAAGACCCGACTGACCGAGCCGAGATCGTGACCCAGATGCGCAACGTCTGTGACATGATCCACCTCGCCTTCAAGACGGACTCCACCCGCGTCATCACCACCGGTTGGTTTCAGCAGAACAACGTCAACATCGATGGCGTCAGCAACGGCTACCACCCGCTCTCCCACCACGGGCAGGATCCGAACAACGTCGAGCAACTCATGACCATCGAACGTGCCTTTTTCGAGGAACTCAATCAACTCCTCACCAATTTGCGCAACACCCGCGAAGGCGATTCCACCCTCCTCGACCAGACCACCATTGTGGTCACCTCGAACCTCGGCAACGGCTCGAACCACTCAAACAAGGATCTTCCGGTGCTCTTGTTAGGAGGCGGATTCAATCACGGCCAACACCTCGCCTTCGAGCCGAGCACGACCCCGCTGAGCAACCTTTACGTCAGTGTCCTGAATCGCTTCGGTCTCGCCGACGAAAGCTTCGCCACCTCGACCGGCCCGCTCAACGGGCTCGAGTTTTCCTAACTCTGCAACTTCAGCACCATGACCAAACGACTTCGACTTCTCACCCTCACCTTTCTGGGGCTTCTGGCCGGTCTTCTCACCGCCGCTGATCGGGAGCCACCGGAGTTCGTGGCCGCGGCGGAGAAAGCCCGGGCTGCCATTCCCCTCGGCGGTGATTTCCGCCCTGACCCGAAGCAACCAGTCTTCGTCGCGGTGGGTCATGGTGGGCGCATTCTCTTGTCCCGTGACGACGGGAAGACGTGGAAACAGGTCTACTTCGGCCACGCGGGATCGGATCACGGCCCCTGGGCGACCAAGGCCGTCGCCTATTCCGATGGCATCTTCGTGGTTCCAGTCGGCTGGGGTGGGCCCACCACTTGGCTCGCTTCCGAGGACGGGTTGAACTGGCGTCATCTCACCAATGGAGAGACGGAGTTGAAAGGAATCAAGGACGCGGACGGCGACCCAAGCGTGATGCCAGGGACCTGGGGAATTGCCGGAGGCAAAGGCGTCTTCGTCACCGGCGGCTACATGACCATGGCCGCGACGCCCGATTTCGGAAAGACGATCTCGACCTTTTCGCTGCGGAGCTTCAAGGACGATCCGCGCCCCCGGAAACTGGTGACGCACCACGTCGGGCCGGTCTATTGCGGGGAGAAAAGCGGTCGCTTCCTCGCCCTGGGGAATGATCGCTCAAAAGAAAACACCGTTTTCGGAAACCTCTTCGCTTCTGACGATCACGGGAAGACCTGGACCTGGCTCGAGCCGGATCTGCTCAACGGAAAGTGTGAGGGCTACAGCGGCATCGAATCGAATGGCGAACTCGCCCTCATCGTTGACAAGGCGGGTGCGAATGTCTTCGTGTCAGGAGACGCAGGCGATACCTGGGAGGGACCCTTCCCGACCGGGACGGAACGCGCCACACTGAGCCGCGTCGGAGAGGAGTTCTGGCTCGTCGGGGCGAAGTCCGCCCGTGCCAGTGCAGACGGTCGGAGCTGGCGTGATCTGCCAGCAGGAATGCCGACAGGGCAAATCGTTTCCTCGCCGGATGGCACCTTGATCAGTATTGATCGGCAGCGGTTCAACATTCTCCGCAGCGGCGATGGCGGCAAGAGCTGGGAGGAAGTTCACACCTTCGAGCCCGAGACGGAGTATGTGCACGGCGCTCAGGGATTGCGGGACATTGCCTTTGGATATGTTTCCGGAAAATGACCCGACCGACCGGTTTCTCGATTGCCCTATTTCTCACCATCGCCACTTCGGCGGTAGCGCTGGATCGTGAGGCTTTTGAAAAGATCGTCATTCCCTTCGTCGATACCCATTGCCTGGAGTGCCACGACTCCCTGGAGTCCGAGGGCGGCATTGATCTGGAGCCTTTCCTGACGGCAGACGACGTTCTCGCGGATCGCCATGGTTGGCACAAAGTTCTTAAACAATTGCAAGCTAGAGCGATGCCGCCGGATGGTGAGCCACGCCCGGGAGACACCGAGCAGGAGGAGGTGATTGCCTGGCTCACTGAAGCGCTCATTTATGTCGATCCTTCCATGCCGATCGATCCCGGTCGAGTCACGGCTCGGCGACTTAACAAAGGGGAATACAACCGGACCATTCGCGATCTTTTTGGCATCATGCTGACTCCGGCGGATGAGTTTCCCGACGACAATGTGGGATACGGGTTCGACAATATTGGTGACGTGCTCTCGATCTCTCCGTTGCGGATGGAACAGTATCTCAACGCGGCCGAAACGGTGACGCGCAATCTCTTCTACCGGCCGGATGAACTCCCGCTCGACCACACCTCGACCGTGGCGCATTACGATAAGCATGACCGGAAAAAGATCCGCAACACGAGTGACCGAGGCCTGGAGATGATCCCGGGAGGCCAGGTATCGCTGCCATTTCATTTCCCGATTCCCGGAGAATACGAGGTCCTGGTGCAGGCCTGGGGTGTGGAGAAGCCCGACAACCCGGAGAGCAAGGGAAACAACGAGCGTTGGTTGGATACCGACAAGACCTACGATTTCGATCCAAAGGCTCCTCCGGTCGCCGCTGGAGAGGTCTTTCTGGGAGATCGAAACGTGGGTCGATTCGAGGCGAAAGAAGGCAATGCCACGGTGGCCCGAGATCGCATTCACCGGGTTCGATTCGACGCGCCGGCGGGAATGCACCGGGTCTCTCTCCGGCATGATTTTGTCAGCCATCTGAAGGAAGAGAAACGGCAGGCCCACTTGCAAGACCCTGCCTTGGCTCCGCGAATCGGAATTCGAAACATCTCCCTCCGCGGGCCGCTGCGCAGAGGAACCGCCGAACTCGCTCCGCTTCATCATCGACTGCTCGAAGCGACTCCGAAAACGGTGGACGCGTTGTTGGAAGATCTTGCGCGGCAGGCGTTCCGTCGTCCCCCCACCGATGAGGAATTGGCCGGGCTAACCGGTTTCCTCGAAAGCCGGATCGCCGAAGGGCATGACTTTTCCGCTGCCTTGGAACTCGCGGTCCAAGCCATTCTCGTTTCGCCCCATTTTCTCTACCGGTTAGAGTGGGTCGATGCCGGATTGGAATCGGAGGTCATCACCCCGGTGGGAGATCATGCTCTGGCTTCCCGTTTGTCCTACTTTCTCTGGGGTTCGATGCCTGATGAGGAGTTGTTGACGCTGGCAGACTCAGGCCAATTGAGCGATCCTGAAACCTTGGCCGCACAGGTGGAGCGACTGCTCGCAGACGAGCGCAGTGACGCCTTGGTCGAGAACTTTTTTGGCCAATGGCTGGGGCTGCGCAATCTCGCCGGCGTTCGCGTCGATGCGAAGTTGTTTCCGAAGTTCAGCAGCGAACTCAAGGCTCAGTTTCAGCAGGAGACCTTGCTCTTTGCAGATTCGATCGTGCGGGAGAATCGAAGCGTGCTGGATCTCCTGACGGCTGACTATACCTTTGTGAACGGGGAGTTGGCTGAATTTTACGGAATCCCGGGAGTGCCAACATCACAAGAGAACTACCAGCGTGTCACCCTGACCGATGTCCCCCGACAGGGCGTTCTGACCCACGGAAGTGTTCTCTTGCTGACCTCGTTTCCGAATCGCACCTCACCGACGGTGCGCGGCAACTGGATCCTGACCAATATCCTCGGTGACGAGCCCCCACCGCCACCGCCGGATGTGCCGGAGTTGGAAGAGAATGAAGCGGTCGGGGAACACCTCACGCTGCGGGAACAGTTCATCCAGCACCGGGTCAACCCCACCTGCGTGTCCTGTCACGAAACCATGGATGCGATTGGGTTCGGATTCGAAAACTACGATGCGATCGGTCAATGGCGGACGATGGATGGCGATTTTCCTGTCGATGCCGGCGGGGTGTTGCCGACCGGGGAGACCTTCGCGAATGCAACTGAACTGGTCGAAATTCTGGCGACGCGCGAGGAGGAGTTCGTGGCTCATCTCTCCTCGCGGCTCCTGACGTTTGCGCTGGGGCGAGGGACCGAATACTTTGACCGGATCGCGATTGAAGAGATTCTCGCGAAGACCCGGCCGGATGGATATCGTTTCCGGGATTTGATTCGTGAGGTCGTCCTGAGTCGACCGTTTCTTCTTCAAAAAAGCCCCCCTTCAACCGAAAGCAATCCATGAAACCCCTCCCTCGACGAACTCTTCTTCGCGGCCTTGGTGCCTCCATGAGTCTGCCTTTTCTCGAAGCCATGGCGGTAGGCACTCCGCGTCCTCCCGTCCGGGTCGGCTGGGTTTTCATCCCGAACGGAGTCGTCCGCGAGAAGTGGGCACCGATCGGTGAGGGTCGCGATTTCCAATTCAACGAAACCAGCGCTGCGCTCGAACCGGTCCGTGACCACATCACGATGATCTCCAATCTCGCCCACGACAAAGCGCGTCCCAACGGCGACGGTCCCGGTGGTCACGCCCGCTGCGGCGCGACGTTTCTCACCGCAGCGCAGGCAAAGAAAACCGGAGGCAAGGACATCTTTCTCGGCGAATCGATCGATCAGGCGATTGCTCGGCAGATCGGCGGACAGACACGGCTGCCATCGATTGAACTCGGCACCGAACCCGCGAAAAAGGAAGGCCGCTGCGACTCCGGTTACAGCTGCATCTACATGTCGAACATTTCCTGGCGCAGTGCGACGCAACCCAGCGGCGTCGAGATTTCGCCGCGCCGGGCCTTTGATCGGCTCTTTGGCGCAACCGGGAACCATGCTGAACGTTTCAAGCAGCGTGCGGCGGCGCGACAAAGCGTGCTCGATTTTGTCGCTGAAGATGCGAAGCGAATTCAAACGAAGCTCGGCGCGAACGACCGGCGCAAAATGGACGAATACTTCGAGAGCGTCCGCGCGGTCGAACAGCAAATCGATCGCATGGCCAGCCTGCCACCGATGGACGTTCCCGCCCATCTCCGTCCGGAACAGGATCCCGAGGATTTCCTGACCCACATCCGGCTGATGTATGACCTCATGGCCCTGGCTTGGCAGACCGACGCGACGCGCGTGATCACCTTCATGACGGCCAACGCCCAAACGAATCGAGTCTACGAGAATCTCGGCGTCACCTCCGGCCATCACCAACTCACCCACAGCAAGGGCCAGGAGGAACACATCCAAAAGATCGACCATTTCATGGCCGCCGAGTTCGCCCGATTTGTCCAGCGCCTCGCCGACATCCCCGAGGGCGAGGGAACGCTCCTCGATAATTGCCTCGTCACCTACGGCAGCGGCATGGGTGACGGGCGCAAGCACGATCACGGCAAGCTTCCCTGCGTCCTTGCTGGCCGTGGCGGAGGTGCAATCGAGACGGGGCGGCATCTCGCCTTGAAGGAGGAAACTCCCATGGCGAATCTCTTCGTCTCCACCGCTCAACTGACCGGAGCAAAGCTGGACCAGTTCGGCGACAGCCGGGGGATCCTTGAGGGACTCGACCGGGCATGAGAGGTCTGCTTTTCATCCTCGGCTACGGCGACACCTCGGTTGCGTTCCTGACGAAGCACTCACCATTGCGGAGTTCCTCCAAGAAGCCGGTCGTCCGGAGGGGGGCGACGCGGTCACTGCGGATCGCTCCGGGTTGGAAGGGTGCTACTCCTTCTCCCTTTTTCGGAGCCTGACATAATTTTCGGGAGACGCCGACTCCCGGATACGGGTGATGACCTCGGTGGGAAGAGGCGACGGCGACTCGCCTGCTACGACTTCCCGACCGGCCCCGCCTTCCTCGATGACATGGATGAGCCCATCGTCGCCGGGCTCGATCTTCAGGGTGAGCTGGCGACCATCGTTAAAACCAATCGTGTAGCTTTCATTTTCTCCCATGGTGACGGTCTCAACCGGGTTGATGGCTCCGGGTTTCAAGGGGACCAGGAGGGTCACGTGGCGCAGCGTCTTTGCCTTGGTCCGATGCGTTACGAGCCGGGCCGGAATTTGCTGAAAATAGCTGCGCTTCTCCGGGTCGGGGAGAAACTCCGCCTCGAAGCCTTCGGACACGAGGGGGATGATAGCGAGATTCGGCTTCCCTTCGTCCTTAGTCACCACCGCCAGTGTCACCGGATCGATTTCGACCTGGTCCGTCAGTAGATTCCAGTAAAGGTCATATTGATGCTCCGTCGGTTCACCGGGAACGCTCGCGTCGTCGACTACGAAAAACAGGTCCGGCTTGAGAAAGAGAACCCGCCGAACGTGAACCGGATTGCGCTTTCCCAAACGGCTCACTCCTCGAGCGAAATCGTATGTGGCCGTTGATTCCCACGAAGCGTCGATCGGACGACCGTAGTTGTTGTCTCGCTTTGCGGTTTTCCCATCGATGAACACCGTGCTATGATCTTTGGCTCCGCCGAGATTCTTCCTACCATGGAGAGAATCGTAGAGCAAGGGATGTCCGTAGGCCCAGACCGCCACACTATTCGCGTCGTCGTGCGCATGACTGGCACGCCCGTCCGGTCCCGCGTCGAACGCGAGGTAGTTCGCGTCAGTTTCCCAGCCGGAGCGCATGATACCTATTCCTCCGTAGGGCAGGTAAACTGACAAAAAATCAGGAACCGTGCCTTCCTTGCCCCGTGTCGCGACATAGCGAAAGTCATCGCGGTGCGGATAGTTTTCGAGCGCCCGCAGCAACAGATTATCGGTGAACGCCAGATAGTGGCTGGCCTCCTCGGAATGACCCTGGCCGTAAAAATAGCCGGTACGATCCGGCGGGCAAAGCTTCATGGTGAAGTCAGCCACTTTCTCGGCCCTATCCAGGTAATCCTCGGGAAACTCGTCGAGCCGTCCCCATTCCCGGGCGCGCTCATAGATTTCCTGCACGCCGTTGTAGCCGAGGTGGGAATACCAAAATGAAAATTCAAAAAAGGTTCCGTCCGGAAGGTAACGCCAATCGAGGAACTCAACCATCGTCTCGATCGCGAATGTTCGCCAGGCGGTGGATTCCGGAATCTCCGGGAACATCCCGCCCACGGTGTAGAGTCCGATCATTTCCGCGCCCATCCAGTTGCTCGTGTCCCGCTGCTTGAGGGTGAGACTGGAGTAATATTTCGCCTGCTGCACCAGCGACTTGCTCATCATCAACAGCGTGTCGTCAGTGAACGCGGGATCCTTGCGAAAGGTCACGTAGCTGTTCCACCAGGAATAGCCGGTGCGCAGGCCGAAATTCAGAGTGGTCCACGGCTCGACAGTGCTTTCATCCTTGTCCGGAGTCACATCCCACAGATCGCTCGGATAGGGAAAGCGCTTCACAAAATCACGGATCAGCCAGGCTGCGGTTTCGGCGTGCTTGGAATCCTTGGTCTGGGCGTAACAGGTGATCAAACCCAGCGTATCCCCATCATAGCGCGCCTGAAAGTGCGGCTGGAAGGTGCCGTCTTTGATCTTCTTGTTCAAGCCCTCGACCCGCGACTCTGCCCAGTTCGGATACCGCGGCAATTTTGACCGCCGTGGCCCGCGGTCCTTCACGAAGCGCGCCTCGAAGTGCTTGATATTATCCCGATGGCGAAGGTAGTCCGCCCAGGCCGTTCTCGCTTGTGGCCAGTTCGATTGCGACACGGCTTCCTGAACCTTGGAGAGCCCAGGCAGACTGAGATCGACCTGATCGAAAAACTGCTGATCCGTTAAACCGGCTTCCTTGGTTCCTCCCTCGTCGGCCAAGACCGGAAGAGTGAAACCTGAAATGGCGACAGCCAAGAGAACGAGAGGGTTTGTTTTCATAGGGTTTAAAACCAAGGGAGCCGAACGGCTTCGTAGGGAGCAACGCAGCTTGTGGTCAAACCATCTCCAGACCCGGAAGCGTCTTCGTTCCACTCGCGAAGCGATCTTCTTCGATTCCCATTCGCTGCAGCAGGGTGACGAAGAGATTGGCAAGCGGCTCGTTTTTCTTCTGATCAAAAGCGAGATGCTGACCGTGCTTGAAACCACCCCCAGCGAGGAGGACGGGCAGATTGTCATTCGAGTGAGCGTTGGCATTACCCATATTGGTGCCATAGAGGACCGAAGTCTGATCGAGCAGGCTCGCGCCACTTTCGTCGACATCCCGCAGACTCGTGAGCAATTCACGAAGTGTCCCGAACTGGGCTTCCTCGATGCGTTTCAGCTCGCTGAGATTCTCGTCCTTGTTCCCGTGGTGGGTCAGCGAATGGTGCCCACGCGAGACACCCGGCACCTTGACGGTCGGATTGTGATCCTGTTCGATAAAGACGGTGATGATCCTCGTTGAATCGGTCTGAAGCGCCAGTTTCGCCATGTCATACATGAGACGGCTTTTGCCGATGAGGTCGGCGGGATCGGCGATATCCTTGGGCGGCTGGGCATCGACGACGGGTTTGGGATGCTCCTCCCATTCCTCGGCTTTGTGAAGTCGTCGCTCGGCTTCGCGAACCGAGGTGAAGTATTGATCGAGCTTGTCGCGGTCCCTTATCCCGAGCGAGTTTTCGAGGCTCTTGGCGCGCCCCGCAACAGTGTCGAGGATACTCTGCCCTTCGCGGAGGCGTTCGACCTGCTCCTCGACCTCCTTCGGCGTGCCCTGGATGAAAAGGCGTTTGAAGACCTGACTCGGGCGCATCTCCGAAGGGATCATCACCCCGTCATTGGTCCAGGACAGGCTGCGCTTTCCTTCCACTCCCACCAGCATGGAAAGAGAAGGGAAACGGGTGTGAAGACCGATTCGCTGGGCGGCATACTGATCCAGCGAGATCGTGTTGCGAAAGCTGGCTCCACCGGGATGAGGTGCCGCAGTGAGAAAGGCGATGTCGGCGCGATGCCCTCCATCGACTTCGGGATGGGACACGCCGCTGAGCACAGTCATGTCCTCTCGAAAATCCTTGAGCACGTCAAGGTAGGGCGTGCCTTCCCAGTTCGTGCCCGCAGTTTTTGGGAAATAGTACTGCGGCAGGATTCCCATGTTCGTCATCACCGCAAGCATGCGGCGGGGAGGCGCGGGCTGCGATTGGGCGAAAGCGGGATGCATCGCATCGAGCAAGGGAAGGGAGAGCGTCGCTCCGACACTGCGGAGAAAGGTCCTTCGTGGGAGGTGACGTTTGGTGCTGATGTTCATTTGGATTGAAAGATAGAGGATTGAACGACGGCGTGCACGAGCGAACGCGCTCCGTGGTTCATCGCCTCGGTTTGAGAAAGAATGTGCTCCACCTCGGGGCGATCAGCAAATCCGACTCCGGCCCCGGTCGAGTAGGTGAGGAAACGCTCGGTGAGGTTGCGCGCCAACTGGTCGCTGTCCTCGAGAAGGATCTGGCGAAACTCTTCGATGTTTTGAAAAGGCTTACCATCAGCGGTCTTGCCACTGGCATCGACGTGTGGCCCGAGCTTGTATTTTACAGGCTCGTCGAAAACGGTTTTATCTGCGCGATCCCCGTTCCCGAGAGCGCGGTAGCGATCACGCCATCCCCCCATCACGTCGAAGCTCTCAAGAGCGAAACCAGGAGGATCGATACTGCGATGACATCCCGCGCAGGACTCGGAGCTGCTGTGTTTAGCGAGTTGCTCGCGAATCGTGGTGGTGCCGCGAACATCGGGATCAATACTTCCCACGCCCGGTGGTGGAGGTGGCGGTTCTTTACCGAGAATGCGCTCCATGATCCAGACGCCGCGAGTCACCGGTGAGGTCGTCGTGCCATTCGCAGTCACTTTCAACACACTCCCCTGGGTCAGAAATCCTCCCCGCGGACTATCGTCGGGGAGATCGACACGACGGAGCGCGACCCCTTCGACATTTGGAAGTTCGTAGAGCTGAGCGAGCGAGCCGTTGACGAAAGCAAAGTCGCTGTCCACGAGATGATCCGCCTCGAGGTCTTCCCGCAACATCTCGGCAAAAAAGGCGCGGGTTTCGTTGACCATCGAATCCTGAAGGAACGGGGTGAATTCCGGATACAGTTCCTTGTCCGGCTCGGTAAAGGCGATGCGTCGCAAGTCGAGCCATTGATCCAGAAACTCTTCGACCATGCGCTGCGACCTTCCGTCATTGAGAAGTCGCTCGGTCTCGGCCCGGAGGACTTCCGGCTTCGAGAGTTCACCTTTTTCCGCCAGTTCGAGTAATGCGGCGTCCGGCATGGATTTCCAGAGGAAATAGGAAAGCCGTGAGGCCAATGCATAGTCATCGAGACGGCCGGGCGATTCCTTAAAGAAGAGAAAGTCCGGAGAACAAAGCACCGCTTTGAACCCCGTCAGCATCGCATCCTGAAAAGGGTGTTCTTTCTCCAGTTTCTTGAGAACGAGCGGAAGATAGATGTCGACCTCCCCCTCCCCTACCGGACGTCGAAAGGCGCGGGTCATGAACTTCTGAAGGAGCCGGGTAGCATCCTGCTCCGGATTATCCGACACGACCATAGGCTGAACCGGCGGTGCATTTTTCCGTGGCTTTACCCCGGGAACGGTGATCGCTCTTGGCTCCGGCAATCCAGAATCCGCAGTCCATTGTTGGATGGTCACCCCTTCAAAAAGAGAGTTCTGATGGTCGGTTGGCGCGCTCTCCGGAAGAGGCCCTTCCAACTCAAACCACTCGCAGGCGATCCCGGGTCCCTGATAGGGAATACCCTGTTTCTTGTTTCGAATAGGACCGTTGCGGTCATCGAGAGAATCAAAATGAATCATGATCGACTCGCCCGCATTGAGTCTCACCGTCGCCTCGAAAGTGCCCGCTTTGTCATTGGGTACATCGAAGGAATGGAGGTGCCGCCGCAAATTGTTCGCATCGGCAAAAAGGGAAATCGCGTGGGGTCGGTCGGCAGCTTTGATCGTGCCATCGTCCCAATAGACGCCATAGCAGCTTATGCGAATCCGGTAGTTCCCATCCCCGGACGGTTCGAGAGGCCCGAGTCTCCAGGGGGTTTGAGCCGAGTTGGGCTGGCGAAGAAGAATGCGGGTATCACCAAGATGCTGCACCTCGCCATTCTTCACTTTGAAGCGACCAATCTCCGCGCCTGTCTTGCGGATCGCTTCCGGCTCGAAGGTCACGTTCAGGCTTCGCACCAGCTCCTGCTCGATCGCCTGGGTCAAAGCGAGGTCGGCCGTTTCGAGGAATTTTGTCATCTGGACATACGAAAGATTCAGCGCTTCGCCGACGGTGTCAAAGCCATGAGACTCACTGTCCCCGGGCAGCATCTCACGCACACTGAGGTAAGGCAGGGAAAGCAGATCGCGAAGCGTGTATTCGTATTCCGTCCGATTGAGCCGACGGAACACAACGCGTCCCTCCCGTTCCTGAAGCTCCGTGTACACCGCAGTGACCGGGGCGGCAATCTTCCGGAGGAAGCTTGATGCGTCTTCTTCCGATGGGCGCGGCTTTTTCTCAGGCGGCATTTCTCCATCCGCGACCCGGTCATAAACCTTGATCCAGGTTTCGAGATTGTGCGGGTCCGTTGGATCGAATTCCAGTTCGAGGAGGTTCAAATCGCCTTTGGTCGAAACGTCGTCGTGGCATTCAATACAGTGCCGATCGATAAAAGGAATCACGGCTGAAGCGGCAAAACTGGATTCTGCTTCTGTTACCTCTGCGGCCCGGACAAGTGCTGTGAATGAGAGGATCCACAACAGAGTGGCGATTTGCGTGCGATACATCATTTTCACATGATAGCGGCCCGGGAGAGAAACTTGCGACTTTTTCGCCTCCGAAAACAGATTGTGTGTCGGGACGGATTTTCTTACCTGAAATACCTGAAATACCTGAAATACCTGAAATACCTGAAATCTCAAACCGTCCGGATGTTCGCGTTGGAAAGGCACCAAGTCATTGAACAACTCACCGACAGCATGCTCCAATTGGCTCGGACTGACTGGCCGAACCGTTGCCGCTGCGACGGAATCATTCAAGGGGCACGAAATTGGCGAAGGAGCGTTGAAAGCACTTCGATCTAACGCCATCCTGAGGAACGTAAGACCCTCATGAGCATCGATTACCATTCTCTGGTCGGCTATCGCGATGGTGCGAAGAAACTCCACATTCATCTCACCGAGATCCCGGACACGGCGGCGCATCCCCCCTATCAGCACGAACACGTCGCCGAAGAAGTCTTCTACCTGCTCGAAGGCTCGGCGGAATATCGCTTCGGCGGGAAGACGATCCAGGCAGGTCCCGGTGAAGTCGTCTTCATCCCCTCCGGCATCCGCCACGCAGAAATCACTTACCTCACCCCGTCGATGAAATACCTCACGATCCGGACCGTCGAGCCGGAGGATGAGCCCTGTTGCTGTGGGGAGGATCGGGAACCGTAGTCAACGCTAGGCGATGATCTCCTTGACGACGGATCCATAGAGATCCGTGAGCCGCATCTCGCGACCACCATAGCGATAGGTCAGCTCTTCATGATTCAGGCCTAACAGGTGCAAAATGGTGGCGTGCCAGTCGTGGAGGTGAACGTTGCCGGAGACGGCTTCGTAGCCATGCTCGTCCGTCTCGCCGTAGGAAAAGCCGCCTTTGACGCCTCCGCCGGCCATCCAGGTCGTGTAACCTTTGTGGTTGTGATCGCGACCGTTGGCATTGGGTGAATAGGAGGTTCGGCCAAACTCGCCGCCCCAAATCACCAGCGTATCCTTCAGGAGATCGCGCTCTTTTAAGTCGGTCAGCAAACCGGCGATGGGCTTGTCAGTTTGGGCGCAATTCTCGCCGAGCGCGGTTTTGATATTCGAGTGTTGATCCCAGCTTCCGTGACCGAGTTCGATGAAGCGGACCCCGGCTTCGACAAAGCGTCGGGCGAGGAGACATTGGCGGCCGAACCCATCCGTCGGGTCCTCGTTGATTCCGTAGAGCGCGAAGGTATCGTCCGTCTCCGTCGTGAAATCCATGACCTGCGGCACGGCGTCCTGCATGCGAAAGGCCAGCTCGTAGCTCTCGATCGCACCCTCAATCAGCGGGGCATGACGATCGCGGTGCAGCTTCTCCCGGTTGAGTTGATTGATCAGGTCGATCTGCGCACGTTGCTGGGTCTTGCTAAGAAACGGGTTCCGAATGTTCTCCAGCCCATCCTCGTTCGTTTCGCCGCGTCGCTTCCGATCGATGGGCCGATTCCGCTGGCTGCTGTCGGTGATCGCCAACTTGGTACCTTGAAACGCGGCCGGAAGAAAAGCGCTTCCATAATTCTGCGCCCCGCCCACCGACGTTGGTGGATTGATCGAAAGATAACCAGGCAGGTTCTTGTTCTCCGTGCCTAACCCATAAAGAGACCAGGCGCCCATCGAGGGGCGGACGAACTGGAAGCTGCCGGTGTGCATTTGGACGAACGCTTGGGCGTGGTTCGGCTGGTCGCAGTGCATCCCGCGCAGCAGGCACATGTCATCCGCATGCTTGGCCAAATGTGGAAACGCGTCGGAGATCCAGAGCCCGCTCTGTCCACGCTGGTGAAAATCCCAGAGCGAAGGGAAGAGCTGAGATCCCGCATACTTCGAAGCCTTCCCGCCATCGGCCTGAAGCTTCGGCTTATAATCAAAGGTATCAAGATGCGACGGCCCACCGCGCATGCAGAGAAAGATGACCCGCTTGGCTCGTGGCGCAAAATGGGGACGCTTGGCGGCAAGGGGAGATTCGTTCGCTGCTGCCGCCAGCGCTTGAAAAGCAAGATAGCCGAATCCGGCAGAACCGGTTCGAAGGAGTTGGCGGCGGGAGAATGAATCGGAGAACATGGTTACCATCGTTTATCCCATGTCTAAGATGATGAAAGAATGATGGGCTCGTCAAGAATTGCAGGATTCTTAAAGTCGGCAAGCCGGGCCACTGTTAGAACAGCTTTCGCCCTTCCTCGCTCAGGAGTAGATCCTCAATGGTTTCCCGACGGGTTAACAATTCGACACTTCCGTCTTCCTCGAGCCAGAGTTGGGGAGCATGGCCAATCGAGTTGTAATTCGAACTCATCGCGGCCCCGTAGGCACCTCCGTCGTGGATGGTCAGCAAATCTCCGGGTTCGGGTCGGGGTAAATCCCGGGGCTGAAGAAGCTCGGCATCATCGCGCGTGAAGACGTCTCCACTTTCGCAAAGCGGTCCCGCCACCACGATGGGCTCGGTGGCTTCCCCTTCCTTGCCCACCACCTCGATGCGGTGGAACGAGCCATACATCGCCGGCCGAACGAGATCGACAAAACCCGCATCGATCATGGCAAAGGTCACCCCCATCCCCTTTTCGTTGGAGTTGGTGGACTTCACATCGGTCACTCGGCCCACCAGCGTCCCACACGGGGCAACATAGAAGCGGCCCGGCTCGATCTCGACCCGAATCTCCCTTCCTGCCAAAGCGCTGAAACGCTCATGGGTTTCAGAAAAGAACGTCTTCAAAAGATGCAAGGGAATCTCGGCATCGGGGTCCCGGTAATCATGGGGTAGCCCCCCACCGAGACTGATCGCGGTCAGGTCAGGAAACTGGGGAAGCTCCGCAGCAAACTCATCGGCGAGACGGCTCAGATTGTCGAGCAACTCGGAAAATTGCGGGCCACTTCCAATGTGGGAATGCAGCATGGTCACTCTCAGTCCGGCGTCCTTGGCCGACTGCGCCAAGGGACCGAGACTTTCGAACCACACTCCGTGCTTTGAGCTCGGACCACCGGTGTCGCAGGAATTCACGTGGCCGTGGCCAAAACCAGGATTGATCCGCAAGCTGATATCCCCCCGATAGCCCGCCTCCGCCAATTGCCGGATCATGCCCGGTGAACCGATATTGGGAAGCACGTCATTTTGCAGCACGACTTCCAGCGCGTTGTCGCGGAAAACATCAGCGGTGAAGCAGATTACCGGGGGATTCTTGCCTCCCGGAAAGCCCGCGTGTTGGGCTCGCAGGACCTCATTTCCAGAAACGGCATCGATCCAAATCCCAGCTTCCCGCATCTCCCGAAGGATCCGGGTCGCGGGAAGAGATTTCATCGCAAAGCGCGCCTGCACTCCCGGGCTGTCGGTGATGTCCTTGATCATCGCGATGCGTTTCCGCAGCGCACCGGCATCATAAAGCCAATAAGGGGTCCCAACGGACTCCGCAAGCCGCTCTAGTAATGCCGGATCATGCCTATTCATGGGGCGCTGAATCTGCCGTTGCCCAGCAAAAGGTCAAGCTCTCAAGGTAGACGCGAAGTTCTTTTGATAGTCCTGATCGCTCACAGCTCCTTCACCTTCAGGTTGCGAAAGAGAACCGTCCCTTTGCTTCCGGAATGAATTTGGAGGCCAAAGAAGCCGGACTGATATTCTTCCGTCTTCCAATGGGCCGCAGGTAGGCCGTTGAGCCAAGTTTTCACCGTGTCGCCCTGCACATGGACGGTGATGCGATTAAAGTCGTCCTTCTTCAGCGCCTGGCGAACTTCGGCATGAGCTTCGAGCCAAAGCGGATACTCCCAGCCGCCCACACCCTGGCCATAAATCCCGCCGGACCAACCACGCCCCTTTTTTCCGAAACCTTCCATCTCAACCTGGGGTCCAAACACGGTCTCGTTTTCGCTGCCCTCTTTTTTCCCCGGTTTGGATTGCGCACGAATCATGAAGCCGGTGTTGCCATCGACTTCCCATTTCAATTCAGCCGTGAAAATGAAGTCGGTGTAGTCGCTCCGATTCGTCGAAAGATAGGTGCTCGACGCCCCTTTGACACAAGTGCCGACAATCGTGTCACCCTTCGCCTCAAACGAGCAAGTTCCGCCACGACGGGTCCAGTTGCTGAGGTCTTTCCCATTGTAGAGATCCACGAATCCTTCCGCCGTCAAATCGGGTTCTGGATCCGTGTTAACCAGCATGTCCGTCGGCTTGGGGACGTTCTTCTGCTTTTTATAAACCTCGATCCACTGGGTCTGCTGTTCGGAGATCTTGTTTTCCTCGGCAAAGGAAAACGTTGTAGTGAGGAAGACGAACAGGAGAACAAAGGGGCATTTCATGGCCGCATGGTGGGGAGCAATTGGAGGGACGCAAGGTGATTGCGCATCGCCTAATCAATCACCCCAAACTCCGCCACACACATCAGCGCCTGACAATACGCTGCCATTGTCTTTCGCTGGAGCTCGGTACTCCTCGTGTCGCGTTCATCGGCCCGGAATTTCTGGGCGAAGTGGGATCCGATCTGTCGCTCACGAGCAGTGGGGAGGCGACCGAAGGCGGTGAGGTGGGCGAAGTCGATGCGCTCGCGCGAGGGCATTTGGAGCAGGCGATCGGCAAAGGCTTCCGCCTGGCGCCGTACGAAATCATCGTTCATCGCGTAGAGCGCTTGGAGCGGGACGACCGTGGTTTCGCGAGCGCCGGTCACGTTGCTGGCGTCGGGCGCGTCGAACAGTTCCAGTCCACTCGGCAAGACGTTGCGGACGCGTGGGAGATAGACGCTGCGGAGGTTCGTTTCGATCTTCCGAATCTCGGGCTCGAAGACCGACTGCCCCACGGTCCCTTCTCCGATGTCAGCGAGGAGCGGTTTCTGAGGACGTCCGACTTGCAGGTTCCCGCTGACCGTGAGCATGGCGTCGCGAATCGCTTCCGCTTCCAATCGACGCTGGTTTGCGCGCCAGAGTAGGCGATTCTCGGGGTCGATCTCGAAGTGGCTGGGTTGGAAGCTGGAGGACTGTTGCCAGGTGCGGGACAGGACGATCTCGCGGATGAGTGTCTTGAGCGACCAATTCCCCTCCACCAATTCCTTGGCCAGAAAGTCGAGCAATTCGGGATGGCTGGGGGCTTCCCCGGTCGCGCCGAAGTCGTCGAGCGAGCGAACCAGTCCCTGACCGAAGGACCAATGCCAGATCCGATTCGCGATGACGCGGGCGGTGAGGGGGTTCTCGGCGTTGGCGATCCACTCGGCAAGTTGGAGCCGACCGCTTCCTTTAGAGATCGCGCTGGACTGATGGTTAACGACCTGGAGGAATCCCGGCTCGACGAGTTGACCCGGCTGATCAAGTTCGCCACGGACGAGAAGTCGCGTGTCCAGGGCTTGGTCACGATCCTGGATTCCCATGACGAAGGTGAACGGATTCCCGGCCTCATCGAAACTTTGCAGAGCGTTCTCCGTCTCATCGCGCTTGGTGCGAGAGCGGCGAAGATTGGCCCGGGTCACGTTGTCATCATCGCCACGAATCTGGCGCATCAGTTCCTCCATCTTCTCCGCCGCCGCGTCACGCTCGGCTTTGAGCTGGGCAAATTCAGCGGAGGTCAGGGTGTTGCGATCGGCAGGAAGCCCCAGCCCGGTGACGTCGAGCAAGGTGGAATGCTGACGTGCCTGTGCCTTGATCAAGCCGTAGTGCGTGGTGGTGTTGCGGAAGATTGCGGCGAGCGCGTAATAGTCGGTTTGCGGGATGGGATCAGATTTGTGATCGTGACAACGGGCGCAGGACACCGTGATCCCAAGGAAGGCGCGGGTCGTGGCGTCGATTTGCTCATCGACGAGGTCCGCGAAAAATTTCCGGTCTTCGACTTCTCCGACGAGTTTCTGCCCGATCGCGAGGAAGCCGGTCGCGACGAGATTCTGCGCCCATTCAGCGTCGGTATCGATCGGGAGGAGATCGCCCGCCAGCTGTTCGCGGATGAATTGGTCAAAAGGCTTGTCTGCATTAAAGGCGTCGATCACATAGTCGCGGTAGCGCCAGGCATGTGGAAAAATGTTGTTCGAATCACCGCCGGTGGATTCCGCATAGCGCGCCACGTCGAGCCAATGCTGTCCCCAGCGCTCGCCAAATCGCGATGAGCTGAGCAGGTAGTCGACCAGTTGGGCAATCGCCTCGGGATCAAGGTTCGTCCCAATCGCCCGCGCCCACCGTTCCGCATCCGCAGCTGACGGAGGAAGGCCACCGAGAACGAAGTAGAGGCGCCGGACCAGCACCCGCGGATTCGCGGGTGGTGCGGGTGTCAGGGCGTTCTCCTTCAGCTTGGCGAGTACGAACCGGTCGATCTCATTCCGAGGCCAATCTTGGCTGTTCACCGTCGGCGGCGTCGGTTTCTCAGGTGGGTGGAAAGACCAAAACTGCCGCCCGGCTTCGATGTCGATCCCGCTCTTGACCATCACCGGTGCCGCGTCCGTCCGGGGATCCGGCGCTCCCATCCGGATCCACTCCTCGAAATCCGCGATCACCTCGGCGGGAAGCTTCCCCTTCGGCGGCATCTCGAAATCCTCGTCCTCATAGCGAATCGCCGTGACAAAGAGGCTGCCCTCCACATCTCCCGGAACGATCGCCGGACCGGTGTCGCCGCCTTGCAAAAGCGCGTTCTGAGTATCGACCCGCAGTCCGCCCTTCGATTTCCCCGACTCCACCGAGTGGCATTCGTAGCAGTATTTGACCAGCGCCGGGCGGATCTTGGATTCGAAGAAAGCGATCTCGTCTTGCCCGTATAGCAGCGCGCCGCTTGCCCAAAGTAGATGGAGTGTGAGAGCGTGCTTCATCAGTTCAAGGGCTGGCTTTTCAGGGGCGGACGCTTCGGCTTCACCGCGATTGGAGCCTCCGCATCCTCTTCGGAAACGAGCACGTTGATCTCCGTAATATCAACGCCGTCAATCACGACCCGCGCCTTCAATCCATTCTTGTCGATCGCGTCAAAGTGCTGATTGCTGAGCCCGCCAGGTAGTTCGATCCCGACTAACAAATCACCGGTGCGCCGAGCTGAGGTCGCTGTCGTGATCAGGACGGTTGGTGATACCGGGAGGGTCATGGTTGTTCCCGAAGCGTTGCTCCGGAAACGCCCTTTGCCTTTTCCTCCGCTCATCTTCGAGGCTGATTCGCTGGTATCGGGTTTCACGAAGGTAACCTGATCATCTTCAATCGCGGTGATGGTGGTTACGAAACCGGCGGAAAGATCGAAGCTTGAAGGGGGTAGAGCGGGTTTGCCCGGCATTTCCGAAGGCTCGGCTGGGCTGCGGCCCTTTCCTTTACCTTGCCCCTGCGCCAATCCGATCGACGGACCTGCGAAGGCAAAAAGAAGACAGGAAATGGCGATGGTGACAATGCGATTCGTCATGATTGTGGAACTGATTTCGAGACTCTCAGTGAGTAAGATGATGCCAAGATGATGAAGGAAAAACGTTTCGCATCAATCTTCAATCCAGCTCCACCGTCATCTTGTCATCAGCTTCGGAGTGAAAGGATGGGACGCATCGTGAGACGTGCTCACTAAAAACCATCCCATCTTTATGAACCCTGTTGCCGCCCAAATTGATCCCGAATTGCATACGATCCGCGACGCTGTCGAGAAGCTCCATAGCGGACATATTAAGGTCTTCGTTGCTGAGTATCAGCCCGATGTCGTGGTGATCATCTGTAAAAAGGCGGAGCTCAACGAGCGTCTTCGTAGCCTGGTAGGGCCCGTTTTGGTGGAAGCACAGCGCAGTGGTTGTCTGAGTTCCCACCGTGAACAGAAGAAGGAGAGCGAGAATTGAGGCGTGAAGAATGGTGTAGCCAAGAAAGCCTCGTTTCATCATGTTTCCATCATCTACTCTGCACCAGCCTTGAGCCAGCTATGAAAAAACCACCCATCTCTCTCGGATGTCTTCTCCTTTCGCTTGTCGCCCTCACGGGAAACGCTCTGGCTCAATCGACCACCTCCAGTGAATACGTGAACGGCGCGCTGGTTTATTCGGTCAGCCCGGCCCAGAAAACGAAGGACGTCTCTGTCATCATGGTCCCCGGCCATAACCTTTCCTCCTACATCTATGTGATGACGCCGGATGGCCGGGATGGATGGGCCCCCATGTTTGCCGAAGAAGGCTACGAGGTCCATGTCATCAATGACCCGACCTTCGACTTCTCCCGCAGCGAAGTCGTGCCAAAAGAAGGCCAGCCGCCGCAGGACCCCAATGCCTTCAAACCCTGGGATCGCGATATCTGGCCGCGCTGGGGTTTTGGCCCGCGCGAGGGAACGCCTTACGATGACGCCCGCTTCCCCACGGACGACTTCGACGTCTTCGAGCAAAACTATCCCTGGGTCGGGACTACCAAACGCGACTTCCAAGCGTCCATCGTAGCGCTGCTCGAAAAAGCGGGCCCCTCCATTCTCATCGCCCACTCCGCCGGTGGCCCTCAGGCCGTCAATGCGGCGATGGCGCGTCCGGATCTCGTTTCCGCGCTCGTCCTGGTCGAGCCGACCGGCCCTCCCACCGCCAGCAATTTCCCAACCCTGGAAGGTAAGGCGATGCTCGGCGTCTACGGAGACTATGTCGACTCTCGCAACCAGGGCTCTCGCAAAACCGCCACCACCGCCGCAGCCGCTCTATTCACTCAGAATGGCGGTCATGGAGAGATTATCGACCTCGTGCAAGGCTACGGAATCCGGGGTAACTCTCACCTGATGATGCAAGGCAATAACAATAACCTCATCGCAGACATGATGATCGACTGGCTCGTCCTCCATGCCGAGACCGAGCCTACCGGAAAGCCTGGTAAACCCGCACCCGCGGGAGGTGGCAGCGCCCGGGGAGGCGGGCGCATGTCCGGCATCTTCACCCAGCTGGATAGCGACCAGAACGGCACCCTCAATTCCACGGAATTCGCCGAGAGCCCTCGCTATGCCAACGCCGATCGCCGCACCATCCGGGAAGCCTTCGATGGCATGGACGCAAACGAAGATGGTGCCATTAGCGCGGAGGAGTTCTCGGGCAGTGCCGGGCGCAGTGGAGGAAAAGGCGGCGGGAAAGGAAAGCGCATGCGATAAAGCGCAAGAAAGCGGCTCACCATCATCTCCCCATCATCCAACTCCATCTACCATCTTCCCCTCAACCAAAAACCATCCTATCAAAATGCCATTCTCTATTCTACCAATCGTTCTCACCACCCTGGCCATCTCCCTCACCGGAGCCTTCGCGGATAAGCCGGACAAAGGCAAAGACGGCGAAGGCAAGGGCGGCGCTCGTGATGCCTCCACCATCTTCGCTGCCATCGATACCGACAACAGCGGCTCCATCACCGCCCAGGAACTCGGTGCCAGCAAGCGCTTCAAAGATGCCTCCAAACCGGAAGTCGGCCAAGCTTTCAAGAAGAAGGACCTCAATGGCGATGGTGCCATCAGCAAACCCGAGTTCGCCAAGACCTTTGGCAAAGGGGACGCCCGTCCTGGCGGAAAAGGCAAGCGGACGAAACCTGGCGCAGAGGCGGGCAAGCCCGGCGAAAAAGGCGGTAAAGCCGGCGGCAAGGGCGGAAAGAAGCCCGGAAACTAAGCCTCTTCCTTTTATCACCCTCTGAAATTCCGGGTGGCGGGTTGATTTCCTGCCACCCGGATTCTTTGGTTCCCCAACCATGCGCCTCCTCCTCGTTGAAGACTCCCGCCGCCTCCGCGAGACCGTGGCCCTGGCCCTGCGGCGCTCCGGCTATCGCGTCGATGATGCCGACAACGGGGACGACGGCCTGGAAATGGCGGAGCTACATACTTATGATGCCGCCATCCTGGATATTATGATGCCCGGCATGGATGGCATCAGTCTGCTGACGGAACTGCGCCGCCAGGGTAATGAAACCCCGGTCATGTTCCTCACCGCCAAGGACCAGATCGAAGACCGCGTCCACGGCCTCCGCAGCGGAGCAGATGACTACCTCATTAAACCCTTTGCCCTTGATGAACTCCTCGCCCGGGTCGAAGTCCTCTGCCGCAGATCCTACCAAAAGGCCACCCCGCTGATCCAAGTCGCCGACCTCAAACTGGACACCGCAGGAAAGACCGCCCACCGCGCCGGTCAGCCGCTCGACCTCACCGCCCGGGAATTCGCCCTCCTGGAGCACCTCATGCTCAAGGCGGGTCAAGTCGTCTCCCGCACCGAGATCGAAAAACACATCTACGATGACCTCGTCTCCCCCATGAGCAATGTGGTCGATTCCGCCGTCTACGCCCTGCGTAAGAAAATCGCCGTCCCGGAAGACGCCCCGCCCCTCATCCACACCAAGCGCGGCTACGGCTACATCCTGGAGGAACGCGCCCGGTGAACTCCATCCGCCGCCGCCTCACCGTCTGGTTGCTCGGCGGCCTGGCCCTCCTCTGGCTCGGCGCTGGGATCGGCATTTACCTCGCGGTTCAGCAGAGCCTCCTCAAATCGCTCGATGCCGAACTCGCGCTCGACTCCCGCACCGTCCGCTTCGCCTCCTTCGGAGAAAGCGATGAAGCCGCACCCGAATCCCTGCGTGCCCCTGCCCGCGGTGCCAGGGATCGCCTCCCTCCCTACCACGAAGAGGGGAGCAATGTCTTCTTCCAGATCTGGACCAGCAGCGGCGAAGAAGTGGAGCGGTCCGGCAGTCTCGGAGCTATGTCTCTCCCCTTCCCCGACAATGCCCGGAGCCAGCCCACGTTCGCCTCCACCCGCCTTGCCGACGGTCGGAACGTCCGCACCATGACCTTCCGCAGCTCCGGCGGCAGCAAAGGAAAAGGGAAAGGCCGCCGCGGGGCGAACATCGCCGTCCTTGCCATGGAATCCGCCCCCGTCGACCAAACCCTGCGCACCCTCCTCACCGGCATTGGCATCATCGGCCTCCTCGGCGCGCTTGCTGCCGTCTTCCTGGTCCGCCTCTCTGTCCATCGCGGCCTCCAGCCACTCACCCACCTGGGGGAACACGTCGCCGCGATTGATGCCTCCCGCCTCGACACCCGCTTCCCCACCGTCGGCATCCCCGTCGAACTCCAGCCCATCTCGGATCGGCTCAACCAGCTCATCCAGCGTCTCGAGGCCAGCTTCGAACGTGAGCGCCGCTTCAGCGCAGACCTCGCTCACGAAATGCGCACCCCCATTGCCGAACTCAAGACGATGAGTGAAGTCGCCCTGAAATGGCCGGACCAAGCCGGGGCCAAAACCCACGCCGAGACGCTCGACATCGCCAGCCAGCTCGAATCCATGGTCGAGAATCTCCTCGCCCTCGCCCGCTGGGAATCCGGAGAACTCGCCATCAAAGCCGAGCCTATTCCCCTGTCCGATTTCCTCCGCCAGACCTGGGAACCCTACGCCTCCGCCGCTGCCGAGAAGCATCTCCAGATTACCCGGGACCTCCAAGACCGCACCCTGGAGACGGATCGCAGCCTCCTCCAGCACATCCTCACCAACCTCTTCTCCAACGCTGTTGCCTACACCCCCGACCAAGGCACCATCCGCATCGCCACCGCCGAGCACCGCATCCAGATCACCAACTCCGCCCCCGACTTTCGCCCGGAAGACGTCGAACACCTTTTCGACCGCTACTGGCGGGCCGACACCTCCCGCACAGGCACCTCCCACACCGGCCTTGGCCTCGCCCTCGCCAAGGCCTGCGCTGAGGCGCTGGGGTTCCGGCTAAGCGCCTCCTATCACCACGGAGAGCTGTCCTTCGTCTGTGAAGAGACGGGTTCGTAGCAGGGAAAGATGGAGGAACCGCGACCTTGGTAGTTAGACCAGCTTGGCGTCGGCCATCACTTCGACGAGGGCGGGCCGGGATGGTCTCGGGCGGTGGTGAGGGCCGCTTCGAGGTCTTCTTGCAGGGCCCTACGTCGGGAGCAGCGCGATTGGCGACTCGCGCATCGTCAGGGTCGAGGAGAAAACGGTGACCTTCCGCTGGAAAGATCGCTCGCGCGGCGGTCGGGTCCGGCAATCGACCATCGATGGGGTCGAATTCGTGACCCGTTATCTTCGCCACGTCTTGCCACGCGGCCTTCGTTCCGTTCGCTACTTCGGCTTCTGTCACCCGACCGCCAAACGAACGTGTGAACGTATCGCCTTTCACTCCGGGCGGACGCTCAAGATCGGGTCACCCGAATTCGAATCCCTGACGGCTCGCTCCTCGGAAGCGGCCAACCTTAGCGGCGTAGTTCGCAAATGCCCCTGCTGCGGGGAAGCGATGGAGCGCAATTCCAAGATCGTACGTTATACCACTATCGCCACACGCGCACCACCATAAGACCATGAGAACGCCTTTACCGCTCACGATCCATCCTGTTGCCAACACCCGCCAACCAAGCGGGTGCCGCGCCAGCTTGGGTCGCGACTCGGGAACCGTGGCTTCCATATCCAGCCGAATTGGCGATAACTGGAAGAGGATTCGTTTACCATGCTCCAGCGGCAATAACTGGAATTCTGAAATCCTTGTTTTTGTGAATTTTACCCATTTGTGCAAAGGCCTTTGATTCGCGGGGTTTTGACACGAAGGGCCAGAAGCATCGGCCTCAATGAAGAATCCCGAATCTTCATGTCCTTCATGCTCTTCATGGTAAAAAACTTGCGGAGCACGGGCTTTGGAGAGTTTGGAACATGAAGTTCATGAAGGCGGAGGCTCTGAAAAGGCGGAGAGTGGAATTTTTGCAAATTCCGCTACGGGATGCGTGGGAAGAGCGTGGAGGCTTCTAAGCCAGAATCTCTTTGACGACGTGGCCGTGTACGTCGGTGAGGCGGAAGTAGCGGCCTTGGTAGCGGTGGGTGAGGCGTTCGTGGTCGATGCCGAGGAGGTGGAGGAGGGTGGCGTGGAGGTCGTGGATGTGGACGCCACCTTCGGCGATATTGTAGCAGTAATCGTCCGTCTGGCCGTGGGAATGCCCCGGTCGAATTCCGCCGCCGGCCATCCACATGGTGAAGCAGCGGGGATGATGGTCGCGACCGAAGTTTTTGGGGTTGAAGGTGCCTTGGCAGTAGTTGGTCCGGCCGAATTCGCCGCCCCAGATGACGAGGGTATCGTCCAGCATGCCACGGGCTTTAAGATCGGTGAGAAGGGCGGCGCTGGGTTGATCCGTCTCGCTGGCTTGCCGTTTGATGCCGCCGGGGAGACCGCCGTGTTGATCCCAGCCGGGATGGTAGAGCTGGATGAACCGGACGCCGCGTTCGGCAAGACGCCGGGCCATGAGGCAGTTCGCGGCGAAGGTTCCGGGCTTCTTGGCGTCGTCGCCGTAGAGTTGGAAGGTGGAGTCGGGCTCGTCATCGATGGCGGTGACGTCAGGGATCGATGCCTGCATTCGAAACGCCATCTCGTATTGGGAGATGCGTGTCTCCAGCTCCAGGTCGCCGGTTCGGGCCAGTTGCATCTGGTGAAGTTCCTGAAGGCGGTCCAGCATCTTGCGCCGGCTGCGGGGATCGATTCCGCCCGGGCTGTTGAGGTAGAGCACGGCGTCTTTGTCCGCTCGGAACTGGACGCCATCGTGCTTGCCCGGGAGGAAGCCGCTGCTCCAGAGCTGGGAGCCGAGCGGTTGGCCGCCTTTGTCCTTGGTCACGAGGACGACGAAGGCGGGAAGGTTCTCATTGGTGGAGCCGAGTCCGTAGCTGAGCCAGGAGCCGATGCTGGGGCGGCCGGGAAGCTGGGAGCCGGTCTGCATGAAGGTGACGCCGGGGCCGTGATTGATCGCCTCTGTGTACATCGATTTCACGAAGGTGATGTCATCCGCGACTTTGGCGGTGTGAGGGAGCAGCTCGCTGAGCCAGGCCCCGCTCTCTCCATGTTGGGCAAACTGGAAGGGGCTGCCGACGAGAGGGAGGCTGGCCTGATTTCCGGACATGCCGGTGAGGCGCTGCCCCTGGCGGACGGAGTCCGGGAGCTCTTGACCGGTTTCGGCGACGAGGCGCGGTTTGTGATCGAAGAGGTCCATCTGGGAAGGGCCACCGGATTGAAAGAGGAAGATGACGCGTTTCGCCTTTGCCGGATGATGGTAGCCGCTGGCCGCCGGGGCTGCCTGGGCGGAGGGCGGGTTCATCAAATCAGCGAGCGCGATGGCGCCCAATCCTCCGCCGAACCGTTGCAAGGCATGGCGGCGGCTGAGACCGAGGGGAGCTTCAAATCCGGTGCAGTTCATCGTTTCGTGTAGCTTTCGTCAAAGTTCATGAGGGCGGAAATCAGGACGGTGGTGGCGGCGAGCCGATCCGGAGGATGATCGCCGGTCGGCGGTTTGGCTCCGGTTTGGAAATAGGCTTTGGCCTTGTCCGGGTGAGCGGCGAATTCGGTCAACTGTTCCTGGAGGAGCTGGGTTAGCACGTCTCGTTCACGCGGCTCCGGTGCGCGGCTGGTGAAGATGCGAAAGGCTTCGCCCAGGAGAGCGCCATCATCAGAGCCATGGGTGGTGAGGAGGCGCTCAGCAGTGGCGCGGGCGGCTTCGACGAATTGGGGGGCGTTGAGCAGGATCAGACTCTGCAGGGGAGAGGCGGTGAGCTCCCGTTTCACCTGGCAGACTTCGCGCTTGCCGGCGTCCAGCGTGGTCATCATGGGTGCGGGGGAGGTTCGCTTCCAGAAGGTGTAGAGGCTGCGGCGATAGAGGCCTTCGCCGGTGTCCGTTTTCATCGGCTTGAAGGAGACAGCCAGGTCGTAGGGTTTGACCGAGGGGCCGCCGGTTTTCGGGACAAGTAGGCCGCTCACGGCGAGGGCATTGTCCCGAATCATCTCCGCAGGGAGACGGAGGCTGGGGCTGCGGGCGAGGAGGATGTTCTCCGGATCGACTTCGCGGAGTTGAGGCGAGACGGCGGAGTCTTGCCGGTAGGTGGCCGAGAGGGCGATTTGGCGGAACAAGTGGTGGAGATCCCAGTTGTGCGCGATGAAATCCCGAGCGAGCCAGTCGAGCAACTCCGGGTGAGACGGCGGGCTTCCCTGGCTGCCGAAGTCTTCCGAAGTCCCAACCAAACCG
>CAYGQD010000069.1:0-30995 GCA_964351855.1 uncultured Verrucomicrobiales bacterium
TAAAGTTCGGGTTCGGCGTGTATTTGACGGTTCCATCGGAGTTGATGGATACGGTGCCATTCGCGCCATCGGTAACTGCAGAGACGCTGATGGGGTCGCCATCGAGATCGGAATCGTTGTTCAGGACGGGGATGTCGATCGCGTTGTCTTCGTTGATCGTGACCGCGTCATTGACGGCGTCCGGGTTGTCATTGACCGCCGCCAGATTGACGGTCGCGGTTGCGGAAGCGGTTCCGCCATTCCCGTCGCTGATCGTGTAATCGAAGGTGGCGTCGCCATGGTAGTTGGCGTTCGGCGTGAAGGTGACGGTGCCGTTCGAGTTGAGAACGACGGAGCCGTTCACCGGGTTATCGACGCTGGTAATCGTCAGGGTATCACCATCCAGATCACTGTCGTTTCCGAGCAGCTCGATCGGATCAAGCGTCACTGCGATATCTTCGGTTCCGCTGAACACATCGTCCACCGCGACGGGTGGATCATTGACCGGATTGACCGTGACAGAGACCGTGGCGGTGTCCGTTCCACCATTCCCGTCAGTGATGGTGTAGGTGAAGGAGTCCGATCCGTTGAAATTCGGGTTCGGCGTGTACTTGACGGTTCCGTCGGAGTTGATGGAGACGGTGCCATTGGCTCCATCCGTGACCGCGGAGACGCTGATAGGGTCGCCGTCGAGATCGGAATCGTTGTTCAGGACGGGGATATCGATGGCGTTGTCCTCATCAAGAGAAGCTATGTCATCGACCGCGTCGGGATCATCATTGACCGGGTTCACCGTGACGGTCACGGTTGACGTCGCTGTTTCTCCACTGGGATCACTGATGGTATAGGTGATGACATCTTCACCATTGAAATCCGGATTGGGTGTATAGGTCAGGGTCCCGTCCACATTGATCTCAACGATTCCGTTCGGAGCTGTGGCTGAAGTGACCGTGAGCGGATCTCCATCGGGATCGCTATCATTGCCCAGGATGTCAATATCCAGCAAGGGCGTGTCTTCATCGGTCGTTGCCAGATCCTCTTCGGCGATCGGAGGACGATTCGCTTGGACCGTGATATAGATGGGCTGGGGTTGAGGTTGCGGGACGACTGGCTCAATGATGGGCGTTGGCGTGACTGTTGGAGTGGTGATCGTGGGGGTAGGAGCTGGCTGGGGGGCCGGTTCTGGCTGCACGGTGGCGCTGAAGTTTCCCGGTGGCGGGGTCTCGTCAGGAGTTAGGGCCGTGGCGAGGTCTTCACGGAAGGACGTGAAGGTTTCTTCAAACTCGGTGTAGCCCAAGTTGGAGAGACGCATGAGTGTGTAGTCGGTCCCCTCCGGAAGATTGCCAACACCACCTGCGAGTGATGCCTCGACGGCTTCCAGCGCCCCGCCGGATGAGTCCGAAGCCGGTAGACCGGAGACAGACATCAGGTTGCTCGGGGCAGTTCCGGTTTCGGAGGCGTTTTCCAGAGGAACATTTCCCCCCATCGTCTCCGCCACACCAGCCGCACCAGCCGCACCAGCCGCACCAGCCGCACCAGCCGCACCAGCCGCACCAGCGGCACCAGCGGCACCAGCGGCACCAGCGTCGGCGAACATTTCGTGGAACAACGAGGCGTCACTGCCTCCGGCGATATTCAAGTGAACAAGTCCTCCACCGCCCGCAGAGGAGAAGTATTCGTCGAGGGTGAATTGGGCTCCCTCGGAGAATTCAATGATCAAGTCGGACCCGTCAGGTGTCAGGCTAACGTTGGCAGGGGCTCCTTCCGCATCGAGCACGAAGACTTCATCTCCGGGTTCTACGAGAAAGACGTCGCCGTCTTCGATCGGCTTTTCGATTCGAGTTTCTCCGGCGGAGTCTTGGATTCTGATCTGGTAATTCATGGCTTAAGAAAGGTAAAATTCTGGGAGTTTCAGGATTAGCGATTGCCTTCTGAAGAAGAGAAAGGATTGAGTTTGAAGCGTCGGGTCTTCGTCGGCGGGTCAGAAGAGACCTCGGAAGGGGCCGGAGTGGCGACGGGTTCACCCGGCTCAGAAACATAAGAGACCGGCGTAGGGTTTTCGGTTTCGGTCGCACCGGGTTCTGGCAACCCGCGGACGGAAAGTAGATTCTCTGGTGCGGGGTCTTCGTCGGGATCGCGATCCAAGTATTCCTGGATGGTTTCTTCGCCGACCAAAAGGTCGGTCAAGGTTCCCTGGACCCCGACAATGCGGTAGGCTGAAGTGTCGATATTATATTTCGCGTCGATCAGCTTGGTTTTGGCGGTGTAAAGTTCGCTCTGGATATCGAGAATGTTCAGGAGGTCTTGGCGGCCTACCTTAAACTGCTCGTTGTAGTCGGACAAAACCCCTTCGAGGCGATCCACATAAGAGCCCAATGACCGGACACTCGCTTTCGAGCCTTCGCGCTCTTTCCAGAGGAGCGAGCTCAAGTATTCGCTTTGTTCGATCGAAGCTCGCACCAGCTCTTCGGCTTTCCGGACTTGCCAGTGTTCCCGTTGGACCAGGGCTTTGTTCGCTCCGCCACGGAAAATATCCCAGGACATCACCACCATGGCGCTGACTTCGTCGTCTTGACCTTCGATCCCCAACACGTCGCGCCCCTTGCTCGCTCCCGCATCGAAATAGACTTTCGGGCCGCGATTGCCTTTGACGCTCCGGTGCTTGGCGGTAGCGGCTTCCAAGGCAGCGGTGGAAGCCAGGTAGTCCCAGTTCGATTCCAGATTCAGTTCGCTCTGCGCTGCGGGAAGTAGAGGAACCGGAGGGTAGGTGAGTCCCGAGGCGGGCTGGCCGGTGAGACGAACGAAGCGTATCAGCGCATTCTCCAGCGCCAGTTGCTGACTTTCCACGGAGTTGGCGGCCAAGCTGAGGCGCCCGTCAACGAGGGCCAGATCCGCGCGATTTCCGCCGGCACCGACCTTTTCCTTGATCATATCGCGCATTTCTTTCTGGCGATTGACCTGTTCCTGGGCTTCTCGGACCTGTTCACGCGCTCGCAGCACTTCCACGTAGACTTCACAAAGGTCGACGACTCGGGCTTCCAACATACTGCGTTCGACCAGCTCTTGGACTTCGTAGCCGTGTTTGGCCGAAATTGCTTGGTGTCTGGCCAAGCCGCCATCAAAGATGAGTTGGCGGACAGAAACACCGATCTGGCGACTGAGAAGACCGTCTCCCGAAGACTGAATCAGTCCATCAGTGGTGCGGTCACGTTGCAGGTATCCTGCGGATCCATCGATCGTGACTTGGGGCATCAAATCTGCCTTCACGATCTTCCAGTCTTCGATCGCGCTGAGTCGATCAAAGTTCGCGGCCTGGATTTCAGGCTCGTTGTAGAGAGTCAGCTTGACAGCTTCTTCAAGGGATTGGGCGAAGGCGGAGCCGTACAGGGAGGTAACGGCGGCGATTCCAACCCAGTGGAGTCGACGATTCTTGTGGTTCATGGCAAGGTGAAAATAGAGGTAATATTATCAAATACAATAAAATTTATAAATACCATAAAATAGATATGAATTGCCGGATTTCTAAGATACCTTGAGTATAATGAACCATGAACACCCTGATCCCCTACTTCAGGGGTTAGACTTTCTCGGCAGATTTTACGGTCGATCCGTCAACCTGGCAGGTGCGACCCAAGGACTCCCCATCGTCGATGGCCAACTCAGCCCTGATTTGTTTGGGCGCGCGGCAGAACGTTGCGGCTTCACCTCCAAAATTGTCCGCAAAGCGCTCGGGAAATTTCACTCCGCGACTCTCCCTGCGATTCTCTTGTTGAACGATGGTGATGCCGTGGTGCTGCTGAAGTTCGTGAATTCCAAGGAGGCCGAGGTCGTCACGCTGGGTGCCGGAGGAGGTGCCTCGAAGATTTCGCTGAAGGAACTCGCATCTTGTTATACTGGGTTCGCGATTTTGGCCAAGCCGGTCTATGAATTCGAAGAGAGAAGCGATTTTGTCACTCCGCCACCGAAACGGAATTGGTTTTGGGGATGTCTTTGGCGGTTTCGTGGGTTTTATGCGCGGGTCGGTTTTGCCACCGTCATGATTAACCTCCTCGCGTTGACGTCTTCTCTCTTTATCATGAACGTCTACGATCGGGTGGTTCCGAATCAGGCGATCGATACCTTATTTGCACTGGCCGCCGGAGCATTGGCGGCGTTTGTCCTGGAGTTTGCCCTGAAGTCGTTGCGGACGTTCTTTGTCGATCGCGCAGGGCATCAAATTGATTTGATCCTCGGCGGCGACCTCTTTGCGAAAGTGTTAGGGCTTCGGTTCTCAGCGAAACCTCAATCCGCAGGTGCCTTGGCCGGCCAAGCGCGATCTTACGAAAGCCTGCGTGAGTTCTTTACCAGTGCCACGATTTCGGCCTTGGTTGATCTGCCCTTTGTGTTCGTCTTTGCGGGAATTGTTTTCCTCCTTGGCGGCCCCGTTGCCTTGCCGCTGATTATTGGAGCGGTTCTCGCGCTGACCATCGGCGCGCTGATGCAAATCCCAATCAGCGGCGCGGTTGGAAAGAGCTACCTGGCGAGCAATCAGCGCCAAGCGCTCTTCGTCGAAGGCGTGAACGCGATGGAGACGATCAAAGCGACGCGCAGCGAATCGGAACTCCAAGCCCGGATGGAAGAAAGCGTCAACATCGCGGCGAAGGCGGATGGAAAAGCTCGCGGGTATGCTCAATTTGCCTTGAACTCCACGGCGCTGATCCAGCATTTGGTCACCGTCGGGATCGTCGTGGTCGCGTTCTACCAGGTGCGGGCTGAAGAGATGACCATGGGTGCGATGATTGCTTGTGTTCTCCTTTCGGGGCGGGCCATGGCACCCCTCATGATGATTTCCTCCTTGTTAACGCGCTTTCAGCAGAGTCGCCGGTCGTTGAAAGGGTTGAACGAAATTATGCGGGCCCCCTCTGAGCGGAGCGAGCGAGGAGCGCAATATATTAGCCTGGAAACTTTTGAGCCGAGGATTCGAGTTTCGGATGTGGGATTTGAGTATCAGGCGGATTCCGGTGCAATTCTGAAAAACCTGAATGTGGAGATCAGTCCGGGAGAACGGGTGGCGATTCTCGGGAAAATTGGCTCCGGAAAGAGCACGCTGATGCGGATGCTGATCAATCTCTATGAGCCCACGTCCGGACGCATTGATATCAGTGAAATCGATCTACGGCAGATTGATCCGGCGGAGTTGCGGCGGCGAATTGGTTATGTCCATCAGGAACCCAATCTGCTCTTCGGAACACTACGTTCGAACTTGAAAGCGGGCTGCCCTTGGGCCTCGGATACGATGATCTGGAAGGCTATTGAGCGTGCCGGAATGGCAGATTATATACGCTCCTTACCCAGAGGAATGGATCATCCGGTGGCGGAAGGCGGCAAGACGCTCTCCGGCGGGCAGCGCCAAGCCTTTGCGATTGCACGAGCCTTATTGGAAGAACCGCCGCTCCTCCTTCTGGATGAGCCGACCAGCGCGATGGATTGGTCCTCCGAGCAAGCGTTGTTGGGTAAGTTGGAAGACTATCTCAACGAGGATCCCAATCGCACCCTCCTCGTTGCAACCCACAAGCGTTCGATCCTTTCCTTGGTCGATCGTATCATCGTGATTGATCGCGGACAAGTCGTGGCAGATGGGCCGAAAGAGCAAGTTCTCCGCGATCGGAAGACGGAAGCGCCCGTGGCAAAGACCTCTGATCAAGAAGATATCGCCCTTCTGGCGGAAGATCCCTCTTTGGATGAACCGCGGCCTTCCGCAGTGACGCGGTCGCCGGATCGTCACGAACCCAAAGCAGAACCCCAACCTGAACCCGAATGGGGAGCGTCTTTCACTCGGGATGGTGAGTTCCGTTTCTAATCCAATTAGCCAATTTCTACGATGAGTGCACCTACCTATCAACCAAACGATCTTTCGATTCGCCGAGACGAACTGGACTTTGCCAGAAGCGCCCGCCATGCCGTCCGGGGCGATCGAGTTCCCGGGGCGAACCTGCTCTTGTGGCTCATCGCCGCAATCATTGGAGGGTTCATTTTCTGGGCTTCCCGAGCGCAGCTGGATGAAGTCACCAAAGGCATGGGAAAAGTGATTCCGTCTTCTTCCGTTCAGACCGTCCAGAACCTGGAAGGTGGGATTATCGCTGAGATTTTCGTCGCAGAGGGTGATCGGGTAGAAAAAGGAGATGTCCTCGCCCGGATCGATGACACCATCTCCAACGCGTCCTATCAAGAAAACCTGGCAGAGGCCGAAGCCTTACGGGCCACCTTGGTTCGGCTGCGAGCGGAGGCGGACGGGGAAGATGGGGTCGCCTTTTCGGAAGAGATGCAGGCGAAACGGCCCGAGTTGATCCAGCGAGAACGGCAATTGTTCGACAAGCGTCAGGATGAAATCGCGGAGGCGCGGTCTACTCTAGATAATAGCCTACGACTGGCGTCGGACGAGTTGTCGATGACGATTCCGTTGGTCGAGAAGAATATTGTATCCAAAGTCGATCAGATGCGATTGGAGCGCGAAGTAAATGAGCTGGAAGGAAAGATCAAGGAAATCACAGGTGCTTTCCAGAGTAAATCGATGGAGCAATATAATGCGGCGAAAGCGAAGTTGGAAGGCTTAGAACAGTCGTTGCAGGGAAGAGAAGATCGCGTCCGCCGAACCGTCGTTCGTTCTCCCGTCGCGGGAACGGTGAATCGACTGCAAGCCACGACGTTAGGAGGCGTGATTCAGCCGGGTGAGCCGATTGTCGATATTGTGCCGGACAGCGACTCGCTGATGGTTTCCGCCCAGATCCGACCCCAGGACGTCGCCTTCCTTCGTCCTGGCCAAGACGCGATTCTCAAATTCACCGCCTATGATTTTTCGATCTACGGAGGGCTGGAAGGAACCGTTGAACACATCAGCGCGGATACGATTGAAGACGAAGTCGATAAGCAGCACTATTACGAGATCAAGGTTCGAAATCATGATGGAGAGCTCACCAGCAAAGATGGCGAAATCCTTCCCATCATTCCCGGGATGGTCGCCGAAGTTGATGTCCTGACGGGTCGCCGCACTGTCTTGCAATACCTGCTCAAGCCCTTTCATCGGATGCGGTTGAATGCGCTGCGGGAGCGCTAGCTCAGAGTTCCTCCATCTCCCAGCCGGAGATGTTCCGGGTTTCCACGTCGAAGCCCACCCCGATTCCGAAAACGGGTTTTTCGGTGCCCTGCCAGCGTTCGGCGTAGCCTTTGTCCTTGATCTGGGCCAGGCCTTCGGCGGCGGTTTGGCCGCATTTGAACTCGAAGATGCTGACGCGCTCGCGGCTTTCCAGGGCTAGGTCGATCCGGCCCTGGTTGGTGAGCAGTTCTGACTCGCACTTGACCCCGGCCATGCGCAGGATGAGGTAGAAGAGGGCGTGGAAGTTGGCTTCGTGGAGACGGGCCGCCTGCTCGTAGGGGACCGAGGAAAAGAGCCCGGTGAGGACTTCGAAGAACCGATCCAGATCGCCGGTCTCCAGGTAGTGATCCAGCTTGTAGATCGGCAAGACGTTTTTGGCTCCGGCGCGCTGGAGTTCGCTAGTGGTGAGGCGACTGAGGAAGCCGCTGCGGACTTCGCGATTCGGGAAGCCGAGTCGGAACACGGTATCGGTGACCTTGGCCTGGATCGTGAGATAGCCGGTCTGGAAGAGGAGCGCGATCGGGTCGAGCGAATCCAGGTCGTAGATGCCGAAGACCTGCTCCGGCACTTCCAACCCGTCCACCGTGGTCAGGTCGATCTCGCTTTGTTGGAGAAGCTGGATGAGGAAGGACGGGGTGGCGGTGTCGAACCAATATTCGTCGATCTCGCCGTTGGCGAGGCAACTGAGGAGGGAGAAGGGGTTGTAGACGAGGGACTCCTTTGCGGTGAACCGGTAACCGTTGTAGACGGCGCGCAGTTGGTCGAGGAGTTCGGCCCGGGATTGGCCGGTTTCCTCCCGCATCGCGTCGAGATACGGCATGAGGTCGCGTTCGATTTCCGGCTCGGTGATGCCGATCAAATCCGCGTAGTGACCGGACATGCTGATATCGCGGAACTGGTTGACGGCTGAGAAGACCGAGAGCTTGCTGAAGCGCGAAATACCGGTCATGAAGGCGTAACCGAGGTGGCTGGCGACAGCCGCATCCTTCAGCACCACGAAGAATTCGCGGAGGATCTTCTGGTTCGCCCGGGCGATCTCCATCGCCGCGTCTCCCTGGCCGAGGTGATGGACGATAGCGCGGTCGTATTCATCGACGAGGAAGACGACTTTCCGGCCGGTTTGCTCGGCGAGGCCGACGATCAATTCGCGGAACTTCGTCGGAACGGTGTCTTCACCGAGGGTGAGTTGGTGATCGGCGGCCAGCTCGTCCAACTGCGAACGCAGGGTCTTTTCCAGGTTCTCCGGAGAATCCACCGCCAGCCCGTTGAAATCAATGACGATGACGGGGTGCGGTTGCCAACGCCAGCGCTCCCCCTCACCAATCCACAAGCCCTCGAACAACTCGCGCCGCCCCTGCCAGAGGCATTTCAAGGTGGAAACGAGGAGCGACTTCCCGAAACGCCGGGGTCGGGAGAGGAAGAAGCAGCCGCTCTGCCCGGCCAGCTTGGCGATGCCCTCGGTTTTGTCCACATAGCCCATCCCTTCCTCGCGAATTTGCTCGAAAGACTGGATGCCGACTGGAAGCTGGGCGTTCATCGTCTTCACTTTAATCCGGGGCGTGGTGATGGGAAGTCGAAGTTTTCCATGGAACCTTCCGCAAACCCAAGGGATCCACGGGGTCCACGGGGAGAGGTCGTTCGAGAACGCTGATGATCTATGCTATGGTCGCCTCCGGCTCTTCGCCCGTATCCAAGGGAGAGTCAGACGAAATTCATGGCGACGCCGCAACTTATTCCCTTTCCGGAGATCGAGTCTCTTGCTGACTTCAGCGAGATCATTGATGTGCGTTCGCCCTCAGAGTATGCGGAGGATCATGTTCCCGGGGCCATCAATCTGCCGGTGTTGGATGATGAGGAGCGCAAAGCGATCGGGACGCTTTATCACCAAACCTCCAAATTCGCGGCCCGCCGGGCCGGAGCGGCGATCATTGCTCGGAACATCTCACGCTTTCTGGAAACGCGCTTTGCGGAAACGCCGCCGGATTTTCAGCCGCTGGTTTACTGCTGGCGGGGAGGTCAACGTTCCAATAGCTTCGCAACAATTTTTGGAGCTGTGGGATGGCATGTCCGGGTGGTGGATGGTGGATACAAGAGCTACCGAAAATGGGTCATGGAACGACTGGAAACCTGGTTTTCGGACGATCGCTTCCCCATCGTTTTGGTCGGTGGGCTGACGGGGAGTGGGAAGACGGACCTGCTACATCGGATGCAGAAACAAGGTCATCAAGTGATCGATTTGGAGAAGTTCGCGAACCATCGCGGATCGATTTTTGGGAACGAGCCGCATAGTCCCCAGCCGCATCAAAAATGGTTCGAGAGCCAGATTGTCGAAGAGGTGCGGAAGTTTGAGCTGGGCCGACCGGTCTTCATCGAGTCGGAAAGTCATCGGATCGGGAATCTGTATGTTCCGGGACCGTTGTGGAAAAAAATGAAGGCTTCGCGAATGATCGAGGTGGAGGTCGATTTGGAAGAGCGAGTTCGTTTTCTGGCCAAGAATTACGCCTTCCTCCAAGACGACATCGAGCAGCTGATTGCCTACTTGAACGTCCTACGACGGTTGCAAGGGAACGATGCCGTTGATCGCTGGATTGAGATGGTGAAGCAGGAGGATTGGTCGGGGCTGGCGCGCTCCCTGTTGGTGACCCATTATGATGCGGCTTACCAGATGTCGCGTTCGCGCTTTGAAGGCACTCGGCTAGGGCAGGTGAAGGTGGAAGCGCTCGATGAAGACGGGATCGACACGGGAATAGAAGAGATTTTGAGAATCTGTGAGGGGGCGAACTCGGCAGTTGGCAATTGACCGAGGTGAATTAAGATCCCGGGATGAAACCCCATTGTTGTTTGATCTTGGTTTTCGTGGTCGCCTTCGCCAAACCGCTGTTGGCGGAGCCGGAATGGCCGCGTTTCCGGGGCGTGAATGGCTCGGGTGTCGTGGAAAGCGCCAACCTTCCGGCGACATGGACCGATGCTGATTATCTTTGGCAAACGGATCTTCCCGGGGTGGGGCATGGTTCGATGGCGGTGGTGGGAGATCGCGTGTTTTTACTCTGCGCGGATGCGGAGACCAGCGAGCGGATGCCCGTTTGTGTCAGTGCCAAGGATGGTTCGGTCTTGTGGAAGAAGACCTACGAGACCGCAAAGTTCAAAGGCCATCGCTTCAACAGCCCGGCTTCGACCACGCCTGCGGTCGATAAAGAATTGGTGTATTACACGTGGGGGACGAAAGAGCAACTCACCGTGGTTGCGTTAACTCATGAGGGGGAACAGGTCTGGATGGCGGATTTGGGGCCAGTCGTCGGCGGTCATGGATTTGGAGCCTCGCCGATGGTTCACGAAGACTTGGTCGTGATCAATAACGATCAAGACGGGAAAAGTAGCCTCATTGCGCTGGACAAGCAGACGGGAGAGATGCGCTGGCAGATTCCTCGGAAGAGTCTGCGCTTGAGCTATTCGGTTCCCGTCGTTTTGCCGACCAAAGAGCGCGGTGATCTGCTGGTTTTCACGAACTGGCAGCACGGCTTCACGGCGGTCGATCCGAAAACGGGCGAAGTGGTGAGCGAGCTGCAGTCGTTTGATTTGGAGGCGAAGGAGCGGGCGATCAGTTCGCCGGTGCTGGCCGGAGATTACGTGATCGGAACCTGCGGATTTACCAATGAACCCAAGCAAGCGGTGGCGGTGAAATGGAACGGGAAGGGGCTGGAAGAAGTCTGGCGGATCGAGCGAAATGTCCCCCATATCCCGAGCGTGATTGTAATTCGAGACCGGGTCTTTTTCTGGGAAGACAAGGGAATCGGGACCTGTGTCGATCACCAGACCGGTGAGGTGATCTGGAGGGAGCGAATCGGCGGTGCCACCTATTTCGGATCGCCGGTGAGTGATGGGGAGAAGATTTTTTGCGTCGATGGCGACGGAGTCGTGGTTGCCCTGGCCGCGAGCGATGAATTTGAGGAGCTGGGTCGGACGAAGTTAGGCAATGGCGTCGTCTGCCGCAGCACACCGGTGATCGTTCACGGAAACATGCTCATCCGAACCTTCGACCGACTCCTGGCGGTCAAGGGAGAGTAGCTGGTCAACGCATTCGCGCTGCTTGGAAGAAGCCTTCCGCTTTGTGGCGGGTTTCGTCGAACTCCAGTTCCGGATCAGAATCGGCGACAATGCCGGCTCCGACATGAAAATGGAGTCGATCACCTTCCGCAATCGCGGTTCGGATCGCGATGTTGAATTGGCTTTCGCCGTTGAGCCCGAAGTACCCAATCGCGCCGGTGTAAGCGCCGCGACCGATCGGTTCCAGCTCGTCGATGATCTCTCGGGAGCGTTTTTTCGGGGCTCCAGTGATGGAGCCGCCGGGAAAACACGCTCGGAGCGCGTCCAGTTGGCTCATTCCGTCCCTCAAGGTTCCTTGAACCGTGGAGACGAGGTGAAAAACGTGTTCGTAGGTTTCTAACTCGAGTAGTCGGGTAACTTGAACGCTGCCAAACTGGCAAACCTGACCCAAATCATTGCGCTCCAGATCCGTGATCATGATCAGCTCCGCCCGTTCCTTCTCGGACGTGATCAAGTCGTAGCGACTGCGCTCGTCCCGTTCCGGATCGCGAAAGCGCGGCCGAGTCCCCTTGATCGGACGAGTTTGGATCCCTCTCCCACTCATTTTGAGGAATTGCTCCGGGGAGCTGGAAAGGAGCTGGCGATTGCACAAATTCAAGTAGGCTGAAAACGGGGCCGGTGAGGCATTGCGGAGAGCTTCGTAGAACGGATAGGCGCACGTTCCAGCTTCCCACTTGGACTGAAACCGTCTTGTGATATTGACCTGATAGATGTCGCCCGCCGCGATGTAGTCCTTGGCCTGGCGGACCAGGTTGCAATACTCGGCCCGTTCCATTTCCGGCTCGAAGGAGACCTTCCCGGCTGGGATGAGGTTTGAGGGTGGCGGCGTCTGCTCAATGACCTGGCCGAGCCCACCGACGTCAAACCACTCTCCCGTTTGGTGGCGAAACGCGAGCAACTTGCGATAGAGGCCGAATTCGAAGCAACCGTCGTAGCCGATGTAGCCAAACGCACCTCCCAGCGGGAAACCGAGATCCGGCGCGGATGGAATCGCGTTTGCCTCCAGCCAGGATCGGAGGGCTTCGGCCTGATCGAGCGTTCCGGAAATGACCGCTTCAGGTTCGCAGGTCAGGATCGAAAGCTCGTTCCCCACGGGACCCAAACCGGACGAATCAAGGAAGATCGCACCGGGAAGGTGAGCGATCCTCTGGAAGACGTCCGCCGGTTCACGATCTCGCCAATCCAGTTGGGCGATCTTACCGTGGATCGGATGTTTTGGGGAGGGAATCACAGGAGGTCAGTTTGGCCCCTCAGCGGCAAACTTCAATGGAGGACTGTGTCAGTCTGCCAGGAGACAATCTTCTGATCAGCGCTGCTTTTCCCAAGGAAACCGGATGAAATCGGTCGACCATTCCCCGCTGTCCTTCTTTTTCTCGAACAAGAGGCGATTCGGTTCGCGCTTTTGGCGGTCGATTCCCGCAGTCTCGCCAATGTGATGAATCACCATTTGGATGTCTTCCCGCATCTCCGTCTCCACCACAAAACCGGCCCGGTAGAAGAAGTGGATGTCGGTTTGGCCGTAATTCCCCACGAAATCCTCGTCGCATCCGCCCACCTTCCAGTAGGTGGAGCGGGAAAGCAGCATGGTTCCTGGATGGATCTTGGTTTTACCGGATTCCGGATCGATCCGCTGGAATTTATAAATCTTGGGTTCGTTGCGGGACGCGATCTCCAGGACCTTCGCCGCTTCCGAAGGGGGCAGAATGTGGTCCATGTCACTGTGGAACATCCACTCTGTTTCGCAGACTTTGGTTCCGAGATTCCGCGCTCCGCCGATATTGCAGTAGTAATCCTCCGTCACTCGATAGATCGCGAGGGTGAAACTGGTTTCGCCAACCAACTCTGCCGCCGGGCGCTTGGAGCAGTCATCGACTAACATCACCCGAATCTCGCGCTTCAGTTCCTCAGGATAACTCTCCCAGTTCTCCAACTGGCGTCGGAGCATTTCTTCTTGGTTGTAGTAGGTGTAGATGAGGGTCAGTGCCATTCCAAATTGATGAGGCTGGTGAGTCCCATGGACTCGATGCGTTCGCGCAGGGCGTTGGTTTCTTCGAGGAGCTCGGGGATCTTCCGCTCGTGAGTTTCGACGAGGATGCGATTCGCTTTTTGGTAAGCGGTGGTATCGAGCAGTTTGTTGACGACTCCCAGCTCGGCTCCCTCGATGTCGATTTTCAGGACTTCGACTTGGGTTTCGAGATCGAGAAGAAACTCGGAGAGATCGATCGTTGGAACTTCCACCGGAGCAGAGCGATCAACGTTGCCTTTGAAGTCGAGAAGCGAAGAACCGTTGGCCGTTTTCAGGGTTTCCGGGCCCAAATCTTCATGGAGGAAGAAACGGGCGGTTCCATTGTGATCGGAAATCGCTTTTTGATAGAGAGTGAGGTTTGCGGAATCTGGAAAACGCGTCTGGAGATGGGCAAACGCAGCGGGGTTGGGTTCAAAGGCATGGACAATGGCCCCTTTCCCCAAAAAGACTTCCACGGTATCGCCGATGCTGGCTCCGCAGTCGACCACGACGGAACCCTCCGGGATTTCGAGGGTCTGAAGGAAAGATTCGTCGAGTTTACCGGTCATGAGGCTGATTGGAGAAGGGTTTGAGCCAGTTCCGTCCACTCCTTTTGGAATCGATCGGTGTGAAACCATGCTTGAGCGGTTTTCCGACCGGCGATTCCGATGCGTTGGGTGAGATCCGGGTCATTTTGGAGGGTGCGAAGGTGAGTGATTAATTCATCGATGTCATCCGAACAATACCCGTTTTCGCCCGATTTCAGATAGGCTTCCTCGCCCTGAGACTTCGTGGTGACGATGGCAAGCCCACAAAGCATCGCTTCGGCGCGGGAACGGGGATTGGGGGAAGGATGGGCCGGATTGAGAAGAATGCTGGAGTGACTCAGGAATTCGCGATAGGCGTTCCAGTTCGAAAACTTCACGTCGCGCCCCACCCAGCAGAGGCGAATGCCCGCTGCTTCGATCTTCTTGACCGCCTCATGATTGCGAAACTGAGCGTGCCGTCCCGCTTGATGGGACTGAACCACGACGACGCGCGAATCCGCGTAGTCCGTCTGCGGCCATTCTTCGGGGCTGAATCCGTGGAGAATGGTTCGGGAATTCGGTAATCCCCAAAGTCGGTCCGCTGTCGTGCTATTGGTGACGACCGGCAAATCACCCAGGAAATCCTGCATTTGCGCCGAAGAACAGCCATCGACGAGGTTGCACCCGTGATTGATGACCACTTTCGGGCCCTCGAAGTGTTGCTTCCAGAATTCGAAGAGATGGCGCTTGTCCCATTCATCCAGAGTCCATTGATCCACGTGCAGGATCATGAGATCGCTTTCCGAAGCCCGATGCGCGGGAATGAGATCGACATGATCGGGAAGCGGGCGCTGGGAACTAGCCCACATCCGGCTGGAATCGACGATCATGGACCACTCGAACGGAACCTTGAACAGCTCGTAGTCGTGGCCGATATGCCACGGATATTTGACGACGCGAATGGGTTTTGAAGATGACATCGGGGACGTGCGGGTCTCTGTATGGGCCAATTTCGGCATCGAGGCAAGCCAAGGGACGAAACGCATCCTCCTGATTGATAAATCGAAATCTGCCAATAAGGGTCTCTCTTTCCCGCGCGTATGAAAAAGCCATCCTCTTTTGCCGATTTACCGATTAAGCACAAGCAGACGGCGGTGATTATGGGGACCACGGCGCTGGCACTGATTTTGGCGTGTGCCGGCTTTCTGATTTTCGATTACGTTTCGATCCGGAAGGCGTTGGATGAAGAGTTGGCCACGCTTTCGGGCGTCATCGCCTACAATAGCCGGGCTGCGGTGGAGTTCGAGGACCCGGATGGAGCGGTCGAAAACCTTGCCGCTTTGGGCGAGCATCAGCAGGTTGTCGGGGCGCGGATTTATGGGCCGGACAATGCGACGTTTGCGACCTACGCGCGAGAAGGCGTCTCCACCGATGAGTTTCCGTCCATCGCAGACGGTTCTTCCGCGGAGGGATATCTTACCCAATGGCGCGACATCGAGGTGGATGGAAATCGAATTGGTTCGGTCTACCTGCGGGCGAACACAAACGCCCTGAAAAAGCGCCAAAAACAGTACGGATTGATCGCCCTGGGCGTGTTGTCCATTTCCACCTTGGTCGCGTTTCTGCTGTCATCGCATCTTCGCCGGTTGATCGTCGATCCCATCTCGAATCTGGCCGACAAGGTCGACAAAATCGCGGACGGGGATTACAGCCTTCGCGCGGACAAGCAGGGAGACGATGAACTGGGTCATCTCGTCGATGGGTTCAATGAGATGGTCGCGGAGATCCAGTCGCGGGATAAGGCGCTCGCTCAAATGGCGTTGTTTCCGGAGCTCAACCCGGCCCCGGTCGTGAAAGTGGACCGAAAGGGATCGATTCTCTTGGCGAACCGGGCCGCGCGGGAGGTGTTCGACTCTAAAGATTTGGAGGGCGAGTCCTGGTATCGGCTCTGTCCGTCGAAAGATGGCGATGTCCTGGCAGACGCGGTCAAGGCGGCGGAGAATGGCCACGGAACCTCTCAGCAAGAGCTGCGAATTGGTGGTCGCAGCTTCCTCTTTACCTACCAAGTCGCCCCTGACGGGGAATATGTGAATGTCTACGGTGCCGATGCCACCGATCTGCGCCGAACCACCACGGAGCTGGAAAAAGCCCGGGACGAGGCGGAAACCGCGAACAAGTTCAAGAACGAGTTCCTCGCCAACATGAGCCACGAACTGCGCACCCCGCTCAACGCCATCCTCGGCCTGAGCGAGGCCATGCAATTGGGAGTCTATGGCGACGTGGAAGAGCGCCAGCAGAAGGCGTTGCTCCAGGTCCAATCCAGCGGCCACCATCTTCTCGACTTGATCAACGACGTCCTGGATCTCTCCAAAATCGAGGCGAATCGCTTCGAGCTGGAACTGGGCAATGTCTCCGTTCCGGATCTCTGCGAAGCGAGTTTGGCCTTCGTCGCCGAAGAAGCGCGGCGCAAGCAGATCAATCTCACCACCAAGGTCGACCATCAGATCGGTTCCATTTACGGGGACGACCGCCGCCTCAAGCAGTGCCTCGTTAATCTGCTCCACAATGCGGTGAAGTTCACCCGCGCGGGCGGGTTGGTCAGTCTGGAAGTGGTGGCGATGGAGCAAGTGAAAGCCGTCTCGTTCACTATTTCGGACACCGGAATTGGCATCCCCAAGGATCGATTGGATCGCTTGTTCAAGCCCTTCAGTCAGGCGGATTCCAGCCTCGCGCGGGAGTTCGGTGGCACCGGTTTGGGCCTCTCCCTGGTCTATAGTCTGGTGCGGCTTCACAATGGGAGTGTCAGTGTCGAAACCGAGGAAGGGAAGGGGAGCCGATTCACGATTATCGTTCCCTGGCATCCTGTGGCAGAGCGCGAGCAGCTCAAACGGGTGGAGACGCCCAAAACCGCCGCGCGGGATTTTGCCAAACTCTTTGGAACCGCCTTGTTGATCGAAGATTCCGCGATCACGGCCGATCAGGTCACTCGCTACTTGGGCGACCTCGGGATTCGGACGGAAGTCCACACCATGGGCCGCGGGGCCGTCGAAAAAGCGACCGAGATCAAGCCCGGGATCATCTTGCTGGATCTGCGATTGCCGGACGTCTCCGGATGGGCCGTTCTCGATCAACTGCGCCAGAATCCGGAAACCTCCGGCATCCCCATTGTCATCATTTCCATGTATGACGATCGCTCCCAAGGTCTGGAACGCGGGGCGGTCGATTATCTGCTCAAACCGGTCACCCAAGAACGCCTGACAGATTCCCTGCAACTCGCGGCTCTCAGTGCCTCGCGCTCGACCCTCAAAGTGCCCAAGGCGAAGGAAGATGGCGCTCACGCCGGAAAACGGCTCCTTCTCGTGGAAGACAACGAAGCGAACATCGTCCCGACCAGCGACTATCTCGCCTCCCAAGGTTTCGAAGTCACCGTGGCGCGAAACGGGATCGAAGCCCTTCACAATGCCAAAATCGCTCCCCCTGACGTTATCCTCATGGATATCCAAATGCCGGAGATGGACGGTCTGGAAGCGACGCGAAGAATCCGCGGTGACCTCAAACTCTCCACCCCCATCATCGCCCTCACCGCCCTGGCCATGCCCGGAGATAAAGAGCGCTGCCTGGACGCCGGGGTCGATGACTACATGTGCAAACCCGTCAGCTTCCAAGGCCTCTCCGAATCGATCGAGAAACTGCTCACGCGCTAACGAAGCCGTCCCGAACCGCCGGATCAGGGCAAAAAAAGAAGCAGGCCCGGAACACGTTCCAAGCCTGCTTCGAAAAAACAAACGGCGAATTACTTGCCGTACTCCACATAGCCGGGAGCTGGTGCCGTTTCAGGAGCCTTTTTCGCGCAAGAAGTCGCGCTCAAGGAGATGGCCACAGCGGAAAGAGTGATCAGGACAATTTTAACGAATTTCATGAATCTGAATTGAGAGTTAGTGTTTGGAAGTGCGACTAATAAAGAGTTGCTCCGAAAACGCAATCATTTTGCGAGCGGGATTGGGAGCACGACCGCAACTGTAGCGGAAGATGCCAAATCTTCCGCCGGATCACCCGAAAAGAGTGGTTCCAAAAAGTATCACACAGGGCCGTGAAGACGGAGAGTTTCAGTGACGTGATATCGCTCTTACATTTCGCCAGAAAATGAACTACCAAGCAATCACCTTCCACTTTCTTTCAGCTGTGGCTTGCTTGGGTTCCAGTGAGGAATCGAAGTAAAAATACTTTGATATGGAGGTTCTGTCAGGAGTTGCCAGACATGCTCAGGTAGTCATCCGAGGGAGGGTCACCTGAGCACCGAATTTTGTACTACTTGAACGGACGGCAAGTCATCCTTGGATGACGCAAAGAACGCAAATTCCGGAGACGCCTACACCGAGACAATCGCGACGATCAAAATCGAATCGGTAATCAAAGGACCGATCTGCGGTAGTGAGATCACGTTGCGCTGGAGAGACCCGCTCAAAACCGACTGCCCTCATATTCCGATGACCGAGCATTTCATGGATGGCATTTGGTTCACGCTTGATCCCACGGAAATGGGACGGAATGCTCATCAGTTAGACTGGATGCCAGCGCGGCTGGAAGAGAAACTCATCGCAGCCGTGGGAAAATGGGTAAAACCGTGAAGCTAGGAGTCTGTCGGACTTAGAGCGTCCTGGCGAGAAGATCGAGGTTCGAGTCAAAACTTCCATAAGTTTGAGGAATTTGTGGAGACACAAACGACGAAAACGAAGGGGAGTTTTGGCCGAATCCCCGATTTTCGGAGCCGGGCGGGCGAAGTCCGACAGGCTCCTAGTGCATCGTCTCGAAAAAAGGTGTGCAGATTCGGGAGTCATTTTGCCCGACTTCAAGGCGTAAGGGAGCGAGTGGAGCGGGCTCCATGACCGACCGAGCAAGGCAGAAATGGTGGGAAAGGGGGGGCCTAACCGCGTAGCGGCAAAATGATCAGAGCTTCAAAAATAACCGGAGTGTAGAGTTCGTTGGACGGGATACGCTAACCTTGGGCACGAAGCTGGTCCAGGGTACGGATCGTTCCGCTGATGCGTTCCCGGCGACTTGGGCGGCTGAGGGGTTGGTGGAGCAATCCGGAAGCGTCAGTCTGCGGGCCTTCGGGTGCTTCACTCATCCTGAAAATAAGGGCCGGATTCGCAAAATCCTGAGGGCGAAGAGGCCGTGATTTGGCAGCAGAAATCCGGTCTTTTTTCAACCAGCGGATAGAAATGTTGACCGGATTCGGTGTTGAGTGGTTTAACCAGAAACCTCGAATGAGAGATCGAACGAACAAGGGATTTTGGAAGTCATTCAAATGCCTCTCAAAACGTCTTGCCAACCTTACGATGCTGGCAGAAGAATCATCCCCCCGAAACTTTTTCGCAACATCAGTTGATTTCCGCAAATGAGCGATATCGCCACTCCTCCAGAAGCTCCTAAGAAGATCGTCGCTGGCCATACCGGCCTCAAAACCGAAAAAATCCACGACGCTGTCATCCGATTTGCCGGAGATTCACAGGACGGCATTCAGTCGATCGGAGGGATGCTAGCGAAGCTGGCTGGTCGAAGTGATCGCGACGTCATGACCTACATGACCATTCCTTCCACCATTTCTGGTGGTCCCTCCATTTTCCAGGTTCGGTTAGGTTCCGGAGAGGTGCTCAGCGCGGGGGATCGCGCTGATGTGCTCGTCCCCTTCTACCAGCACAGTTACGACGATCACATCGATTCCCTGCGAGAAGGTGGTATCTGTCTCTATGATTCAGACCATGTGGAACCTGCGGAGCGGGATCCTCGCTTCACCTTTGTCGGCGTTCCACTGACGAGTGCCACAGTGGAAGCGATTGGTGGTTCCGCAAAGGATCGCGGGAAAAACATGTTCGCTCTTGGAGTGATCTGTAGCATTTTTAATCTGGATCGCGACAAGCTGCTCGACATCATTCAGCGGCAGTTTCGTTCGAAGCATGAGTCGGTCCTGCGGAATGCGGAGCTGGCTTTCGATGCGGGATTTTCTTACCCACTGGGAGACGTTTTGGAGTTGGCCTACGACATGAGGGTTGGCCACACGAAGAGCGAGCATCGGGTGGCGACGGATGGAAACACGGCTCTGACGCAGGGTTTGATTGCGGCTGGGGTTCGTTTTGGAGCCGGTTATCCCATCACTCCGTGGTCAACCATTATGGAGAGTCTGCGCGCAGAGCTTCCTCGTTACGGCGGTGCCTTTATCCAGGCAGAAGACGAATTAGCAGCGGTGTCGATGGCGCTTGGCTTCGCCTACTCCGGGCACTTGGCGGTGACCGGGAGTTCTGGTCCCGGTCTCTCTCTCAAAATGGAAGCTTTGAGTTGGGGCACCATGGCGGAGTTGCCTCTTATCGTGATCAATGTGCAGCGCGGAGGTCCCTCCACCGGATTGCCCACCAGTGTGGAGCAGAGTGACTTGATGCAGGCGATTTACGGCAGTCACGGTGACTCTCCGCGAGTGGTGATCGCTCCCCAGGATGTGGAGGACTGCTTTTACATCGCGTTGGAAGCAGGACGAATCGCGAAGAAATACAGTGTGCCGGTCATCGTTTTAAGTGACCAAGCCTTGGCGTCACGGATTGAGGCCTTTGAGCAGCCTGATTTGGCAAAGTTGACGGTTGATCCGCTTCTTGATCTGACTCCGGAAGGCGAGGATTTCAAACCATATCCCCTGGATGGTCCCACGCGTCATGCGCCTCCCGGCAAGCGGATGGAAGGCGGGACCTACCCGGTTGTCACCGGACTGGAGCACGACGAATGGGGACACCCCACTGCCAAACCCGAGCTTCACAGCACGATGACCGCACGACGTCGTAATAAATTGCGCGACCTCGAAAAAGAGCTGCCAGCTCCCGAAGTTTATGGAGTGAACGAAGGCGAAGTTCTTCTCGTCGGTTGGGGATCCACGTATGGACCTATTCGCGAGGCGGTTGATCGCTTGCGTAAGGACGATCATAAAGTGGGTGCCGTTCATCTCCGCCACCTCCATCCGATGGCTCCAGGCCTCGGTGATATTTTCGACCGGTTCAACATGGTCTTCGTCGTCGAAATGAATGACGAAGGCCTCTACGGACAAGGTCAAATGACCACCCTGCTGCGCTCCCGGTTTTGCAACCCCAAGATTCAGAGCATTTGCAAGACCGACGGGCTCACTTTCAAAATTCGCGAGATCATCGACGGGATCGACGAGTTCCTCGCTATCGAAGAAGTTTAATCCAATCCCCCAACGCGAACGATCATGGCTACCATTGCTATCAAAGAAGCTCCGCCGATTGAGGCACCGAAGCTCACCAAGAAAGACCTCACTGCGGATCACCCTACCTGGTGTCCCGGATGTGGCGATTTCGCGGTTCTTGCTTCGTTTTTCAAAGTCGTCGAGAAGCTCCAGATTCCTCACGAGAAGATTTCAACGATCGCGGGAATTGGCTGTTCTTCGCGCTTTCCCTATTTCGTGAATGGTCATGGCGTCCACTTCATTCATGGCCGTGCGCTGCCGTTTGCGACCGGCGTAAGCCTTTCCCGCCCGGATCTCAACGTCTTCGTCTTTGGCGGTGACGGAGATGGTTTCTCCATTGGTGGAAATCACCTGGAGCATTGCGCCCGTAAAAACGTGAATCTGACCTACATCATCATGGACAACTTCGTCTATGGACTGACCAAAAAACAGACTTCGCCCACTTCTCCGATCGGTTTCAAATCGAAGACTGACCTTACGGGAGCGATCGATCAGCCGATCAATCCGATGAAAAAACTCGTTTCCAGCGGGGCCTCGTTTGTCGCCCGCACCCACGCCTCCCAGGTGAAACACATGATGGAAGTGTTCGAGCGGGCCATCCTTCATCCGGGGTTCAGTGTGGTTGAGGTTCTCTCCGAGTGCGTGGTCTTCTATAAAGGATCGTTCGACGAAGCGAATCCGCGCAAGGACGGCAAGTTCGAGCTGATCGAAGGACACGATACTAAGGATCAGAACAAGGCGTTCCAATTGGCGGATGAGCCATGGCCCGGGAAATTTGGGGTGTTTTACGAGGTCGATCGCCCCAGCAAAAACGCTCTGGAAGATAAACTCGGAGAGGTGGCTCGCGAGAAGTCCGGGAACAAGACTTCGGTCGAGTTGCTGACTGACCGTTTCGAGAAGATGCGCTAACCGCATCTTCGCACTGATCGTTCAGAAAACGCAACGATGGCTTACGAGGTTACCGACTTCGATGCTCAAGTGATCGAGCGAAGCCGTGTGGTTCCTGTTCTGGTGGATTTCTGGGCGGCGTGGTGTGGTCCCTGCCAAATGCTCGGCCCGATCCTGGAGCGTCTGGCGGACGATGCTGGTGGGAAATGGGATCTGGTCAAAGTCGATACGGAAGCGCATCAGGCGCTAGCCGCTCAATACAGGATTCGAAGTCTTCCCACGATCAAGCTCTTCGTGGACGGTGTGATTGTGGATGAATTTCTCGGTGCGCTGCCGGAGTCCGAGATTCTTAACTTCCTCAAGAAGCATCTTAAATCGCCGGAAGTCCCGCAAATCGCTCAGGCGAAGGCGGCGTTGGAATCCGGTAAGGCGCATTTGGTTCCGGATCTGCTGGAGCCCTTGGCCGAGAAAGATGATGAGGTTTGGTTTCTCCTCGCGCAGGGTTTTTTGGCGAGCGATGTTCACCGAGTCGCGGAGGCCTGCGGGCGAATCGGCTACGATTCGGAGTTCGCCGATCGATCCAACGCATTGGAGAAGCTGGCGGCCTTGGTCAATGCCGCACATTTGATGCCTGAAGCGCCGGTTCGGGATCGCTTTCGAGAAGGTATCGAAGCCGTGCAGCGTCACGAATTCGCCAACGCGTTCGAAGCTTTTCTAGAGGTCATCGAGAAGGATCGGAACTACGCGGATCAATCCGCAGTTGAAGCCTGCAAAGTCATTTTCCAGTTTCTCACCATCCGTCATCCGGTGGCGGAGACGTTTCATTCGCGGTTTTCGGCCTTGGTGTATTCCTGAGCAACTTACCCCGAAAACTTCCGCACGATGAGCGAGGCGTTGGTTCCGCCGAAGCCAAAGGAGTTGTTGAGCGCGGCATGCACGGTGGTTTCGCGCGCTTCATTGGGGACGTAGTCCAAGTCGCATTCCGGATCCGGCTTCTCCAGGTTGATGGTGGGAGGAAGCGTCTGATGTTGGATCGCCAAAACACAGGCGGCCATTTCGACGCCACCCGCCGCTCCGAGGAGATGCCCGGTCATCGACTTCGTGGAACTGACTTGGAGGCCGTCCTTCGCGAAGGAACCGAAGGTCGCCTTAATCGCCTTCGTTTCCGCGATGTCGCCGTGTGGCGTGGAGGTCCCATGCGCGTTCACGTATTCGACTTCGTCTCGATTCATCCCCGCTCGCAGCAGGGCCCGTTCCATGCATTGGCTGGCCCCACGACCGTCGGGGTGGGGCATCGTCGGATGATAGGCGTCAGCGGACGTTCCGTAGCCAACTAGCTCGCAGATGATGTTCGCATTCCGCTTGCGGGCAAATTCCAGTTCTTCGAGAACCACCACGCCTGCTCCTTCCCCCATGACGAAGCCATCGCGATCCTGATCAAAGGGGCGCGAAGCCGTTTCCGGGTCATCATTGTGACGGCTCAGCGCCCGCATGTTTCCAAAAGCGGCAAAGGTGAGACGCGTCATGGTCGACTCAGATCCTCCCGCGATCATCACTTCGGCATCGCCAAACTTGATCGTCTTCCACGCTTCTCCGATTGCATGGCAGCCCGTGGCACAGGCGGAAGTTACGCAGAAATTCGGACCGGTGATCCCGAAGTCCATCGCGACCAGTCCACCGGCCGCGTTCCCGATCATCATGGGAATAGCGAAGGCGGAAACCCTGTTCGGGCCGCGCTCGAGCATCGCTTCGTGCCCGGTTTCGATCGTTTTCAGTCCTCCAATTCCGGTGCCGAGAAACACGCCCGCCCGGCCCGAATCATCCAGAGAGCCAAAGTCCAGCCCGGACTGGGCCACGGCCATCTTTGACGCAGCAACGGAAAACTGAATGTAGCGTTCGGCCCGTTTCGCATCGCGCGAATTGGCAAAGTATGGGCTGGAATCAAAACCGAGCACTTCCGCCCCGATCTGGCAGCGTGAATCGGAGGGATCGAAGGAAGTGACTCGCCGAACGCCGCTGCGGCCGTTCACTAAATTCTCCCAAAATGTGGGGAGATCCCAGCCCAGAGACGTGACGACTCCTAGCCCTGTGATGACGACACGACGTTCCATGGCCGTTGATGGTCGGATGCGGGAGGCAATATGCAACTGAAAGCGGGGAACGCGTTTTGGCGGTTCGGCGGATGCCGCCATCGCTTGTCAATCTCAATGGTGGTGGAGATGAAAAGCCCAACCGAGCCGGCTGTCGGACTCGAACCGACGACCTATTGATTACAAATCTTTTCGTTGCGAGTTCATTCAATGTCCTTCATGTTCACTAAAGTCCTGTGATTCATGTCGTTTCGGTAGTGAATAGCCTATTCAATGCAGGTAGGGAGTGAACTTAAAATGACAGCCATGAACAGAGAAAGTGTCCAAGCAAGTGTCCAAGCAGGCCCGTCGAGGCAAGGATGATGTGCGCTACTGGAGAGAAAAGGTTTTCCAACCAACCTACACACGGGGGGGCAAGACTTCCCAGGTGAAGGAGTTCACGGTGAAGATTCAGCATCGCGGAAGAAGAGAGTCCTTTCCGCTCAATGTTTCTGGCAGGGATGTCGCTGCTGACAAAGCGAAGCGGATTTACCTTACCATCGTTGGTGAAGGCTGGGATGCGGCAGTTGAAAGATTCAAGCCAGGCTTTGTTGTTCGGGAGACCGTTACCGTGGGCGAATATCTGGCTCTGGTCGAGGAAGTGATCGATGTCAGGCCAAACACCCTTCACCAATATCGAAGGTGTCTGCGGCAGATTGTCGCCGGGTTGAATGGAGCCGATCCCGATGATACCACCCGCTTTGATTATGTGAATGGCGGAGTTGACCGGTGGCGTGAAACCGTGGATCGCGTCAAGTTGGCGACTTTGACCAACACCCGGATTGAGAAATGGAGGCGTGGCTATGTCCAGAATCACGGAGGTGATCCTCTGAGCGACCGCAAGGCGAAGACTTCCGCCAACACTGTAATCCGAAATGCATCAGCTCTATTCTCGGACGATCTTAGGCGAAAGTTGGAGGTGTCCTTGGAAAATCCGTTCGCCGAGATCAAACCCTTCAAGCGAGAAGTTCGCGGCTATCGCTCTCATTTCGATGCGGAGGCGCTCTTGATGATGGCGAATGGCGAACTCATGCGCCCGCAGGACCAAGGCGAAACCGAGACGGCCTACATTCGGCGCACCGAAGCTTTCAAAGCGTTGCTCATATTCGCATTTACCGGGCTTCGTCGGCGAGAGCTGGATCTTTTGGAATGGTCCCAAGTAAATCTGGATAGAGCCCTAATCGAGATTCGCCGAACCCGGAACTTCGAGCCCAAAGCAGAGAGTTCCTTGCGGGAAGTCCATCTGGCTCCCGATGCCGTGACCGTCCTTCGTGGATTTCGCGCCCGTAATCCAGAGGATGAATTCGTGATGAAGGGGCATAAACCCAAAGCAAAGACCGGTTGGGCGTATTACCGGGCTGGAAAGACTTATGAGTTCCTGTTGGCTTGGTTGCGTGACTACAAGTTGGAGGATGGCAGCAAACCCTTTGCTGAAGTCCAGAAACCATTGCATGAGCTGCGTAAGGAGGTGGGGGCGATTCTCGCCACCCGTTTCGGGATTTTCGCCGCCAAATCGATCCTCGGGCATTCGAACATCGCGTTGACGGCGGGCTATTACGCCGATCAGAAAGAAGCGGTAAACGTAGGGCTGAGACTAGGCTAACAACTTGAACTGCAATGCTGGGTGAAGAGCCATTTTTTTCGTGGGAGATCCAAGGTATCTGGAATTTCCCTACGGATGATTGGGGGCGAGTGATGATTTTGGACAACTACGCTGGCTGGTGGCAGGCGGCTTGGCCTCATTTTGTCGAGAAACATGGGGAAGACAGCGTGAAGAGGTTTTGGGAAGATTACGGCCGGAAGAAAGCGCAACGCGAGCGACGAAAAGCCATTGTTGGCACTGCTGCGGATTGGGAGCCTGCGCTGGGCGTGTTCCAATTCTGTACCAGGGATGCGGCAGGCCAACCGAAGGGAATGAATGCCGAGTTTTTGGCACAGTGGCTCTATAGGGCCATTCGCGAAGATCGTGCGCAACTCAACAAATTGATCGATCTAATCAAAACGAATAAGCGAGTGTTCGAACTGCTAGAGAAGGTTGATGGTGGAGATCACTCAGTTGAGACGCTGCATGCCCTTTATGAGCCGATTGAAGTGCCTGTGTCGTTTAAACCCTCGGGAAAGTCCGGTAAACGAACCAAATTACGGTTGTGTTTAGGTTTTGCCGATTTTGTAATCAACGAAAAAAGGCTGCCGACGAAAACACAACTGATCAATATGGCAAAATTGGCCGGGAATACCAAACAAACGAGTGATCGTGGGGATTTGGGTTTGGGAATGCTGCCCAAGAAAGTCAACTGAAAATCTTACCCTGACTTTCGCGATATTCACGGTAAGCGTTTGTGGTATCAAGAGGCGACAGGAGTGGATTTCGGCGAATGTTATTCAGCATGTCTTACAAAGAAAATGCTGAGGAGCGACATCTCACAGTAGACAAAGTCGCTAGTCGTTTAGGGGTATGCCCTCACACTATTCGCCGCATGGCAAAACGGGGCGAACTTCCTTACCTTCGAGTTGGTCAGACTGGCCGATTGATTCGCTTTCGTTTGGAAGATATTGAAGCCTACGAAAACCAGAACCGATTCGCTTTATAATGAAAAAGACGCAGCCATTTGTGGCCGCTCCTCTAAGCTCTATCAATCGAAGCTGTGTTCCTGATAGTCGCTTGGAGCTTCGGCCAGATCAAGCCCGTTTCGATTCCGAAGCAATCAACGCCACGCTTCCCGAGTGGATCGAACGCGAAAGCGGACACCCGTTGAAATGGTCCGGCCCCAATCGTTTTACTGCGGTTTGTCCCTTCCATGAAGGTTGCGGAAAACTGAAGCGAAAATTCCAAGGCGACCTGAAAGGAACGTGGTTGGGGAAATGTTGGATTCCTGACTGTCCGGCTCATAGCGGCGACACCTTGCTTGGACTCTTCACAAAGTTGAACGGCGGGAGCTTCCGAGATGCCGGGTTTGAACTGAGTAGAGCGCTTCAAATCCCGATGATGCAAGGAGATGTCCTGGCGCTTTCTCCCAAGGAAATCCGCGAGAAAGCGCAGAAACGCGCTAGAATGGGCGAGGAGCGAAGCAAGAGGGAAAAGCTGGAACAGAGGCTCGATGCCATTACCAAAGCTGCCAACGCAAAACGAGGGCAAATCTTCAAGGACTACGGGAGTGAAGACTGGCGGGCCGATGCTTGGGATTCTTCCGAAGTCCGTCTGAAAGGCAACGGAAACAATGATTGGCGTTTGCTATTGCGCTATCTGTTTACTCCCGATGATCAAATCTGGATCTCGCCCGACCGTTACCAAACTGGGAAACCGGAACACTCCAAGTTTTTCAAGGCGGTTGGTGAAGTGTTGGAGATGACGAAGCCACCTGGCTATTTCTTTACGGGTTGCACGTTTCCAGCCGATGCCATCAACCGAAGCAAGGGCACGACAGAGCGTGTCATCTTTCGATTAATCGAAGCTGACGAGCTTATCGGACACAAGGCAATGACCGATAGCGAGAGGGAGGAGAATAAGCGATTGAGCTGGGCACTATTCCAATGGCTTGAAGCTGTTCACGGTTTCCGAATGACAGCAATTATCGACACTGGGAGCAAGTCGCTTCATGGGCTTGTTAGGCTCGACGAAGTCCAACTCGACAAGCTGAACGCGATGTATAGAGGACTAGGGCTAGACGACACCTTCAACAATCCATCGACTCCGCTAAGACTTCCTGGTTGCATCCATGAAGCCACGAAAAAACCGGCCTCTCTCATCTCTCTTAATTCCTTTTAGTCATGTCTCATTCGTTGAGCGAAGAAGCAATTCTAAGTGTTGAAGAATCTCTTGGCATCGAGAATCCACCCCCTGACTTCGAGCAGGAACAGCAACCAGAAAATCCCGAAGAACCGCCGTTGGAAATCTATTATGATTCTGAACGAAAAGAATATCTCGTTCAAAATGGCGGTGGACGTTGGCTGGCTCAGACACAGGGGCAAACCCATCGCCGTCTCAAACATGCAGGCGTTGAGGAGCGAAGTAAACGAGAACGAATTCTTCAGGATATAGAAGACTTTTACGACGTCCGTTACGCCGCTCCTTTGGCTGGGCGCAAGGCTGGCTTCTACGAGGAAAATGGTATTCGGTTTTTGGTGACCGAAAGCCCCACTTTCATCGAGCCTTCCCGTGGTGACTGGTCTGTTTTGCGAGCCTTAATCGAAGGGCTGCTGGTCAAAGGTGAGCCGGAGCACGGCATACACCAATGGAATACCTTTATGGGATGGTTGCAGACTGCCGTGAACGCACTTCGTACAGGATCGTCTCAAGACTCACAAGCATTAGCTATCGCTGGTCAACGAGATTGCGGGAAGTCGTTGTTACAGCATCTCCTCACGCTCATGCTTGGTGGGCGCTCTGCTAAGGGCGCTCGCTACATGATGGGCAAAACCGAGTTCAATGCTGAATTGTTCGAAGCTGAACACATTATGCTGGAGGACGAGTTCATGAGTCACAGAATGACGGATCGGCTCAAGCTAGGGACAGCTATCAAAAACTTCACTGTTTCGACGCAAGTTCAAGACTGTCACAGGAAAGGGAGAACGGCAGTCAACCTCTCGCCTTCTTGGTGGGTTTCCATTACCCTGAACGATGATGCTGAAGCTCTTCAGGTATTGCCACCGTTGGATGATCACATAGAGGATAAAATCATCCTATTGCGTGCATTGCGCTTTCAGATGCCGATGGAGACAAACACGACCGAGCTTCGAGCCAAGTTTCAGGCACGACTCCGAAATGAAATTCCGGCCTTTCTTCATTGGTTGATCAATGAGTTCCGTCTGGAGAAATCCTACGAGGACAGGCGTTTCGTCGTGAAGAGTTGGCATCATCCAACGATAAGGGCCGAATTGGCAGAACTGGCACCGGAGTCGCGTTTGTTGATTTTGGCAGACGAAGTTCTCTGGGATGATCTGAATGATCAAACGTGGCTCGGGACTGCCGACCAATTAAGGCGCAAGCTTCTCAATCACGTCTCGGCGGGTTCTGATGCCAAGGCACTATTGAACTGGTCAAACGCAACCGGGACATATCTGTCAAGGTTAGCAAAAGATCACCCTAATCGTGTTGAACGAGCCAACACAAACCGAGCGAAACGCTGGAAGCTTCATCGACCAGAAAATCTCGGTGATTGTTAAAATTGCCCGTCACCCCGTCACACGAAAACCAAACAGTGACGGAGTGACGGCCAAAATCAAAGTTCCCACAAAAAATTAATCATGAAGACTGAAGACCATTTAGACCCCAAAAAACCCAACTTTCTAACGGTTGAAGAGAAGCGTCGTTTCCTCCGGGATTATGCATCAGTAACGGCTGACGACGTATTCGATGAAAACGGTAAGCTTACGGAACGAGCGAGTCGGTTGGTGGAAGAAATCACGTTCACCAAAGAGCCGAACAAGGTTCGGAGGATTATCAGTGTAAAGCTCGCCAACGGTGTTGTGGCGCATGCTCCGGTATGATAAAATGCAAATTTGTTGCGATAAGCTTGAGAACGATGACTGAATTGAATCAACTCTCCGAAGAAGCGCAAAAGCTCGCCGATGAACTGACCGACGTTCAACTACAGTTCGCCTGGCATGTCATCAGCGGAAAGTCACAAGCCGAAGCCTACCGGCTCACGCACGAAGGGTGCGCCGATTCGACAGCAATGGGGCACGGGAGCCGCATGGCAAATAACGGCAAGGTCGCGGCATTCATTCGATGCGTCCGACAAGAGGACTGGAAGGGCGAGTTCGTTGGCTACTATGAGCAGCGCGCGATGCTGGCCGCAATCCTGCGTGATGAAACGCGGCAGCAAGATCACTCTTGGGCAATGGCGCTCAATGCGAGAATCGGAGGCTTTCTGGATGGGCCGCCAGAGCGCAAGGAGGACAAGGAACGAAGCGCCTTTGAAGAGCTGGCGGCAGCAATTAGGCCGACGTTGGGGCTTCCCAACAATGGAGGTCAGGAGTGGCAACTGTCTCCGTGAATGACGCTGTGATCATTTCTCGCGCAATCTGGAGCTCTTGGGGGCAATGTCAGGGATCGGTATATGATTCAGATTTGCCTGAGCGCAGAATCCTGTCTAATTGACCACTTCGCACACCTTAGCCTCTCGGCCCTCCCGCGCCCGCGTCACCATTGGCCCGGGGTTGGAGGGGGTCCAATTCTTTCACGAACGGTGCAGATAACAGGCGATACAAGTTTGCTTCGATATATTGGCGTGGGATTCCGTCAGGATGGGCGCCTCCCGTGGCCACACGGAAGCCTATCGAGGGGTGCCGACGCCCAGTCATCCCCATGTCGCGGTAAGCCGACCGGCACTTCGCCTGCGCGTCCATGAAGCTCCCGCCACGGAGCACCCGGCTGGTCCCGGACGACCTGCTTGCGAAAGAATGGCTAAAGGAACGGCTGGAGGGGAAAGACGTAGTTTTCAATCCATCCAGGATGAAATTCACGAACGACAAGGATTCGTTTGGCCGCTGGCTGGCGATACTGTTCGTTGATCGCGAGAACATTAACGAGGCGATGATCGAGGCTGGACCCGCGACAGTTTACGAATAGGAATCGATCGGTGAGCTACAAAGACCACCAAACTACCGAATCAACCCTTTTCGCCGAGCTTCTTCTAAGCTCATTTGCGGGTATTTCGTGATGGTTTCCCGTTCAAAGTATGCCCCTGTTGGCTTACTATTGGCATCGTAAATGGTTCCGCTCGTATCGGTTTCCTTTACGCCCGGAGCGGGATTTTTAACTTTTACGTTGTTTGGGTGATAGATAGGTGGAGCCGAAGCACAACCAAAGGTGAGAGTCGCAACGAAGCCAAAGAGACCAATTTGGAGCCAGTTTTTCATCGCCTTTTTTACCTCAGGCGTTTGAAGGTTGCAACTTCGGTTTTCCTGGAGCCAAAGGCGATTCATCTGTAAGCGCCTAACATGGACCATCTGAGCGCGCCTCGCGCGCTTCCTTCCAAGC
>CAYGQD010000070.1:0-30759 GCA_964351855.1 uncultured Verrucomicrobiales bacterium
AGAGAGAAAGGCCCTCGATCTTTTGCAACAGCTGAAGAACAAACAAGCCACGATCGAATTTTTGGAAGCTCGTTTGGAGCAAAACCCGGGGAGAGACGATCTTCGTGATCAATTGGTGAAGTCACTGTTTCTGGCCGAGAACCCAGCGGCGGCGGAAGTGGAGTTCACAACTTTGCTGCGCGAGATGAGCCCGGAAGATCGCCGCTCTCGCCACCTGAACTTGGCGCGGTTTCTTCGTAGGAACAGTCTGACCAAGGAAGCGGTTTCGGTCTACCAGCGTGCCTTGACGGAACATCCGGATACGTTGGAGCTTCGTCAGGAATTGGCCGAGATCTATCTCCTTCAAGAGGACCGGCAAACCGCTAGCCGCTTGATTGGTGAGACTCCACTGGAGCAGATCCAGATCGCTGGTTTTCTCGAGTTTATCGAGTTTTTGGTTCGTCATGACTTTCTCCGCGAAGCCCAAAATCGGCTCAAAGAACGAATCGCCGTGGAAGCCGAGAGCCTCGATCTTCACCTCCGCTTAGTTGAAGTCCTGGGGAAGATTGGAGATTTTTCGAGCGGCCGAGAGCAACTTCAGCAGTCCCGAGACTTTGTCGATACCACCGCACACTATCGACAGTGGCTCGAACAGGGACTCCAGTTCAGCGCGGAGTTCGATCGTTCCTCCGAGTTTTTTTCCAAAGAGCGGACCGCGTTAATCGGGGAAAGCGCGGCGTCGTGGCCTCAAGAAACCATCGAGCGATTCTTAGTGCTCTGCGAAGTTGGGAAAGAGCATCAACAACGAATTCAAGTGGCCGAACTCCTTCGTGGCCAACTTGATTCGGGCACGCTCTCCTCGGAGTTAGCCGTCGCGATCCGGCGACAGTTGGTTGAGACACTGGGGCTTGATCCTGATTTTTCCCTCGAATCGGAATCTCAGTTGAAAGCGCTACTCGAAGCGGATCCCGCCCGTTCGAGCGAATATCATCTTCGACTCGCGCTACTCTATCATTCGAATCAGCGGCCTGACCTTGCTCAGAGTTTTCTCGAACTGGTCGATCTGGACAGGGTTCAACAAGGAAACCTCCTCGAGTCCATCTATCCCATCTATCTCGATTTTGGGATGAGCGAACCATCGCTCGTGGCGCTTCGAAGGTTGACCACCGTGAACGCTTCCAATCCCGGGATATGGGAAGACTTCCTCAATCTATTAGCGGGAGCAGGCAAGGAAACCGAATTCCGAACAACCATCTCATCACTGATCCGCGAAGCGGACCGATTGCAGTTGGGAGAGAACAGTATAGCAACGCTGAATGCCCAGTTTTCCGACTCCTCCTGGCGTTCTATCGCGAGCGCTCTTGAAAGAGAAGATTACCCTCAGATACTCACCCTGCTGGAGGGCCTGGACCACCAGCTGGATACCGCGCAGGCGCATCTTTGGGCCCTATGGACAAGGGCCTATGTCATGAACCAGTTGGCTCAAACCAAAGCTAGAGATGAAGCGCTTCGCCTGCTCAGAAAACAGGTGGCGTTGGCCGATCTAGAAGCCGTTCAGTTCCCTGACGGACTCTCGCTCAACATCAACGCGGCCGAGGAAATCCTACGATCCAGCGCCTCGGTAGTCGCGATACCTGACGAGCAACCGGAAAACCAGTTTGACGAGTTGTCGATGCGATGGGGATTCGAAGCCGATCCAGGTTCGGCGATTACGCAAATCGAAGCCTTCGAATCTCGGGTGATCGTCCTGGATCATCGCGGCACGCTTTACGGTCTGGACCGAGAAACCGGAAAATTGAAATGGCGAAACGCATCCACTTCAACGCCCTCCAACCTAAAGTTCGAAACACCCCATCGAGCGGCAATCTCACAAATGGGTAACAGCCTCACGATCCAAGGAAGTGGAAATCTCACCATCACTGGAAACATTTCTCTCCATCCTGGTTCACAGACGAGCGCCCTCGCCAGCCAATCGTTCGAATCGAGTTTCCAATCGGTGAGTCTATTTCCCAAGTTCGTTCTCGACCAGATGGGAGGGATCTTCTGGGCCAACGGACGAAAGATATGCCGGATCCACCTTGAAGACGGTCGAACCACTTGGATTCACGAATTACCAGAAGCCTCCGACCAGGGAATCGGCCATTTGGAGTTAGGCCTCGTCGCAGGACATCTCATCGTCTTTGATCTTGCCAGAAGCTCAATCGCGGCTCTCGATCCGGAATCTGGAAAGCTGAATTGGAGTCGCCTGACATCGACGGAGGATTCCAGTGGAGGCACCATGGTTCTCAACGCCGGAGCCGCATTTGGGCCCCGAGTCTTATTCACCTTCGGAGACCGTCCTTGTATTCTCGATGCAGCAACCGGCGAAACTCTCTGGAGTTTATCAGCGTCCCAAGTCCGAACATTCCCCATTCACCTCCGTTCGATTGATCAAGAATCAAAAGGGCCGTCGGTCGCGCAGGCACATCGTGCAGAGTTGGTAAATCGAACCGCCTCCTTTCCGAAATCGTTCCTTACCGCTCCCCATGCCCTCGTGGCTCCAGCACTGCAATGGAACCCATCGCGAGTTGATGACCAACAACCTAGACACGCCGCGATTCTCGGAGAGAAACTGCTTCTCATGGGACCGGACGGTGTTGGTGTCTATTCGCTGACGTTACCCATTGGTTCTCGTCACTACCCGTTCCAGGGCACCTATGTAGGAGGAACCGAGACACGAGCGGCGTTCCTCACCGCTAAGGGCATCCACATTCTCGACCTCCAATCCGGTTCAGAAGACTCGATCCCATGGGGAGACCGATCCGAGCCCACTGAAGCGTTTGTCAAAGGGAACCGCATCTATTGCCTTTCCCCTGACGGTATCCGAGGCTGGAACCTCAATACCGGGAATCGCGTGTTTCAACAATCGTTTCCCAACAGCCTCCTTTCCTCTTCCGATGATCAGCGAGCAGAAGTGGATTCGTCTGAAGCTCCAAGCTTCTGGCAAGGGAGAATCGTCAACGTTCCCGAGGGCCGGGTCTGCGTTCCTTTCCGTTCGACGTATGAAAACGACACGCTCTTTCATCTGATCGACAATAGCTCCTTTGCCGCCCTGCGCCCCCGGCAACGCTTCACGATTCGCTGAACATCAACATGGCTAAATCGAAAGAGAACGAAGAACTATTTGATCCTCAATTTTTGGATCGCCTTCGAGCCATGTTTTTGCGCCTTCGCAAACGCCGACTACTGAGAAAAAAGGGACTGCAACAGACGCCCTCAACAGGATATACCCGCGAATTCAAGGACTACCGTCACTATACCCACGACGACGACTATCGAAGCATCGACTGGCGCCTTTATGCAAGATTGGAACGCCTTTTCATTCGTCTCTACGAGGAAGTCCAAGAGTTTCACGTCCACATTGTGATTGATGCAAGCGCGTCAATGGCTGAGCCGTTCAATGCGAAGCGGCTGAATGCATTGCAACTGGCGGTGGCGCTATCGTATCTAGGATTGGTCAGTCAGCACCGGGTATCTCTCTACGGCATGCGGGAGCGAGTCATCGAAACGCTCCCTCCCATCAAAGGTCAGGGCAATATTCAGCGAGTGATTGACTTCCTCTCCAAACTTGAGTTTAGCGGCACCACTCATCTGAGACAATGCTTCGGCAGCTTCCGCCCCAGTCGACAGCGTTATGGCGTCATCTTCGTCCTCTCCGATCTTTTTGGTCAGGATATCAACTCTGCGGAGGAAGCAATCAAGCATGCCGTCAGTTGGCCAGGAGAGAGCCATCTCATCCACATCTTTCACCCGTGGGAGCGGAAGCCGGACCTTGAGGGTGAGATCCAACTCATCGACGTCGAGACCAACGAGGCTCGGAAAATGTGGTTTACCAAACGGGAGCTTAACCTCTACGTCGAACGCTTTGAAGAGTATCTCACGACCGTCGAGCGAGAATGCAAGTCCCGCCAAATCGACTACATGCGATGGAGCACCGACGGCCAGTTTGAAGACCTGTTTTTGGAGCTATTAGGGCGGGGCTCCGTATTAGCAAGCAGCGCATAATGCAGTTTCTGAATCCACAGCTTTGGTGGTTGGCTGCGCTCGCCTCTATCCCGATCGTCCTCTATCTGTTTCGAAGACGTTCCAAAACGATTCAGGTCAGTTCTCTGGTCTTCTTCAAGTCGCTTGCCCGAGAGCACCAGGAAAGTGAGTGGCTCCGCCGCCTGAAACGGATGATCTCTCTGATGTTGAGTTTAATCCTCCTTCTCGGGGCTGTTTCCGCGTTGGTCCGCATTGTCTTCTCTCCTGTTTCCGGTGATGCGCGCAACGTGGTTATCCTGTTGGATCGCTCGGCCTCCATGCAGGCCAAAGACGAACTCGACATCACTCGCCTCGAGACTGCCAAAAACGAAATTCGCAATCGGCTGGAAGGCTTGAACCCCGGCGTGAGCCTATCCTTGATCGCATACGATTCTCGTCCTGAAATTCTCCAATCCAACACCCTGAAACGCAGAGCATTGCTTTCCGCCTTGGAGAAGGTTCAAGTACGCCCGATAGCCCAGAAGGTCGAGACCGCTTACGAGACGGCTGACACGCTGGCCCAACTCAAATCGCCTGCGGAAATTTGGCATGTGACTGATGACTTCCGGAGCCTCGAGTTCGAAACGGATCCGCGGATTGTCCCGATCCCGGTCAATCTTGAGGAATGCATCAACGTCGGAATAACCGCTTTCCAAATTCGCAAAGTCCCACTTCAGCAGTCTCGCTACACCGCATTTTTTCAAGTTCTCTGTAGTGAGACGGCTCCATCGACCGTTAGCGGTCGGATTGAAGTTCGGGTCGGAGGTGTCTATCTAGCACCCCGCCAGTTTGAACTTGAGCCCGGAACATCCAACGGATTTGAGATTCCGATTGAAGGAGCCGAAGAACAATTGCTCCAAATTAGTCTGGTGGTGGAGGGCGATTGTATCGAGTTGGACAACTCCGTTCTAGTTCCACTCCCCCAATCACGCTCAATTCTTGCCGCTCGATTCGGAAATGAGAATTCCATCGACCCTTTCACCCACTTGGCGCTTCAATCCTTGGTGAAGGATGGAGAGCTACAGATTTGGTCGGCTCCCCCCGAACGATGGCCCATCGAAGATATTGATGTCGCGATTTTCGACAACTGGCTCCCCCCGGAATGGCCCTCCGAGATACCCGTAATTGTCATCAATCCCCCGAATTCTCTGGGTCCGATCAAGGCGGTCTCTTTACCGAATGGTGGAATTCCCCATCGGAATCTTCGGGTCACAAATGAAGATCATCCCGTTGTCTATCGCATTGCCGAGTCACGTCTGGCACTCACCCAAACCTGCATTCTTGATACATCGGGTCCTTTTGAGCCACTTTGGCTTGCCGAGGACGAAGCAGTTCTCGCGGCGGGCGTGGTCGCGGGCCAGCGCATCGTCATGATGGGATTTGCCCCCCAAGCGTCGGAACGATTGCCTCTTACCGCCTCTTTCCCTCTCTTGATGGGCAACGCGATCTATTGGTGTGCCGATGATCCCGCGAATTCCGCTTTGAAATTTCAAGTTCGAAAGACCGGAGATGTCGTCAGCGTATCGGGCTCGGTTACTTCATGGACCGAAGTTCGTGACTCCCAATTGATAACGAGTTCGACCCCAATCGAACAAAATCTTCTTGATCTCCAACGGACTGGATATTGGAAAACAGACGGTGGTCAACAGGGAACGGCTCACCTGTTATCCAGAACAGAATCGAATCTTCGCTCCATGAAGGACCACGATCAGATAGAGAGCCGCATCCCCCTTCAGCGATCTGGCGGAGCAATTGGCGATCTCTCGCGATTCTTCCTCGCTCTTCTCCTGATTGTCCTCGTCGTGGAGAGTTTTCTTTTTCATCGATTGGCGGTCTATTAGCCGCCCTAAAACTACAGGATCCACGGACTGTGGTAAATGGTTGGAATATTTAATTGCCCATACTTCTGGAAATTATATATTAGCAAACCACTTTCCGCCTTTCGATGAGACAACTTCCCCGTAGAGCCCCCCTTACGATTCTTTTGGGGATTCTCGTGGTTATCTCTTCAGCACAGGCAGAACTTCGTCTTTGGTCGGTGGATAGTTTGACTCGCGTTTCTCGCAACGAACCGGTCGGAGAGCGGAAATCGATTTCCATTAGCGCGGCTCGGAACGAATGGGAACCTTTCCAAGTCGTCATCACCGGCCCCTATCAAGAAATAACGGAATGCTCACTCTCGGTTTCTCCGCTGATCGGTCCGGATCGTGCTCAAATCGATGATATTGATCTTTATTATCAGCACTATGTCGATGTTTCGAGCTCTTCGGAACGAGCTCCCCTTGGCCCCGGACGTTATCCGGATGCTCTCGTGCCAATATCACAAGGAATACCATTCTTGAAACCGGTTTCACCGCAATTGAGTGGAATCGTCAATCAACCCATTTGGATTGACGTAAAGATCCCCGACTCAGCAACGCCAGGTACGTATCGAACCACCGTCCAAGTTTCACACCGCGGAACGACACGGGAGATTCCCGTTTCTCTTCAAGTCTGGAATTTTCAACTACCCAACCGACCGACCCTGCAATCCTGCTTCGGTTTGGACTTCGACCTTATCCAGGACATCTATGGATTCGAAAAGGGTACGGTTCCCTTTCTCCAAATTGCTCGAAAGTTTGAAACCATTCTTGCTGACCACTACCTAGCTGCCGAACGCTTCTGGGGCTCCATCGATTCTAATCTGACGCCTCCGAAACTCTCCCTCGATTCGATTTCTCTTCCGTTGATCGGTTCCCCACGAGATGTCACCAATTATTTCCTCAAGGAAAAAACTCTGACAACGATCAGTGTCCCCCTCTGGCCAGACTGGCCCTTTGCGGATCCCATCGGTACAGATCGGGAAGTAGCAAAACAGTATGTCGCCAACTATGTTGCAGCTTTGGATGAAGAAGACTTGGCTGATTATGTGATTGCTCACTGTGGCTACGTGGATGAACCCGCTACGTTGGAGGAATACGCGGAGGCCAGAACCTGGGGCGCATTCTACAACGAAGTCGAGTCCGAGTATGGGATTCGAATCCCGCTGCTTCTTACGGAACAGCCCCAACCCGAAGGACAGTCATTCGGCACGCTCCAGAGTAGTGTTGATATCTGGACTGTTCACGTATCTGATCTGTGGGACGACCTCCACGAAAACGGCTATCAACAACTCCCCGCTCGACTTCAGGCTGGCGATCGAGGCTGGCTCTATACTTCACTCGTTTGTCTTTCAGAACACTGGAACCGGCAGAACGGTTCGCCCGAAGTGCTTGCGGGCGGTCAGCCTCCAGCTTGGCTCCTGGACTATCCTCCGATGAATTTCAGGATCTGGAGTTGGGCAGCCCACCTTCATGACCTCACCGGTGTTCTCTACTGGGCCACGATCGACAGTGCTCCTGGAGTCGATCCCTGGCAGGACGCGGGAACCTTCCGGATCGAAGAACACGTGTTCAATGGAGATGGTTTTTTGATCTACCCCGGCCTCCGGGAATTGGTCGGCTTTGACGGCCCCGTCGCCTCCATCCGCCTCAAATGGCTCCGCGAAGCGATGGAAGACCACGCCTACCTGAAACTACTTCAAGAATCAGCCCGGTCATCTCAATCAAAGGCCATCACCGACTCTCTCATTCGGAATATCGGGGATTGGGAGAACGCCCCTCAGAAACTCTTCGCCGCAAGGACTGCATTGGCGCAGGAACTATCCAAGATCCCATGAGCCAATTTCATCTACAGATCTCGATCATCCGCGACACCGCCGAACTTCAGACTTTGAAGCTCGAGTGGGACGCGCTTCTTGAGGAAGTATCAGATTCTCCCTTTCTCACATGGGATTTCACAATCACTTGGTCGCAGATTTATGGAGCCCCCCATCAGACACGGATCCTGATTGCCCGTGATTCTACTGGAACTCTGATCGGGATCGCTCCCATGATCATTCGAAAAGGAAACGGCTCCCGAAGTCTTCTCCGATGCCTCGGTTTTATTGGTTCATTGGGATTCCAAACGGCACGGGAATTGGATTTCATCATTCGGCCTGGATACGAAAACGAGTTCACTTCCCGGGTAATCACCTTTTTCCGCGAAGAAATGGCTACGGACTGGGATGTTTTAACCTTGCGACAGCTTCCAAGCACATCTCCCAATCTTCCCGGATTACTTGCTGCTCTCCCCAAGCACTCCGGAGTATCTCTCCATATCGACAGCGTCACTTCGCCCTATCTTTCACTACCTGGCTCGGAAGTAGGGTCCCGTGAATTTGGAGATCAGTTTGAAACACGTCATCAGGTTCGAGAGCTTGATGCAGGAACGGATCTCTCGCTCGATGCCGCCATCCGGATCTTACTGGATCTCAATCAACGTCGAAGGGAGAGCAACTCAGATATCCCGTCCGACGCCTTGGATCACTCTTTACAAATTGCGAAAGCTTTCTCCAGAAAACAGTGGCTTCATTTCCGGCTTCTCGAAATCGATGGGAAGATCGCCTCTGCGCGTGTTGGTCTGGTCCACCAAAAGAAACTTTGGAATCTTCTTGGAGCATGGAAACAACCGAATTCGGGACTATCCATCTACAATCTCTCGATCGAAAAGGAGATCGAATGGTGTATCGAAAACGAAATTCGGGAAATCGTCTCTCCCCAAGATACAGCTAGCCAGAAAGAGTGGGCCTCCGGGGAGCGCTCACTGATCAATCTCGTCATCGGCAATCCACGCAGTATGCGAGCTACGGTTTTCGATCAACTCCGGTCTCTTCGAGATTTCGTTCGCCCACGCCGTCCCCAGCGATCTATCCCCCCTGAACTCTCACTCGCTTCATGAAAATTCTAGTCTTAACCGGCGACGCCAATACCCTGGTTTGTCACCGATCCGAGTTGATCAAGCAATTTACCCATCATGGATTGGAGGTCGTCTGCGCGGCTGCTGGTCGAACCGACTACGTCGAAGCCTTTCTTGAGAAAATCCAGGTTCGCTTTGTTCCCATTAATCTCAAGCGGACCGGCTTGAATCCCTTGAAAGACATCCTGGCATTCCTCGAGATTTTCCGACTGATTCGCCGAGAATCACCCGAGTACGTGTTCACCTACACGATCAAGTCGGTAGTCTACGGATCCGTCGCGGCGAAGATGAACGGAGTTCCTCGGATCTTTTCACTCGTTCCCGGTTTAGGATATCCGTTTACCAAAGACGGAACACTCAAACAGAAACTGATTCATCACTGTGCGAAAGCGTTGTATCGCGTCGCACTAAGCTGCGTTGATAAAGTCTTCCTGCAAAATACGGATGACGAAAAGCTTCTCCGTGAATCCAACGTCCTGCCCGAGACTACCAAGAGTTACATCACACCAGGCTCTGGCGTCGATCTGGAAGAATTTCCGGCAAAGCCTCTGACGGCTTCGCCTGCTCCCGGCGTTTCAACCTTCCGGTTTCTCTTGGTCTCCCGATTGTTAAAGAACAAGGGGATTCACCAATTTGCCGAAGCTGCTCGGCGAGTTCGCAGGGTTTACCCAAACGCCCATTTTGATCTGGTTGGCCCGTTTGACCCGGGACCAGACGGGGTTTCGATGAAGGACGTCGAAACTTGGCAGGCCGAAGGGATTTTAGAATACCACGGGATGACCAGGAACGTTCAGGGTTTTTTGAGCCGGGCCCATGCCTTTGTTCTTCCAACCTACTACCGTGAAGGTGTCCCTCGTTCCATTCTGGAGGCGCTTTCCACAGGCTTACCGATCATTACAACAGACACGGTCGGAAGTCGCGAAACCGTCGATATCTCAACGCAGTGCTGGAATCAGCGGAACGGCACTACGATGGTGCATTGCGGAAGTAACGGATTCCTCGTTCCTCCCAAAGACGTAGCCTCGCTGGTCGAAGCCATGTCTTACCTCTTAAAGGATCCCGAACGGGGTTTGTTGATGGGACAAGCAAGCCGAAGCCTCGCCGAAGATCGCTTTGACGTCCGTAAAGTGAATGCCGCCATCCTTCGGGAAATCGGATTCACCGAATCGTCGCCAGCTCTCCGCTCTGAATTGAAAGCAGCCGCCTGAAAGTATGCAAGACCCTTCCCTTTCCTACCCCATTCAGCACAAGAACGTGCCCGCGACAACTGAATCAGGCCGCCTCGGCCCAGTGATGCCCCAACCAGGCTCGGGGCAACGCTCGGACGAGGTTCTCGCGATTCGAAATATTATCACGCTGGGAGATATCGTTCTCTATGTGAAGCGGTTTTGGAGACTCGCTCTCGTCGCCGGGAGTGCCCTCTCGTTGCTGCTCCTTATCCTCCTCACGGGAAGAACTCCACTCTTCAGTTCTTCTACCCATCTTGAAGTCGCCATTGCCGAAGAAGGAACCTGGACACCTCGTCAAGTTCTAGAAAACAGTGCCGTTTTTCTCGTCAATAATCATAAACTATCTCTTCAGACCCGCACCTTCCAAGAATATCTCTATGAGAATATTGATGAGCAAGATCGCATTGACTTCCTGGAGGATCGCGGATTCAAAAAGCCGCTGGCGGCCAAAGGAATTGCCCTGGTAAAAACGGCGATTTCCGGGATCTCGACGGCGGTATCCTCTCTCTTCAGCAGCGAAGACGGAGTCGCTTCAGATCACTACGAGCGAGATCTGTTCATTAAGAAACTCAACGAATCGACCATCAAAATTCTCGATGAGAAAGAGTCCCATATCATCCGGATTGAAGCCAAAGGGCCCAACTCGCGCTTAGTTGCCTCAATGGCAAATCAATACGCGCTACTTTACACCAGTTATCTGGCCGAGGAGAATCGCAACCAGGCGAGAATTCGCTTTGATTTCCTCAAGGCCACCGAGCAGGACTATCGCAAACAGGCAATCGAGAGCCTTCGTGATCTCAACCGATTCCGCATCGAAAACGACGTGGCTGGCGATGGAGGGCTATCCGGTGCGGTGAATGATGAAGTGAAGCGACTCAATGAGGAGCGGGCTCGGATCCGAGTTGGCTACACCACAGCAGAGTCCGTCTTGCTGCAAGCTGAGAAAGTAAACGAAGATTGGGCCTCTCTTCTTTCGCTTCCAGAGGTCGCCGAGGTCTCCACGATTAAAGAACGGAATAAGGCTTTTGCCTTGAAGCAACAGGAATATGAAGCGTCTCTCAGTCTTTACGGCCCTGAACACGTCAAGGTAAAGCAGGCTCACTATGAGGTCACTTCACTGCTCAACCTCTTGAACGAAGACATTGAGAAATTAATCCAGCAATTCCGTATCACCAAAGAGACCGCGGAGGAGCGCCTTCACAGTCTTGATAGCGAGCTTCAAAAAGTATTGGAGCGCGTCTTGGATCAAGATAAAAACTCCCTCGAACTCACAAACTTGATTGCCCGTGCCGATTCTGACAAGAAGACCTATGAAGAGATCCTCAATAAGCTGAACCAAGCCAAGGTCGAAATGGAGGTTCCAGAGACCTCAAAGGTTCGCGTTATCGACATGGCGTTTCCCGCGGAGAAGCCGTTTCGCCCTAACAAGCCACTGTCTTTCGTGATCTCTGGATTTCTCTTTGCTTCGATCTTGATCGGCATGCCGCTTTGTCTTGGCATAACCGAAGATTTCAGTCGGCGCCTCGGTATCCGAATCCCATACATTCACCGGGATTTGCCGAACGAAGTTGGTAAAATTCCGACGGTCCATGGAAGTACGGCCCTCAACATGCTCGCCGAAATGTTCTCTCCAGGGCCACAGAAGGATGCGATTTTTCGATTGGTGACCAACATCCAACAGAATTCGGAGACAGGCGGCAATACCCTATTGGTGACCAGCGCGGAGGAGGGCGAAGGGAAGTCTTTCCTGTCAGCAGCATTGGCAGGGGTTTTTATTTCTCAAAACGAAAAAGCGCTGCTGATCGACTGCAACTTAAAGGCTCCGTCGATGAGTTTCTGGTTTCCCCACCTTCAAACAGAGGCCAATCTTGTTTCCTGGCTCACTGCGGATGGCGGTTTCGCAATTGACTTTGAATCCTTGCGCCACGGCGAAAGCAACCTTTTTATCTTACCCGCTCACGGATGGGCCACCAAGCCCGAGGCTCTCTTGGCGAAACCTTGCCTCAAAAGCCTGATCGAGCACGCCCGTGAACACTTCGATATCGTCATCCTCGACGGTCCTCAGGTAAATGGCTACAATGACGCGGCGGTCTTGGCAGCACATGCAGATCGGATTCTGGTCGCCAGCGACCCCAATATCTCTGATTTCCGCCAACTTGCCACTGCGACGGCGGTCCTGGAAGCAGCCAAGCCAGGGGCCCTCCTTGGAATCGTTAGTAACCGAGTGGACTCGTGATCCCTCGCGCCAACTTTCCGAGGCCGAGAACGCTAAAGGAGGGGCTCCTTGTTCTTTTAGGCTTTTACCTCGCTCTGGTATTTTGGTTTTCTCCTGATGGTCTCGTGGGTGATGAGGATCGATACCTCATGTATGCCAAAAACCTATCGAATGGATTCTTCGCCACTCCCGAGTTTCCGGATTTCACCAGCGGACCGGGTTATCCACTCATTCTGATGCCGTTCGTCGCCATGGACGCTCCCATTTGGATGATGAGAGCTCTCAATCCATTTTTCTTGATAGGGGCCTGCTTCTTCTTCTATCACACGGCTCGCGGATGGGTTCCGAGAAACCATGCCATCGCTTCGACGCTGTTGCTTGCCCTCAATCCCATCCTTCTGCGTTATCTGCCGCATGCAAAAACGGAGACGCTTTCCGTCTTTCTTGCCTGCGGATTTATCTGGGCCTACGTCCATCTCCTCAAGACTTCCGAAAACCGCTGGAAATGGGTCGTTCGCGCCGGCGTCTTCCTATTCTTTCTCACGATGGTACGTGTCATCTTCGGTTACGTTGCGATGGCGGCAGTTGTCGCAATCCCTCTTTTCCTGCTCTTCACCAAGCAAGCACCCTATTTGAGAAATAGCGTGACTCCGTTTTTTCTTGCCCTGATCCTCTGCATTCCTTGGCTCAGTTATACCTATAGCTTCACAGGTAAGATTCCTTGCTGGTCGACCAACGGTGGAGAATTACTGTATTGGATCACCAGCCCGTATCAAGGCGAATGGGGTTCCTGGTTCAGTATTGATGACCTTCCTTCCAAACCACAGGCTTTTGAAAATCATATTGCAGCCTGTGCCAGCGTTGAGGCTCTGCCCTTTTCGAAACGGGATGAACAATGGAAAACGTTAGCCAAAGAGAATATTCATGAAGCCCCTCTCGCCACCGTCCGCAACTTGACCGCTAATCTATCGCGCATGTTCTTTGGATTCCCGTTCTCTCATCGACCCGAACGCCTCACCAGTCTTTTCTGGATCTTTCCCGGCGGAATCATTCTCAGCCTCATGATGGTGGCCGTCTATCCGACAATCCGAGCTTGGGAACACATTCCGTTAGCCATCAAGATCCTTGCGCTCTGCGCTCTCATTTTCTTCGGAGGGAGTGCATTACTACCCGCAGAGCCACGGTATTTGCTTCCCATTTTCCCGATCGCTTTGCTTTGGCTAACGTTCGTTTACGCCAAGATTGTTCGTTTTCGGTTTGAGATCTTGGCGCTGGCTCCAAATGCTAGAGTCGAACCAACACGTTTCGAATCCTGAGGTCTGGCGGCCGCTTTGAGAGTGATTGCATCCGGGAAGCCTTGTGCTAACGGAAACGATGTCTGTTCGCCCCAACATTCTCTGGTTTTGCACCGATCAACAGCGTTTCGATACCATCGGAGCGCTCGGCAATCCGCACGTTCGAACTCCGACTCTCGATTCATTAGTGGCTGATGGAGTATGCTTTACCAACTGCTACTGTCAGAGCCCCATTTGCACTCCGAGCCGTTCAAGTTTTATGACGGGACTTTATCCGAGTCGGCTGCATAATACGCGCAATGGCAACGAATCCTTCCCACCGGATGCGCCGCCTCTAATTTCCAAACTCCTCGCCGGCGCGGGTTACGATTGCGGAAATATCGGGAAATTTCACCTCACCAGTTCAGGCAAACGCACGGAACCGCGCTTGGATGACGGTTATCGCTATTGGCAGTTTAGCCACGCCCCCCGCGATGACTGGGAGTCTGGACATCACTATGCGGACTGGGTAAAGGAAAAGGGTGGTGATCTGAATCAGATGCGAGAAAGCGAAGGGCGGGTTCCCGCTGAATTCCATCAAACCACCTGGGCTTGCGAGAAAGCAATCGAGTTTATCAGCGAAGAGCGATCCGAACCCTGGTTTCTATCGGTCAATGTTTATGACCCTCATCCCCCTTTTATCCCTCCGAAACTCTACGCAGATCAGTTTGATCCTGATACAATGCCGGGCCCTCATTTCGAGGAAGGAGATTTGGAAGCTCAAGCCAAACTGGCAGACGTCGATTTTCAAGACGAGGTTCGCACTCCGGAAGAGCACAAGGCCAAGGAAGTTCAGGCAAACTACTATGCGATGATCGGCTTGATTGACGACCAACTGGCGAAACTCTTGGAGTATCTGGATTCGTCGGGACAGCGAGAGAATACCCTGGTCATTTTCACCAGTGACCACGGAGAGACGCTCGGTGATCACGGATTAATGTATAAGGGATGCCGATTTTACGAAGGGTTGATCCGCGTTCCCTTAATTTTTCACTGGCCGGGAACCACGATTCCTGGTCTGCAGGCGGATGGCCTCGTGGAGTTGCTCGATCTTTCCGCCACCATCTTGGATGCCGCAGAGATCGAACTGCCGGATTATTTCCAAGGAACATCTCTTCGCTCCGTTCTCGATGGTTCTGCGCCAGGTGATAAGATCCGTGAATCCGTACGCTGCGAATACTTTGATTCGCTCGATTCCTTTTTCACCGGAGGTTCCGGCGCTTACGGGACCATGTATCGCCGCGGGCAATACAAGCTCAGCGTTTATCATGGTTTGGGAGTGGGAGAACTGTTCGATCTTTCCAATGATCCATGGGAGCATCGCAATCTTTGGGACGATCCCGAACACGCTTCCCTCAAAGCGGAACTCATTGCGGAAAGCTTCGATCAACATGTATTACTTACGACTGACGTGGGTTCACGTCGCATCGCTCCGATGTGACAGGTTCCGGTAAAGGGTAATCGCCAACGTCAGGCCAGAGATGACTAGAAGGGAACCGGATAGGGGAAGCTTCATCATTTCTCCAACTCCAGAAATGGCGATTCCCTGGAGAAGATTCACCTCTGCGAGTGGTAGGAGGACAAATCCGAGCACAAACGGGGCGAGGGGAACATTGCTTCGAACCATGACCAACCCGAGCAGACCAAACCCGAGCATGGACCAGACATCAAACATGCGATTCGCCATCGCGTAGCTTCCGACCACACAAAAGGTGAGCACAACCGGGACGAGAATCCAATGCGGGATCTTGGTCAGTTTTCTGGCAACCCCTATTCCACCCCACATCAAGCCAAACATCAGCAGGTTCGCGTAGAGATAGGACCAGGTGATCGTCCCCACGATTTCCGGATTCTCATCAAAAAGAAGTGGCCCGGGTTGAAGACCATGAAGGACAAAGGCACCCAACAAAATTGCATCGATCACGCTTCCCGGAATTCCCAGCGCGATCAAGGGAACCAAAGCCCCGCCAACCGTGGCATTGTTGGCTGACTCGCTAGCGACAATGGCCGAATCCGCTCCCTTCCCAAATTGTTCTCGATCTCTGGCCACTCCTTTTGCCGCTCCATAGGCCAACAACGATCCGATGTTCGCCCCAATCCCCGGCAACACCCCCACAAAGCTGCCAATCATCGAAGAACGCACCAGATTTAGAAACTGCGGTTTCCAATCCCGCCAAAGTGGAACGGAGCCGCCATTCCCACCAATACTCTCAACCCGACCACGTCTCGCGGCCAGTTGAATCGCCTCACTCACGGCGAACAAGCCGATCAAAACCGGCAACAATCGAAAACCATCATCCAACGCGGTGAAGCCGAAGGTCAGGCGGGGCTGGGGGTTCGCCGGGTTGGTGCCGGGAAGGGCGAATAGCATTCCCAAGCAAGCACTGAACAGCCCTCGCATCATATTGCCCTTGCTGATTGCCGCCACCAGGACCAACGCCAAAACGACAAGGCCGAAGTAGTCGAACGGGTGCATTTTCACCGCCAGACCTGCCACCGGTCTAGCCAACGCGATCAACACGAACCAGGAAAGAATACCGCCCACGAGCGAGGCTCCGATTCCTAACGCCAATGCCCGGCGAGGGTTTCCTCCTGCGGCCATCGGATACGCGTCGAGGGTCGTCATCATCGAGGCCGGAGTTCCTGGCATTTTCAGCAAGGTCGCGGTGATGAGCCCCCCGCTCACCGAACCCACATACATCGCCACGAGTAGGGCCAGCGCAGGCGCTGGCTCCATCGCAAAAGTCAGGGGCAAGGTCAACGTGATCGCCATCGCGCCCGTCAATCCCGGAATCGCCCCCACGGAAATGCCAACGGTTACGCCAAGGAGAATCCAGGGAAAGAGTTCGAGGGTCATGGGAGATCAATAATGAGCACGTGCTGAAACAGCAATTGGAGCGACAGGCCAAGCACCAAGCCGCCTATCGCAATCCTTCGGACCGCTCGAAGATTTGGCGCTAATAACCAACCAACACCGCCAACAAAAAGCACCGTCGCAAGCCAAAAGGGGACGAATCGAAGATTCAGAATCAACAAATATCCCAGCATGGCGGCAACGACCGTCGCAGAGCGCCAATCCAGTTTCTGCTGAGCCGAATTCGAGGACCGTCGGCCGAATCCGAGGATCAAACTCCCGATTCCCAAGACCAAAACGCCGCCCCCAATCGCCGGAATGATCGGCACATTGGGGCCTACCTGACGTTGCCCGTCCACTTGAAGACTGGCAAGTTGCCGGTCAGCTTCCTCAATCGCAGCCAGAAGTTCCGGTCCGCGCAGACAGATCGGCTCAACCGACTTCTCCGCATAGCGCTTTTGAAGCCACTCTGAATTCATCGCATCTTCCAGAATATCTGCTAGTTTCTCGATCCGGGCGGAGGGAGTTCCCAGGGGAGCCCACCAAAATTGGGTGGTTCCCGTCACCAAATCCACGCCGACCTCTTTTCCCGTTGGCGTTCCCGCGAGTTGGGGATGGCGTTTCGGCCCCAAGTAGGCGATCGCTTTCAGACCGTTGGGTCGGCCTTCGGTTCGCCGGAACTGCAAATATTCGGAAACAGAAAAGATCGAGAGATCGATATGTCCTCCGACGAGCTTCTCGAACCGATCGGCTCCACCTTGGAGAGCAACCATGCGAAAGCGGGCATTTTCCTTTTTCTCCTGCAATTGGAGCCCAACGAAATGGCTGGGGGCACCGAGGTTCATGCCGAATTTGATCTCATCCGGTGCCTGGACCGCATCTTCAAGAATTTGATCCACCGAGGCCCACTTCCCACTCGGCCCCACACAAAGCACCGTGTGGGATGATCCTGTGGCGGCAACAGGAATAAACGCCTCTGGTCCGTAATCGTGGCCCGTGTATTTGGCGGTGAGGAGCCCATCATGCAGATTCAGGATGGTGTAACCGTCAGGACGCGCATTTTTTGCCCGTCGGCTACCAATCGTTCCCCCCGCTCCCGGGACATTGATGATGGCAAAAGGCTGCGGAGAAAGTTCGTCTCGCCGAACGGCTTCTTGGACGATTCTCGCGAGGGTATCGCTTGCACCTCCGGGACCAAAGGGCACAATGACCTTGATGGGTTTGCGCGGGAATTCGTCCAAGGATTCCGAAAAGCCCGGTGCCATGAAACCACTCCAAAAAATTGCCATCGCAAATCCCCTTGCACGTGCACACGTTAGGGTGTGTAGGTAGGTTATGAAGCGTGTCTTTATCACGTTAGGAATTCTCATTGTCCTGCTCGCAGTAGCGGGATGGTTGGCGGTGTCGCTATCGGTTGGCCGATTCGCGGACTCTGACTATTTGGTGAGGGAGATTGAATCGACCTTCAATTGCCGGGCTCAGATAACAGAAGTCAAGCTGAATGCTTACGGAGCGCCTGCCAGGATGGAATTGTTGGGGGTCGCTTTTGGTCCTCGGGATGAAACGGTTGAGAAAGGCATTCTTCCCAGTGAGCGGCAACCCATGGCCGGAGACGTGAGCATCGACTACGTGATGTTGGAATTGGATCGAATGCCGCTCTTTCAGCGAAAGCTGGTGGTGACGAATCTTCAGGTGGAGCGGCCCACGGTTGATTTGCGCATTTTTGAAGATGGAACGAACTCCATCGATACCCTGCTCCAACCCGCTCCCAAAGGGTCTAAAAAACCCGCTGCGGAAGCTGCCGAGCCGAAAAACGACGAAGAGAAAAGCGGAACTCGGCAGTTCGTCGCTTCTGACATTCCGATTTCCGCGATCGCAGAACGGATGACGATCGATGATCTGACGGTAATGGCGACGGTTGATCGCTCGAAAACTACGGTCCAACTCCACCGTGGCGTGGTGATTCTTCGCGACATTGACCTCGATCCCAATTCCTTGGCGGAGCACAATTCCGCCAAATTGGAGTTTTCCGCTTGGCTGGGAATCGACAGTTTTGAGCACAACCTTCGCTATCTGGATCTCTCCCTGGAAGGGAACGGGGACGTTCAACCTTTCAATGTGGAGAACGCCCAACTGGATCCCAGCCTTTCCGCATCCGTGACGGTCAAGCGGGATTCCTGGATCGATGCTCTTCCCTTGCTGGATGAGATGGAGGATTTGATCAAGCAGTTGGAGAACTATGGCGTGGATTTGGAAGGCGTCCGGCTTCGCGGCGACTTTTCGGAAGACACAACCGCCAGTTTTAATGCGAATCGCGAGGAACTAAAGATGACGACGGACTTCATGGTCCCGATCGACGAGAATTTCATCATTTTGGAGGAAGGAAGCTGGGTGAACGCAGGCAAGAATGATCATGAGTTCTACGTTACGTTTTTGGGTTCAGAGCGATTGACCCGCAAAATCGAGTCTGAAGTCACCAAGTTTCTTGAAAAAAACGTTGGTGAACTGGCCGCGATTCCCGCACGCGAGGCGCTGATGAGTTCCGTGAAGCGAAAGGAGTTCCTCGTTTTGCGCTTCAAATCGAGTGGGGATGTCGGAAACCCCAATGTCACGGCAGTCACTCCGTTCGGAGATATTGCCGACATTCTGAACAACCCGAAGTCCGACACGATGAAAACGCTGGAAGATACGGCGAAATCGCTGTTGGATAGCCTGCTCGGCAAATAACCGGCTTTCGCTAGGTTTTTACCGGACGGGCCGCATCGTTGACAAACCGGCGACGGAGGCGAATCGGTGAGACTCATGAGATTCCACGTTTTCTGCGCTTCACTCGCTCTCGCTGCTTCCATTTCGGCCCAAGAGCGGCCCAATATCCTTTTCTGCATCGCGGACGATGCCAGTTGGGCACACTTTGGTGCTTATGGCTGTAATTGGGTCAATACTCCAGGGTTTGATCGAATCGCCCGCGAAGGGCTGCTATTCACTCGCGCCTATACTCCGAATGCGAAGTGCGCACCCTCGCGCGCGGCAATTCTCACGGGCCGCAACAGCTGGCAACTGAAAGAAGCGGCCAATCACATGAACAACTTTCCGGCGGAATTTCTCGGATTCATCGAGGCTCTTTCCTCCGCCGACTATTTCGTGGGGAATACCGGGAAAGGCTGGGCTCCTGGATTGGCAATCGATGCGGAAGGTGTGGAGAGGCAACTCACCGGCCCCGATTTCGAAACCTTCCGGTCTGATCCTCCCGCGAAATCGATGTCCTCGCTCGACTACGCCACCAACTTTGTTGCCTTTCTCAACTCCAAGCCGGAAGACCAGCCATTCTGCTTCTGGTACGGTGCAACCGAGCCGCATCGCGCCTACGAATACGGTGCCTCTATCGCCAAAGGAGGAAAGTCGATCGACCAAATCGACGGGGTTCCTTCGATGTGGCCTGACAACGAAACAGTGCGCACGGATATGTTGGACTACGGTTTTGAAATCGAGCATTTCGACCGGCATTTGGCGCGGATGATCGACAGCCTGGAAGAGCGCGGTTTGTTAGAAAACACCCTGATTGTCGTGACTTCCGACAACGGAATGCCATTCCCCCGCATTAAAGGTCAAGAGTACGAATACTCGAACCACATGCCCTTGGCGATCATGTGGCCGAAAGGAATCAAGAATCCTGGCCGAACCGTGACGGACTATGTCAGCTTTATCGATTTCGCCCCGACCTTCCTCGAAGTTGCCGGTCTGCAACAGGCTCAAACCGGAATGGCGCGGATCACGGGACGGACCTTGACCGACCTCTTCGATGCCACCGAATCCGGCCAAATCGATCCGACTCGCGATCATGTCCTCATCGGAAAAGAACGTCACGATGTGGGTCGCCCCAATAATCAGGGGTATCCCATCCGCGGTATTTTCAAGGATGGGTGGCTGTTTCTCCACAACTACGAGCCCAGCCGCTGGCCGGCGGGAAATCCGGAAACCGGCTATCTGAATACCGATGGGAGTCCGACCAAGTCCTTCATCCTGGATTTGCGTCGATCCGGAGAGAACCAGGAGTTCTGGCAGCAGAACTTTGGCAAGCGACCAGAGTTCGAACTCTACAACGTGGAAAAAGACCCACATTGCGTCACCAATCTGGCCGAGAACCCGGAATTTGCCACCCAACTGGCTGACCTACGGGAAACGATGGTTTCAGGACTCGAGGAACAAGACGATCCTCGAATTCAGGGCAAAGGATACATTTTCGAACAATACGGCTTCGCATGGGACGAGGTCTGGCTGAACTTCTACGAGCGACTGGCGAATGGTGAGGAGATCAAAACAGGCTGGGTATTGCCGACCGATTTCGATCGCGATTTACTTGAAGCGCGGGCACCGCTGGTCCCCTGAGCCCGGGTCTAGTGTATCGTCCCGAAAATGCCTGTAGATGGAGCCCGCTCCACTCCTTGAAGTCAGGAAAAATGACTCGCGAATCTGCTCACGTTCCCCTTGACGATGTACTAGATCTCAAACGAGTCCGCCGCGATGTAGGCATCGATCACGGCCTCTTCTCCCTCGGCCCCATTTTTGGAGTTTCCATGCTCCATTCCCAGCACGCCTTGGTAGCCTTTCTCGTAAACGTGTTGGAAGATGTTTCGATAGTTGATTTCTCCGGTTCCCGGTTCTTTCCGTCCGGGATTGTCGCCAATCTGGAGATAAGCGATCTCATCCCAACAACGGTCGAGGTTCGGAATGATATTTCCCTCGGTGATCTGTTGATGGTAGATGTCGAACAGGATCTTGCAGGAGGGGCTGTCAACGGCTTTGCAAATGGCGTAGGCCTGGTCTGAATACCGGAGAAATGTTCCGCCGTGGTTTGCCTGCCAGTTGAGCGGTTCCAGAACCATTACCAGATCGTGCGGTTCCAGAATATCCGTGCAACGCCGCAGTAGCTCAATGACGTTGGCCGTTTGATACCCTTCGCTCAGGCGTGGTCCGCCGTATTGGTTCCAAGTCTTGGACTCATCCGCAACCTGTTGATCGACGGATCCTGGCACGACCGTAAACCACTTCGCATTGACTCGTTTCGCGACCTCCACCGCCTTGCGGATTTCCGCGAGGACGCCTTCCCAGGTCGGCTCATCCTTCACCGCGAATGTCGGGCGATCAAAGCTGCCGTAGGCGACAAATACACCCATCGTCATCCCCAGCCGATCCAGGGTAGCGCCGACTTGCTCCTGAAGATCGGGCGAATACTTTCCGAGTCCGTTGTCTTCCCAAGCCGTAAAGCCTTGGTCAGCGGAGAACTTAATCTGATCAAGCACGTCGTCACCGGCGGAGTGACGAAACATGCGCGGATGCGGCGCGTAGTTCAGCTTGAAACGGTGCTTCCCGCTTTGAGCAATCGCGATTTCGGTCGCGGCACCAGCTGCCACGATCACCGAACTTCCCGCTATAAAATGACGTCGTTTCATGATTTTATCCTCATGTTCGCTCCGTTGTCTCACCGAGGACGATCTAATCGTTCAGTTCTTTGATCTGCAGATTCCGCCAGCGCACTTCGAACGGCCCGGTCCCCTTTTTGATTCCATGAACCTGGAGCCCAATGACTCCCTTATTGTGTTCCTTGTAGATTTCTTCGTGGGTCAAATCCGCGACCATGTTGCCATTCACCCACGTCTGGATCTGAGGGCCTTTCGCGACGACGCGGATCTTATTCCAAGCGTTATTCTTCATGTAGTCATGAGCTCCGACGAACGCGATTCCTTCTGACAAGACCGACACACCGCCGTCCGGTTTGATCATCCAGGTTCCGGCGGGGATACTGGGCTCAGAGGATAGCCACCCTAACCCGGTCGCCTCTCCATAAATCCAAGCCGCCTGACCCGGGCTGGATTCGAGCTCAACCTGCGGCCCGTAAACCCGGCCACCGTAACCCACTTTCTTCCCTTTATCGTCCACCTCTTTCAGCTTCGAGCGAATCTGCACTCCAGAGTTGAGTTCGTCATCGACCTTGACTTCAAACTCCAACTCAAAGTCGCCAAACTCTTTCTTGGTGCACAAAAACGTGTTCCCACTGCCTTCCGCAGTTTTGCCCACAATCGCACCATCCTCGACCCGATACGTTGCAAAGCCGCTCTTGATTTCCCATTCCGTCCCAATGGTTTTCCCGTCGAACAAGGAAACCCATTCATCTTCAGCCAAACTGATTCCAGCGGTCGCGATAACCGCCATCCCAACAACAAACGAGAGGTTTTTCTGAGTCATGGTGGGGACTCTGGCGACTTCATGCCGGGAGTAAAGTCAAAAGCGAACCTCGCAACCGTTCCGAACCGCATTTTCCCCCGACCGGACTTCGGAAACAGCTTCTCGAAGAAACCCTAACCAATCACCGAAAATCAGAAACTGAAAGTTGCGCGCTTTCCGGGTGTTCGTATGCTCAAACCAATTATGAAAAAAACCTCTGTCCTTTTGATTTCTACTCTGGCGATCTTCTTCACGCCAGGATTTGCCGAAGACGCCAAGAAACCGGCTATGGCCCACGGCTCCAAAGATGCCGCAGCAGCCCCTCCCGGGCCGATGATCACACCTTCGCCGGAAAATGCCAAATGCTACATCGTTACACCGAAAGATGGGGAAACGGTCAAAGGCGAATTCACCGTCGTGTTCGGACTGAAGGGAATGGGCGTAGCCCCAGCCGGGATTCACTTGGAAGCCAGTCCTACCGGCCACCATCACCTTCTCATCGATAAGGACGTGAAAGACCTCCTTGCTCTGAATATCCCGCTGCCAAAAGACGAGCAACACGTTCACTTTGGCGGTGGCCAAACCGAGACCACGATGACGCTTCCTCCCGGGAAGCATACCCTCCAACTCATCCTCGGAAATTGGAGCCATATTCCTCACGATCCTCCGCTTTATTCCGAGAAGATCACGATCACAGTGGCCGAATAGAGTTCGACCAATGCGAACGCATTTCTTTCAAACGCCCGATCTCGCGATCGGGCGTTTTTTGTGCTCTAAATCCTCCGCAAAATCAGACTGGCGGGAACGGGTAAGCTCGCTATGGAATCAGGTTGCATGAACAAGTCGGAAAAAGCCTTTCTCTTCGAACTCCTCAGCACTCCCAGTCCCACAGGATGGGAAACTCGAGGCCAGAAAAAATGGATGGGTTATGTGCGAGATTTTGCGGATGCCGTCGATCATGATGCCTATGGCAATGCCTGGGGAACGATCAAGGGCGGCGAGGGACCCAAGGTGATGCTGGAAGCGCATGCCGATGAAATTGGTTTCATTGTCAAACACATCTCCAGCGATGGTTACCTTCGCGTCGATCGCGTCGGCGGAATCGACCATGCCACCGCTCGCGGGCGACGCGTTACCATCATGGGGAGCGATGGCGACGTCTTTGGGGTGATTGGCAACACCGCCATCCACATTCGCGATCGCAAAAACGGCGCGGAGAAGACGCCGGAGATCCACGAAATTTACATTGATGTCGGGGCCAGCTCAGCCAAAGAAGTCGCCAAGATGGGGATTCGCGTCGGGCATCCCGCCATCTATGCGGATAACGCGGAAGAGTTTGGCAAAGGGAAGATCGTGGGGCGTGCTCTCGACAACCGAATTGGCGGCTTCATCATCGCCCAAGTGCTGCAACGACTCGCCGAAGCGAAGCCGAAGGCCACCGTCTATGCTGCCAATTGTGTCCACGAAGAAATTGGCGGGCTCGGATCTCGGATGGTGGCTCATCGCCTCATGCCGGATGTTTGCGTGGTCCTCGACGTCACCCACGCCACCGACAGTCCGGACATCCCGCACTCGCAACACGGCCAGGTCACCCTGGGAGGCGGCCCCACCCTCACCCATGGCGCGGCCAATCACGTCAACGTCGTCCAGCGCCTCATCGATGTCGCAGAAAAGACGAAAATCACCATCCAGCACGAAGCGGCTTCTCGCTCGACGGGAACGGATGCCGACAGCATCTATCACATTCGCGAAGGTATCCCTACCGCTCTCGTTTCGCTGCCACTCCGCTACATGCACAGTGTGGTGGAGGTCGCGGACCTGAAAGATGTGGAGGAGGTCATCCAACTCCTGACTGGCTTCTGCAGCTCGGTCAAAGCTGGAGAGGACTTCGGCGTCAAATTGTAAACGACGAGATCTCGTGATCAAGCGAAGCCAAGAAAAGCGCAAGCTTGGCCAAGCTTCGAGATGACGGATCGAAGGTTTGCGCACATGATGAAGGTATGAAAACCCTCTTCGCCCGATTTCCCTTCCTTCGGCTTCTCCTGGTTGCCATCCTCCCCCTGGTTCCCGGACTTCTCCACGCACAAGACAAGGCACCGAGTGGCTTCGTCCCTGAAGGCAACCCGGCCCGCGGCGAGACCGTCTTTCAAGAACAACGCTGCTATCGCTGCCATACCTTGGAAGGGCGGGAACTGCCCGACTTCGATCTCCCGGCGAAGCTCAAGATTCATCTGGGAGGAGACGCGCAAACGCTCTGGAATCGCGACGAGTTCGCCCGCGCCATTCTCAATCCCAGCCACGTCGTTGCGCCGCAATATCAAGCGATCATGCTCGATGCAGGCGATCCGAAAGGCTCGAAAGAGACGCCGATGCCGAATTTTAACACGATCCTGACCGTCGCCGATTTGATCGATCTGGCCACGTTTCTGGACGTGACACGCTGAAGCAGCAACTACAACTTTATCACCCAATCAATCGCTTCGAGCAAGCGATCCAACGGGGTTCTCGCATGAAGACGCGGATACTTTCCGTCGATCTGGATCCCGTGACCTTTCCGAGTGAGGATCAGTTTATCGCCTTTGATCTCACAGGTCCCGATGTTCTTCTGGGCGAGCCGGAGTTTCAGTTCCGTGCAGCGAAACAGGTTATCGACTTCTTGAGGACGTTTTCCGAAACGATCTTCCCAGTTTTTGATAATCGCATTGAGATCTTTCAATGTCCCCACTTCCGCTAAATCCCGATAACTGGTGATGCGATGGCGGGGCTCCTCCATGTATTCGACCGGAATGAAGGCGGGAAGCAGTCCCTTTCCGTGTTGATCAAACTCCGCTTCGTTCATGCTGACGAAATCGAGATTCATCGCGACGTCCGTTGAATTCGTGACTCGCTCTCCCTTTAATTTCGCGACACTCTTTTTCAGAAGTCGACAATAGAGATCAAATCCGACCGCCGCAATATGTCCACTCTGCTGGAGACCTAACAAGTTTCCCGCGCCCCGAATCTCCAGATCTCGCATCGCAATCTTAAAACCAGAACCGAGTGCCGTATATTGCTTGATCGCATTGATCCGGCGACGCGCATCGCCCGCAGTCATCAGGTCACGCGGAATCATGAGAATGGCATAAGCCTTATCGCCGGCCCGCCCAACTCTTCCCCGCAATTGATAGAGATCCGCCAAGCCGAAGCGATCTGCTCGATCGATGATAATGGTGTTGGCATTGGGAATATCGATTCCGCTTTCGATAATTGTCGTTGAAACCAGCACATCGAACTCATGGCCGATAAACCGATTCATCACATCCTCCAACTGATGATCTTCCATCTGCCCATGACCAACAATGACCCGGGCTTCCGGAACCAGTTTCTCGATCTTCTCTTTGAACTTCACAATCGTCTTCACCCGATTATGGAGAAAGAAAACCTGGCCCTGGCGCTTCAGTTCCCGCTCAATGGCCGTCTTCATGATCCGCTCGTCGTAGGGAACAATTGAGGTGCCCACAGGAACCCGGTTCGGCGGCGGCGTATCGATCGTGGACATGTCTTTCACGCCCATCAAGGATAGATAAAGCGTCCGAGGAATCGGGGTCGCGGATAAGGTCAAAACGTCGATGAGCTTGAACATCTCCTTGAATCGCTCCTTATGGCGAACCCCGAAGCGCTGCTCTTCATCGATAACCACCAGTCCGAGCCGATTGAACGAAACGTCTTTCGAGATCAGTCGATGCGTCCCAATCACAATATCAACACTTCCGGCTGCCACTGCGGTAATGGTCTTCCGTTGTTGGCCGGTCGTTCGATAACGACTCAATAAATCGATCGTCACCGGATAGTCTGACATCCGTTCCTTAAACGTTTGGTAGTGCTGTTGAGCGAGCACCGTAGTCGGAACCAAGACGGCAACTTGGCGCCCACTCATGACCGCTTTGAACGCTGCGCGAATCGCGACTTCGGTTTTGCCGAACCCAACGTCGCCACAGAGAAGGCGATCCATTGGCTGATCAGACTCCATGTCACGCTTGGCCTGTTCGATCGCTGTGAGTTGATCCGGCGTTTCTTTGTAGAGGAACGAATTTTCGAACTCCCATTGCCACTTCGTATCCGGCAAATGGTTATAGGCTTTTTCGGTATCACGCTCCGCCTGGACCTTGAGTAACTGAGCTGCATACTCCAGAATCGACTCTTCGGTCTTCGCTCGCGTTTTCGTCCAACGTGCGCTTCCTAATTTGTTGAGTGGTGGCGCATTCTTGCCAACTCCTACATAGCGCGAAACCTGATGCGCGTGATCCATCGGGACATAGAGTCGTGCCTTCTCTGCATACTCGATGATCAGTACTTCCTCGTCGTCTTTCTTCCCGATCTCGCGAAAGCGGCCAATCCCGTGTTCCTGATGAACGACCAAGTCGCCTTCTTCAAACTTGCGGAGTTCCGCCTCGGAAGATTTGCGCTGTTTCACCCTCCGGCTCGCGATGCGCCGTGCTCGTAAATTCTGGTATCGGCCAAAAATCTCTGCGTCGGCTAAAACCGCCAATTTCGCGCCGGGAATCGTGAAACCATGCCCCAGTTGCCCAAAGTAGGGATGAATCTGACCGGAATCGATAAAGTCCATATCGACCAATTCAGTGAAGCGCTCCAGCTCGCCTTTCGTGTTGAAGAACATCGCGACCCGCCAGCCTTCCTCGCGCCATTCGTTCATCTGGCCGAGAAACTGAGCCCGCTTCGCTTCCTGGAGAATGAAATCGCCTGCGCCGAAGGAGCCGAGCGGATTGTCAAAGCAGGCGAGGACAGGCTCATCGTCAGAATCCGGAGCCACTGTGTGCGACTCCGCCACGCCACTGGTGATCTGCAACTGAGCCCGGCTCAACTTCTCACACTCGACCCCAATGACAAAATCTTCCGGCGCTATGTAGTCGCGCAATTCACAATGCTCCGCCTTCCGCGTCGCGCTCAACAGAATCGTCGCGGAATCCACCCGCCGGATTGACGTCTGCTCATCGACGTCAAACTCTCGGAGCGACTCGATTTCGTCATCGAAGAGTTCGATCCGAATGGGCTCGGTGTCTTGCCAGGAAAAGACATCGATGATTCCGCCTCGAATCGCGTATTGACCCCGTTGAAAAATCTGAGATCCGCGCTCGTAGCCGGCCTTATCGAGGGTCTTCGTGAGTTTGGCGATGTCCAACCGCTCCCGAACGTTCAGCTCGATTTGCTCGGCTCGGAGGCCTTTTGGCGTCGGCACGATATCGCCCAGACTTTCCTCGCAGAGAACGATCACCAGCGGATTGGCGGCATCGTGCTCCTTTCCCACGTCGTGCAAAATGGTGAGTCGCTCTGCCCCAATCTCCGGGTCTGGCAATGCTTCCTCAAACCCGGAAAACTCCACTTCCGGAAAAAACCGCGCCTTCACCCCCCAGATCGCGAGGTCATGATGCAGGTGTTCCTGAGACTTCACATGCGGACAGCACACCCAAATCCGCGACGCCTTCGCCTGTCCGATGGCGAGAGCGGCAATGAACGGTTGCGCCGCTTCCGCAACATGATCGACGACTCCTGACAAGGTGCTCCCAGCGGAAACCGCCTGAAGCAGTTCCCGCGGATCGCGAATCTTTGGAGAAGCAGATGGGGACGCCGCGACGGACATGGGGCGAGATCAAGGTGAGTGGGGAGGATAGGATCAGTCCCCGGAGAGATCAACTGCGGCGTGAAGCGGATCGCCTCTCGCTTCCACTGATGGGAATCAAAGCTCCGGTGGAGTCGCACCTGTCTTCGAATTCTGCAGCAAGGGGTTGGCCGCAATCTCTTTACGCCAGTCGCGCAGCTTCTGCTTCATCGCTTCCACCCGTTCGGGATAGAGCTGCTCCAGATTGTTGTGCTCTTCCAAGTCGCCTTCCAGATCGTAGAGCTCGATCTCTCCAGTCTCCAGATCCTCGATCAGTTTGTATTGCCCCATCCGAACGGAGCTGGTGGGGACGCCTCCCTGGTTGGAATAGTGGGGGTAGTGCCAATAAAGGGCTTCCCGGTTCAGTTCTGCAGTCGGATCGCGCAACAATTTGGCGAAGCTGATTCCGTCCAGGTGCTGTTGCGGGCGGAGCGGCAATCCTGCCATCTCGAGAATCGTCGGATAAAAATCGTTGCTGATGATCGGCTCGGAACATTTCGTCCCCGGCTTGGTCACTCCGGGCCATTTCACGAACACAGGCTCGCGAATCCCCCCCTCATACATCCAGCCCTTTCCGCCTCGCAGCGGTAGATTGGAAGTCGGGCTTCCTTCGCTGGTGGAAAGCCCGCCATTGTCCGACATGAAAAAGATCGCGGTGTTCTTTTCCAGTCCCAGAGATTCAAGCTTCGCCGCCACTTTGCCAACTGCGCGATCCATCGATTCCACCATTGCAGCGTAGGTCACGTGATCCTGCAGGGTGCGGACGACGCGCGGGTCCTTGGCATCGGGCCAAACTTGCGGCAACCGATCCGCCGAAAACCGATACTCTTCGCCAAGATCTGAGAGTCCCAGTTCCTTTGCCTTGGCCCGGTATTTTTCGACCAAATCCTTAGGGGCCTGCAGCGGAGTATGGACATTATAGAAGGAGAAATAGAGCAGAAACGGATTCTTCCCAACCGAGTCCAAAAAACCGACGGATTCATCCGCCAACCGATCCGTCAAATACTCGCCTTCTTGGCGGGGTTCCAGATTGGTGACGTTCTTGTAGGGTTCAAAGTAGCTGCGAGGCAGTCCGTTGCTTCCCCCGCCGAAGTTATGATCGAACCCTTGTTGCTCCGGACCAAAACCGAGTGGTCCCAAGTGCCATTTCCCGACAAAACAGGTTTGATAGCCAGCTTCTTTCAGTGCCTCGGCCAAGGTCAGCTCTTCCAACGGCATCCGATCGACAAATTCAGCGCCTTCAAATCGACCGGAACGCTTCCCGGAGAAGAAATTGGTCGCATCCAGCCGCGCCGGGTATTTGCCCGTCATCAGGCTGGCACGCGTTGGGCTGCAAACCTGGCTCGCGGCATACGCATCCGTGAAGATCGTCCCTTCGGCGGCCAGGCGATCGCTATTGGGGGTCTCGTAGAACGTATTCGGGTTGTTGAACCCCATGTCCATGTAGCCGAGATCATCGACTAGGAAAAACACAATATTGAGGGGGTGATCGGCGGCGGAAACCGATCCAATCCAGAAGAGGCCAAGGAGGAGGGAGACAGTTTTCATGGGGCTCTGGCACCTTGTCGCAATCTCCGCATTCCGGTCAAGCGGTTAGAACGGAGAAAGAAGATGCGGACAAACCGGAACCACCCGTGACGATGCCCTACGTATCGCGCGAAACCGCCATCTGAATCGGGGAGGGCGTTCCGAGTTCACGGGGCTGGGTATCGAAGAGATAGATATCGAGGACGGCCTTCACCCGAGCAAACACTTCGCGAACCCGGCTGCGAGAGGACTGATGAACATCAACGCCCGGAGCTGAGAATCCGACGACGTCCTGCTCATGATGCTGAGCCAGAAAAATGGCTCGCGTAACGTGAAAATCATCGGTGATAATGACGTAGCTGTTCTGGCCGAAGATTTTCTCGGCACGGACCACGGAATCCAGGGTTCGAAACCCGAACTCGTCCTGAGTGATTGCCGTGGCCGGAACGCCAAGCCTTCCTAAGGCCGCTTCCATGTCCTTCGGCTCGTTGTAATAACGAGAATTATTGGAACCACTCACCAGCAAATGCTGCACTTTCCCCATCCGAAACAATTCCGCAGCGGCTTCCACCCGGGTAATGAAATGCGCATTGGGCTGATTCGGGCCCACGTTCTTCGAGGTTCCCAACACGACCCCCACCGCTTTCTCCGGAACTTCTTCTGCCGACCGAAACACTCTGTCCTGCGTAGAAATTGAAACCAGTAGGTTGCAAAAAACGACGAACCCAGCCAACAACAGGAACGGGATGGCGAGCAGGCTCACCATCTTCCCCGGCTTGCGGCGTTTCTTGTTCTTCGTAGCCACTGGATTGAAAACGATTCATTCTCCCCAGCCAATTATAGGGGTGATGGCGTTGGGTCGAGCA
>CAYGQD010000071.1:0-30498 GCA_964351855.1 uncultured Verrucomicrobiales bacterium
GAAGACGGCCAAGCCGAGGTCCGATGGCATCAACCACAACGCGCCCTAACACCCGGACAAATCTGTGCCTTTTATGATGGTGAAGTCTTGTTGGGAGGTGGCGTCTTTGCCAAAATCTATGAGGCAAGCCCGATTTCCTGAGTGGACGAAGCTTCCTCCCGGTTCTAAGTGATAGAACGCGCCATTCTTGGCTTCGATATGCAACCGTTCAGATTTGGAATTCAGGAGAAAACAGCGCTGCTGGTGATGGCTGTGGCGGTGATCGTTGCGATCGGCACTTCGCTCGTCTTGCAGCGGGTGAGCACTCGGATGGTGGAGGAACACGAGTTGGTCGATTTGGATGATGAATCGAATCTGCGGGCGTGGTCGGTCATCGATCAGGTGAACAGTTTTCGCGAAGAACTCGGTCTCCTCGCCAGTGAAGAGGCTGTCCGTACCGCCGTTTACGCCGGTGAAACCGATCCGATTAATGAGCACGGTTTCTCCCTTTGCCGCCAGTGGCCCCTCTATCTCAATGTTCAAATCATCAAAGGAATCCGTGATGAGAATCCCATCAAGGTGGTTGATCGACTGCGATCCATCTCAACGGCAGAACGCACTCATCTGGTGGAAGCTGGGGAATGCGAAGAGCGGACCATCCCCATTATTTCGAAGTTCGTCCGGGCTCAGGCAGAAGTCCTCATGCCAAGCATTCAGGAGCAAGACCCTGCCTGGGTTTCCAGGTGGGTCTCGTATGCTTGGGGATGCGCCCGGGTGAATCCGCCTGACGGATGGGAAGGCCCGGTTCGCTACCTTTGCCTGACGCTACCGCTCCAGCCGTTTTCTTCACCGCGGCACCTTCTGTTTCTCGTCGATGCCAGCGATGAAAAAATGCCATTTATTATCCACCCGGACATGTCGACTCAAAGTGGCTTGGGAAAAGACGGAATGTTTGAAGTGAATCTCAGAGATGAACTGGCAGCGAAACGTGACGCCTCCGTGTCTAGTCGCTATTCTCGGATTGAGCGCATTGCCCTCCTCAAAGGAGAACCCTTGAAAGAAGACTTCTACTACTATTTCCGCGAGGGCACGCAAGCGAAGGCTCTGGAATCGGCCTTGATTGAAAAACGGAATCAATCCCCCGAGGACTTCGAGTTTTTCTTTGATAGTCTTTCGTCCGATTTAGAAACCATGGGCCGAAAAATTGGTGGCCTTGGGCTGCGTGTTAAGGACGTCAGGATGCTTGCACGCGTGAAAGAAGATCTCGATCCCAACTATCGGGACGAGGAGCCCAATTTTATCCAGATCGTCGAAAGCGAAGTGAAAGCTTATGCAGGACTCAAGCCCCATCAGAAGGCCTTTCATTGGAAAGACATCGTCCCTTGTCAGCATTGCCATATCTCTTGTCTTACCCTCAATATTGACACCGTCGATGGACCACGCCAGTACCTGATGTTGTATGCAGCGTTTCAGGAGGAGTTCGTCGGAGCCATCCGCCATGAGATCCAATCGAAGCTGGTCTGGTATGTGATTCTGTTCGGCTTTGCCGCGCTATTGATCGCCTTTGCTGCGGCGCTCTACTTTGTGCAGCCACTTCGCCAAATGACGATGACCGCACAGAAAATTGTTAGTGAAGAAGGACGGTTACACGAGAAGATTGCCGTACTGCTCCCCACGCTTCCTGTCGATCGGAATGACGAAGTCGGCGATATTGCCAAGGCCTCGCGTCGCTTGTTCGAGGAGGTCGTCATCAGTCATGATCAATTGGAGAAACGGGTGCGAGAACGAACCCGCGATCTTGAACGCGCCAACGAAAAATTGGAAGGCGTCGCCAAAGAGAAGGATGCGTTTTTAGCGAACGTGAGTCATGAGCTGCGGACGGCTCTGAGAGCGGTTTCCGGCTTTCTTCAGCTCTTAAATCGACGCAAGGCTCTGGAAGAAAAAGAACGGAATTATGTCGGCAAAGCGCTCAGCGCCACATCCCATCTCGAAACCCTGATTGACGATATCCTCGATTTCCAGAAAATTATTATGGGTGGCCTGACCCTCGACCCTTCTGATTTCGACACCGGGAAACTACTGAGTGAGCTTAGCGAAGCCCTTCAATTCCAGGCGAAGAAGAACAGCAACCAATTGATCTTCAACTGGACGCGACGGGTGGGAACGGTTTACACGGACCGGCAGCGACTCCGTCAGGTTCTTACCAACTTGGTCTCCAATGGCTGCAAGTTCACACGAAACGGCGTTGTCAGCATCGATGCCGACGTCTTCAAAAAAGGAAATCGTTCGTGGATTCGCTTTCGCGTGAAAGACACCGGCCGGGGCATGAGCAAGGACGAGCAAACGAAGCTGTTCACGCGCTTCTATACGACCAAAAAGCAGAATGCCAGTGGGACGGGCCTAGGATTAGTCATCTCCGAAGGGCTCTGTAAGTTGATGGGCGGTCGAGTCTTTCTGGAGAGAAGCGCCCCGGGTGATGGTTCAACCTTTACCATTGAAATTCCCCAGCGAATCGCTTCGTCCCAGGAGATCAGCAGCAATGAATTAGAAGTATCCGGTGACATCTTATCAGGATGAGTTCGAAAAATGGAGCAGATGACCAATCAGGTTTCAAACGAACGCACACCTCGCTTCGCCGATTTTTGAGATGCCAATTTTTGCGCAGGAGAATACACTTCGAGGGATTTTTGTGGAGGTGAGCGATCGCTCGGCAGCATCGATCAGCTTTTTCACAAAGTTCCGAACAGCGTTACCTCTTACCTCTCTCCACTTTTCGAACGCCCCCAGGGAAACTCGTCACTCTTTTTTACGGAGAACGGGAGCTGCGATGCGGTCATAATCGGTGCCATCGAGAATAAATACATCCGGATGACCTTCGAACTGGCCAAAATAATTCGCAATCCGATCACCCGTAATGGTAGCTGGCGCAAATTTGATGGAGACAATCCCAACCGGATTCGGGTTGTCTTGACCAATACTCGGCTTCTGAAGTTTGATTTGAAGTTGCATCGAAGGATTGCTCAGCGCACGATAGGCATCCTGGCGGCTTCCCGTCAGCCATTGGCGGGCACTGAATCGTCCCAAATGGGCGGCTAAACGTTCAGCGAGACGCCCATCGATCATTTCATCGACACGCTCTTTTCCTAAGACCCCCGTCCACTTTCCGTGAAGATAGTTATAAAAGAGCTTCAGATCGGGCATCCCGGCTTCTGAGATCTCGATCGCTTGAACCGAAAGAAGTTCGAACCCTAACAGATCCAATCCTCGCCACGCGATCGGATGCGTAGGCAAATAGAGCGAAAGAAAGGCGGGGTCAATCGCATAGACAAAGGGTTCGTCATCAAATTTGGCATTCAGCAAAATCCCGCTCTTTCTTCCGAAACGAACGGTCCGGGTATTGATCTCGATATTCGGCTTTTCAATCGACTCGGGATCTCGTCCCGCTTTCTGTGCCTCTGCAACTTGGGCGGAATAGAGATCCAATTCGACCCCATCCACTGTAGAAGTAGTGATCGCTACCTGTGCCATTGGCCGGTCCAACCCATATTCGTCCAAGCGAGCCGCTGTGTCAGAACGGAACTCCACAATCGTTTCAGAGTTCAGCGCCGCCAGCAGTTGATCGACCTTCTCTTGATTCGCCCGTTGAATCTGCCCTCCCACGACCAAGCTCCAACTGTTGCCAGAATCTCTCAATCGTCGTAGGTCCACCGAATCCAGCGGTGTCTCAATCTGGACCCGAGCCACGGTTGCCAAATTGATATCAGCCAATTTCGGATACCGCATTTGATTGATATTCTTTGGCAATCGCGACACCAAATTATTGTCGATCCGGAACACCGCGTCTCTTCCGGAGACCGTGGCTAACATACTCACCTCACCATTGTCGTTCTCTCGTTCGCGCAACCGCACGGTGATCTGATCCCCGCTTTGCTCTTCCAGACGAAAGATCGCCATATCCGGGCCGGTTGATGTTGCCAATCCTGCGGTAGCTGCAGCTCTAGGGTCGAGAAACTCATCAATCTCCAGCTTCGATAGCTCATCGAGAATCGAATAGGCAATGTCATCATTGGCTCGAGCCTTCAGAGGCCTTTCGACATACCAACGCGGCGCATTAGGTTCACGCTTGAGGGACATCACTCCATTTTCGGTCTCCACCACATAGGATTCGATCTCGCCGGGATCGACTCGAAACAACCGTCGGTCTCGTAGAACCGTCTTGGGATCCGCAATCCAGTTTCGGAAATCGCCGTCCACAACATAAACATCTCGACGTTTCTCGGAATCTGGCATTCGCACATAAATCGTCCCCTGTAACGGCCCCTGAGCCCCGAAGTGCAACACTAACGACTCGCGATCGCCATCAAACTCGAGTTTCACCTCAATCAGCTCCGATTCGGATAATCCGAGCCGACTCAGCTTGATCTTCTTTCCTCCAATTTCGTCGCGATCGATCGTTTCTCGGATGGTTAGTCTCGCCAGTTTGTCGGCCAAACTGGAGATCAAGTTGGGATCTGCATGATCGTCCACCGGCTTCATCAGCTTCCACCCGTAGTCTTTTCGATCAATCGAGAGATCGCCCATTTGGCTCGTGATCCGAATCCGTTTCAAGGACTCGCCTGAGATGGGAACGAGCAATCGCGACGATCCCTCGGCTTCACGCGACGACTCGATGTGGCGTTCAAATACCAAAACGAACACCAACAAAAACGCCGCGCAAGAGAGTAAGATGGTCGTGGTGGTAGGCTTCATTCTCGATCCAACCTCAAATTCACGTACGGCGCTGAAACCAGATGAAGATTCCAAATGCACCAACCAATCCCGGAAAAATATACAATACCATGCGTTGTAACCACCCCGTCTGACTTCTCGTCAGCTGGACCGCATAGCGAGTGGGCTCCTTGGCACTGACTCCGATCAGCTCGGTCCGATCCAAGAGCCAATTCAAACTCGCCATCACAAAATCCGCCTGAACTTTCTGGCGTTGGAGTCCTCCCGTGAGAATCGACGGATTGCTCACCACCACCATGCGCTGGGTTTCGACTCTAAGATTGGGATCATCGACCGCTCCTCGCTCCACGGACGCCGCGAGATAAAGGGGCGCATGATTGTCATCATTACGATCACGGATAATATCCTCAGCTCGGTAGTCCGTCTCACCCCAGAATCTCGGATCAGCAACAAGCAAAGGCGTCAGGTGGATATTCTCTTGCTGCACAAAATCCGCTTCCTGATGAAGCTGGAGGGATTGACTTCGTCCTCCCAATGTCATCGAAAGCCCACCCAGTTCCTGCTCCTGCGTAATGGGTGAACCGGAGCGCAGTGTAACAGGGACCGAAAAGAGTTTTCTCAACGGCTGGCCAGGCACCTGCGTTGCGTAAACCAGTCGATCGTTCTGCGGCGCGACGCCATGCCGTCGCACAAACGTCTGAAGCATTGGAGTTTCAGCATCTGGGTCGAGGGCGAGAAACAGAGCTCCGCGAGATCGTTTCCAATAGTCCAGAATCGCCTGCATCTCCGCTCCCGGCGGATCATATTGCGGTGCCGCCAGAATCAGGATGTCAGCATCTTCAGGAACCTTCCCGCCACCGCTTAATTCCAGAAAGTTGACCTGAGCATTCTGCCGAGCTGCCAGGATCTGCAGTTCCTCAAGAACGGCCTGTAAGTAGGCTGCCTTTTGATAACCGGTGGCCAAGTAGATCTGGCGACGCCTCCCTTCGACCACTTCCAGCAGGCCGGCCGTAAGGGCAAACTCACCCGCGAATTTGTCGATCAACCCGGTTTCATCTCTGATCACCATGTTGGATTCCGGAATGATTTTGATGCGATCGCCGTGGGCGACAATGATCGCATTCCGTTGCAAACTCAATCCATACTTGGCCTGAACCTCGCTTGCGCGATCCGGGTTCCTCGCCGGATCAATCCGCTCAACCGAAATTTTCTTGTTACTGTTACGCTGATATTCGTCGACCAGCGTAGCCACGTCATCATAGACCTGAGATCCGGCCATAAACGCGACGATAATATCGACATCGGTAGACAAGCTCTTTAGAAACTTCTCGGTCGTTGCCGAAAGGGTGAAGCGATCATTCTGGGTCAAATCCCACCGAGCGTAGTGGCGACAACTCAGGTAATTGACCACCACAAAAATGGTCAAGATAGCCACAATCTGCAGACTCACATGAATTCGAACGTTCCGCCGATTGATCGAATACACTTGAGAGGCGGCTTGGCCCTTTTCTGTTTTTCCTGATTTCTGTGCGTGCTTCTTGCTCATTCTTCAGGGGCGCCACCGGCGATATTCTAAAACATAATAAGTAAACGTCAGCATCAATGCGGAGCCAGTCACATAGTAAATCAAGGGTCGCGTATCAATCAATCCGTTCGAGAAAAACCGCAGGTGTTCAACGGTCGAAAAATAGGTGACTCGATCCAGCACTTCCGGTGGCATATTCCCGGCAAACCCTTGGATGAATCCGACAAAGAAATGCAAGGTCACCAAGGCAAAGGCCACCACTCCCGCGATGAGTTGGTTACTGGTAAGCGAGGAGGCGAATAGGCCCAGCGCGATATTAAACGCTCCCACCAGGAAGAGAATAATGTAGGTTCCCCAAAACGATCCCACGTTGAACGCCGCCGCGGAACCACTCACAATCTCGAAGAGGACAAAATTGAAGGCACTGGGCGTCCAGAGAACAGTATAAAAAATCAGGGTCGCGGCGTATTTAGCCAGGATCACCGTCCAGGATTCTACCGGCGCGGTGAGCAAGGTCTCCAGCGTTCCCATTTTCCGTTCCTCCGCAATCAGCCGCATCGTGATCAACGGAAAGAGCAGGACAAAGACCATCCAGAACCAGAGCGAATCAAAGGTGAGGTGAAGAAGGCTGAGTTGACTGACTTTTCCCTCCATTCTGGCGACACTGAAGAGAAAGGAAACTCCATTCAAAACCATCACCAACGCCATAACCACATAAGCCAATGGCGATACGAAAAAGCTGCGCAATTCTTTGTAGAGGAGAGTTCGAAAATTCTGCATTTGGCTCTACCTGCTCAACCGTTTTCAGAGGTGGAAGTGAGATCGACAAACACGTCTTCCAGACTTGCCGAGCGCTTGCTTAGCTGGCGCAGGGGCCAATTCTCCGTCACCGAGATTTCATAGATCTGATCCCGAACATCTCCTCGACCATTAAGACGTAAATCGTAAACCAGCCAGTCGTCGTCCGTCTTTGAGGCTACGGAGACTTGATCGACTCCCTCCAGACCGCGGAGTCGTTTCTGAAGGAGGTTCGAGGGGCCTTTCATCTCAACGGTGACCGTTCCGGAAGATTTGATCCGTTGAACGAGATTTTCCGGCGAATCCGAAGCTTTGATTTTTCCTTCATCGATGATGATGACCCGGCCGCAGGTCATTTCGACTTCCGTCAGAATATGGGTCGAAAGCAGAATGGTGTGGTCTTCGCCAAGGCTCTTGATCAAACTTCTCACCTGGCGGATTTGGTTCGGGTCCAGTCCGTTTGTCGGCTCGTCCAGGATTAAGAGATCCGGCTTGTTGGCTAACGCATCAGCCAAACCAACCCGCTGACGATAGCCCTTGGAAAGCGTGCCAATCAGCTTCCTCCGCACATCTGTTAATCCGCAGATGTCCATGACCTCACCGATCCTTCGGCGCATGGCATGGCCTCGCAAGCCTTTGAGCTGGGCTCGAAAGTGGAGGTATTCCTTCACCCGCATGTCTGAATAAAGAGGAACGGATTCCGGCATGTAACCGATGTGTCGCCGCGCTTCCAAGGAGTCACGATAGACATCGAAGCCGGCGACGGAGGCCTGGCCGCTCGTCGCGGAGAGGAACCCCGTCAAAATCCGCATCGTGGTCGATTTCCCCGCTCCGTTCGGCCCCAAAAACCCTACGATTTCACCTTTACCAACCTCGAAAGAGATTTGGTCGACGGCGATTTTTCCGTTGTAGAGCTTGGTAAGATCCCGAACTTCAATCATTAGGTTTGAGCAGAAGCGTTGGACGCAAAGTGGTGGGTTGGATTCATAACGCGTTGTTTCACGGAGAGCAAGACATTGCCAAAAGTCTGCCGATTTATGTCGCTCTCTGCGAAGCGAAATGCCAAAGAGAAGGTGAAGAAGCCCTGATTACGCTTGGTGAAGCTCCAGCTCTTCAAGTTCGGGTTGAGACCATCCCGGTTTGTGAGTAAGCGTCCGCCATGCCGAAACTTGCCTTGCTCCAATCGCGCGGATTTGATTCCAAGGAAGCGGCCTGGACGCATCACGAAGCGCTGATTCGAGAAGCTGCGGAGCTGGGGGCGAATCTCATTGTCACCCAGGAATTATTCCTTACTCCCTATTTCTGCGACCTTCAGGATCCCGCTCGATTCGACCTCGCCGATCCCTTGCCCGGTCCTGCGACGGACCGTCTCTCGACTCTCGCTGGAGAGTTGGGCGTCGTTCTCGTCGGCTCTTTCTTCGAGAAACGCGGGCCCGGCATTTATCACAATACCGCCGCGATTTGCGATGCGGATGGCTCTTTGCTCGGCTTGTACCGCAAGGCGCACATTCCCCAAGATCCCGGTTTTGAGGAGAAGTTTTACTTCACCCCGGGCGATACCGGGTTTCCGGTTTGGGACACGGCGGCGGGAAAAATCAGCGTCCTGATTTGCTGGGATCAATGGTATCCGGAAGCGGCTCGGCTCGCCGCTCTGGCCGGAGCTCAACTGCTCATTTATCCGACAGCGATCGGCTGGCTGAGCGAAGAAAAGGAAACCCTGGGGGCAGCGCAGCACCACGCGTGGGAAACAGTCCAGTGCGGTCACGCCGTCGCCAATGGCTGCTACGTGGCGGCGGCGAATCGCGTCGGCATCGAAGGGAATACCGAGTTCTGGGGCCAGTCCTTCGTCGCCAATCCCTATGGAGAAGTCGTGACCAAAGCAGACCCATCGGACGAACGAATTCTCTGTTGTGAGATCGATTTCGCGGCTTCGGAAGAGTTTCGCCGCATCTGGCCCTTTTTCCGTGATCGCAGAATCGATGCCTACGACGGTTTGACCCAGCGTTGGTTGGCCGATTCCCCTTCCACACCACCTACTTCGGAATGAATTCGTCCCCAACTCCGGCCGCCCTCGGCTATTTCATACCTCCGGAATGGGCTCCCCAGACCGCTATCTGGCTCTCGTGGTTTCCCCGAAATCCCGAGTTATGGGAAGGCGGCAAAGACGACGTTATCCACGCCAAGTTCGCCGAAATCGCCGCCGTCATCAGCCGCTTTGAGCCGGTTCGCATCAATGCGGCACCTGATCGCCATGCTCTGATTCACGATTGGCTGGAGAAGACGGATGCGGCGCGGGAGCGGATCGAACTGTTCGAGCATCCCAATAACGACGTCTGGTGCCGCGATCACGGCCCCATCTTCCTGAAACATCGTCAAACCGGCGAACTCGCTCTGACCGACTGGGAGTTCAACTCCTGGGGCGAAAAGTTCCCGCCCTGGAATTTGGACAACGAAATCCCTCGCCGCATCGCTCAATCTCTCGCCCTCCCCTGCTTCGACGGCGGCATGATTCTGGAAGGCGGAGCGATCGAGGTCAATGGCGCGGGCCAACTCCTCACCACCGAGTCCGTTCTCCTCAACCCGAACCGAAATTCGAAGATGAGCCGAGCCGAGATCGAGCAGCGCCTCCGCGACTTCCTCGGCGTCACCGAAATCTTGTGGCTCCACTCCGGAATCGAGGGAGACGACACCGATGGCCACATTGACGATCTCGCCCGCTTCATCGATGACCGCACCATCCTCGCCAGCATCGAACCCGATCCCGCTTCTCCCAACCACGACGTGCTCGCAGAAAACCTCGACCGCCTTCAGCACTTTGCGACCATCGAGAGCAAACCGTTCGAGGTCATCAAAATGCCAATGCCCCAAGCCTGCGAAGTCCCGGGTTGGCGTTTGCCGATTCTTCCCGCGTCCTACGTCAACTACCTCCTCGTCAATGGCGGTGTCCTCGTCCCCACCTTTCGTCAACCGGGCAACGACGATCACGCCCTCGGTCTCCTCCGTGAACTCTTTCCCGATCGCGACGTTATCGGGATCGATTGTCTGGATTTGGTCGAGGAAGCCGGTTCTCTTCACTGCCTCTCCCAGCAACAGCCCGCATAGGTGCCGAATTCGCCCTTTGGTAGGAAAAATTTGCGCTCGGCGGCGATCTTAAGCAAACTGCGCCCGATGTCCGACCCACAAATCCTCGCCGATTCCATCCATCTCCGCCTTGCCGCCGCCAACGGACTGATTCGCCGCCGCCGCAGTATCAAACCGGCAGAAATGAGCGATGAACCCGTCGATCCGGCCATTCTCGGTAATATCCTCGAAAACGCCAACTGGGCCCCGACCCACGGCATGACCGAACCGTGGCGCTTCAAAATCTTTGAAGGCGCAGGTCGTGAAAAGCTCCTGGCCGGACTTCAACGGATTTACACCGAGACCACGCCGAAAAAAGAATTTCGCCAAGATAAGCACGATAGCTTTCGGGACAAAGTCTTCGGAGCGCCTGTCGTCATCTGTCTCTGTATGAAGCGGCAGGAGATTGAGAAAATCCCCGAAGTCGAAGAAATTGCCGCGGTCGCCTGCGCCGTGCAGAACATGCATCTGACCGCTTCCGCCGTTAGCATGGCCGCTTATTGGTCATCGCCTGCCCTCGTCTATAGCGACGCGATGCGCGACTTCCTCGAATTGGGCCCCAAGGACCGTTGCCTGGGGCTTTTCTATCTCGGCTGGCCCAAGGACAAGGAAGGTTGGCCGATTGGCAAACGCAGCCCTATCCAAGAAAAACTGGAATGGTTTGAGTAAATGGATCCCCTCCTCGCCCTCACTCTCCCGAATTGGATGCATCAGTCGGGCAATGTCCTTGCCAACACGGTTTGTTGGATCGTCATCGCCATCGGTTTCGTGTTCACGTTTTTACCGATCGTGCCGGGCCAAGTGCTCATCGCCGTCGGTGGATTCATGCACTATTTTTGGTTGGGGCCGGAACACGGAATGAGCCCGGTTGGGTTGGGCATCCTCGTTGTCATTTTGGTCCTTTCCTTCGTGCTGGATTATGTGGCGGGAGCAGCCGGCGCAAAGAAATTTGGCGCGACCAAGTGGGGGATTTGGGGAGCGCTCGCCGGAGGGATTATCGGAATTTTTCTGGGTCCACTCGGTCTGTTGCTTGGCCCCTTGCTTGGAGCGGTCACTTTTGAACTGCTCGGTGGCATTATCGGGGCGCTCACTGGGAAAATCGTCTTTTCACGTCGGAATATCACCTCGGCGACGAAGTCCGGCTACGGCACGGTTCTCGGCACCATCGCGGGAATCATTTTGAAAGGAATCTCGGCGATTTTAATGGTCGCAACGATTCTCGCGGATATCTGGTGGAAGCATCCGCTGGAAGGTTCGATGTAAATTCTCGGAGGATTTTCGAGTCAACTGTGCATCACCTGGCCGCCATCAATATTGATGGTTTGGCCGGTAATATTCCGGCAGAACGCTGAAGCCAGAAACACCGCCATCGCACCAAATTCTTCCGGTGTTTGCCATTCCCCCAAAGGCGCCAGGTGATTCACCTTTGTTTGTCCCCAGGTTTCGTAGTCCTGGCGGTCCGCCTCTGGCAGGGCCTGTTGAAGGGCAGCCCAAACCGAGCGGTTCAGCGAAGTTTGCACCATTCCCGGAGCGATCGCGTTTACCCGAATTTTGTAGGGCGCGAAGTCTTTGGCCGCGCATTGCATGAAATTAATGAGACCTGCCTTGGCCGCGCTGTAAGGAGGATCGGTTTGCGAGCCCATTTGTCCGGCAACTGAAGTCAGGAAGAGAAGCGTTCCGCCTGCACCTCCTTCAATGAGAGATGGAGCAAAGGCATGGGCAGCATGAGCCGCGCCCGTCAAGTTGACTTCCAACACCTGAGGCCAATCCGAAGATTCGAGATTCCAAAACGGAAAGCCTGCTTTCCCCGATCCCACTCCGACGGCATAGACCACATGATTGACAGCCCCAAACGACTTCGCCGCAGATTGAATCTGTTCAAAATCCGTGATGGTGCCCTGGAAGCCCTTACTGCGGGGAGACAACTTGGCCGCGATCTGGCCGATTTCCGGATCGCGGTCAAAAAGCCCGATTTCACAGCCTTCCTCGGAGAACGCGGTCGCGATCGCATTCCCGATTCCGTGGGCCGCTCCAAGCACAAAGGCGCGTTGGCCTTCCAGACCAAGATTCACGGTTAGGATTTGGCCGGTTTCTCCGCTCCGGGTTGGACAATCTCCGCGACCGCGCGCAACTCATCGACGAGGTTTTTGAGATGATCCGCCTTCTTTTGCTGGCTGAGATGCTGGGTAATCTGAGGGGTGATTTCTTCGAGCGTAAACGCCTTACCTTCATTGCGTTCTTCTACCTTGATAATGTGAAAGCCGAATCGAGTTTCGACTAATTCACCGATCTCGCCCACCCCCTGGGAAAAGGCGGCTTCTTCGAAAGGAGGGACCATCTGACCACGACCGAATTGCCCTAAATCGCCACCGTTCGGACCACTGGGTCCTTCTGACTTCTCTGCGGCCATCTTCGCGAAATCCGACTCCGGGTCTTTCAGCAATGCCTGCCGAATGGCCTCGGCCTCGGTCCGCTTGGCATCCAGAACTGCAGGATCCGTAATCCCTTCCGTCTTGATCAAAATGTGGCGGGCGCGCACGGATTCCGGCTGAACCATTTCCGCCTTCTTCTCTTCGTAGAACGCGCTGATCTCCTGAGCGGTTGGCATGGGCACATCCACGGTTTTCAAATCGGCCAACCGCGTGATGAGAATGTTTTCCCGCACATCTTTAACAAAGCGTTCTTTCGAAATGCCCGCTTGTTCTACGAATTCATCAACCGTGCCGCCGGGAAGGTTTTGATTCACGACATCCTGCATCATTGCCGTCATGTCCTCATCATTGACTTCAATTCCTTCGCGTTTCGCCGCATTAACCAGCAGGATTTTGCCGATCAGCTCGTTGATCACCGTCGTCTGGATCTGGGAAATCATCGCTGTTGCCTGCTCGGGCGGGTATTGGGCAAGGCGCTGTCCGTAGGCCCGCTCAATGTAGTCGGCCACTTCGCTTTTCAGAATCGGCGTCCCATCGACCGAGAGGATCGCTTCGTCTTTCGAAGCAGCAGCGGCATCTTGGGCATGAATCTGACCGACCAATAGTGACAGGAGGAGGAGGTAGGGGGTGAATTTCATAAAACTTTTAGGGGAGGAAGTTGGACCATCCCCTTTCAGATGCAAGATCCCTTTCTGCTTGTTCGCATTATGTGGTTGCTTCGTAAAATCCCCCGGATCAGAATGTCCCCTTGGCCCGAATCGTTATGAAATCCTCTCAGTTCCTCAAGTCGATCCTCCTCGCCGGATTCCTGGCCCTCCTCGGATTTTCCGTCGCTCAAGAAACAACCGAAGTCTCGCCCCTCAAAGTCTTGGTCGTCGCCGGGGGCTGCTGCCATGATTACGAAACCCAGACGCAATTGCTGAAGGCCGGAATCGAACAACGCCTGAACGCGCAAGTCACGATCGAATACAACCCCGATAAATCGACCAAAGCGACCTTCGAAATCTACCAGAAGGACGATTGGGCAGAAGCTTATGATGTGATTCTTCACGACGAGTGTTCGGCCGCCGTGACCGATCCGGCTTACGTCAATCGCATCCTCAATGCTCACAAAAAAGGCACTCCGGCAGTCAACCTTCACTGCGCGATGCATAGCTACCGCTGGGGAAACTTCAAGGAACCCGTCAAGTTGGGCGACGAGAATGCTGGATGGTATGAAATGATCGGCGTTCAGTCCACCGGTCACGGCCCCAAAGAGCCGATTGATGTGACCTACACCGATCCGGAGCATCCGATTACCGTGGGATTGGAGAATTGGACCACGATCGACGAAGAACTCTACAACAACGTCCAGATCTTCGAAGGAACGCACGCTTTGGCTACCGGTTTCCAGATGCAGCCGCAACGGGTCAAGAAGGGTGAAACGCCTGATCCCGATGCCAAGCCAAAGGAAGCCACAGCGATAGTAGCCTGGACCAACGAATACGGCCCGAATCAGACCCGCATTTTTAGCACCACCTTGGGTCACTTCAACGAAACCGTCGCGGATGATCGCTACCTCGATCTGATTACTCGGGGGTTGCTCTGGGCGACAGAAACGATCAATCCGGATGGCAGCCCCATGACGGGATACGGAAAGTAGGTTTCTCGGTCACAAATCGATTCATGAGCAGGCTTTGCATCCAAAACTGGCTGGTTTAGGGTGTGACCGAACATGCCGGAATCGTCTGCAGCCATCCCCAGATTCGCCGTTGTCGGTCGCGTCAACAAAGGCAAGTCGTCCATTCTCGCCACCCTGGTCGAGGAGGCGGATAACTCCAAAATTCGGATTAGCAATACCCCGGGAGAAACGACTCGGGTTTACTCGATTCCTCTGGTTTTGCAGGGCCAGATTTTGCTCGAATTCCTGGACACGCCCGGATTCAACCGAGCTCGCAAAGCACTCGATTGGATGCAGAAGCGACACAGTCGAACGCCGAATGAGCCGAAAATCGAAACGGTGCGCGCCTTTGTCGAAACTTATCGCAACAAGAGCGTATTTCAGGATGAAGTTCTTCTTTTAGAACCCGTGTTGAGCGGAGCGGGCATTCTCTATGTGGTAGATGCCTCGAAGCCGTTCCGCAGCGATTTCACCGCTGAGATGGAAATTTTACGATGGACGGGGCGGCCTCGTATGGCGGTGATTAATAAAATCAGCGAAGAAACCGATTTCAGCCCGGAATGGCGCCAGCACCTTGGCGAATACTTCAATTTGACCCGTGAATTCAATGCGCACCACGCTCGTTTTCAGGAACGCATCCGGCTCCTGCGGTCCCTCTTGGAAATTGATGAAACCGCGCGCCCAACCATCGAAAAAACGGTGCGCATGCTGGAGCGCGAATGGGTTCAGCGCCGGGGAAAATGTGCCGATGTGATCATGGATCTGGTCGAGGCTTGTCTCGCCTACCGCGCGAGCCAAACCTTGTCCCAAGAGGATTCGACCCGGGACTATCAGCGGGAAACGATCGCGGAAGAGTTGAAGGCATCTTATTTGAAGCGCATTCAGGAAATGGAAACTGCCTATCACAAGCAGATGGTCGCGCTTTACCGACATGGCGACTATGAAGTGCTTCCGGACGACTCTTTCGCCAAGATTACCGGTGATTTAGACAATCAGGAAACGTGGGAGGTCTTCGGACTGAACAAATGGCAACTCGGTTTGGCAGGAACCATTGCCGGCGCAGCTTCCGGAGGAGCTGTTGACATGGCCTCCGGAGGGTCGACCGGGGGAATTGCCGCCTTACTGGGAGGTCTGGCCGGACTTGGCGCCAGTGTCCTGAAGGGAAAAGACCTCGCGGATATCAAGGTCACAAGTCCCGTGGTTGGCGATCTTGCCGCAGGAGGGCTTTCCATCAAAGCCGGCCCCCCGAAAAACCCCAATTTTCCTTGGGTCTTGCTCGATCGTTCCTTCTTTCACTTTGAACAACTCATCTCGCGTGCCCATGCTCGAAGAGATTCTTTCGTCGTCGATTACGCAGTGCTTTCCCGCGAAGGCACCCGAATCGGCAGATCGACGACATTCACCAACGCCCAGCGGCGCCCTATCCTCAAGTGGATCAGCGAATTGAAGAGAGGAAAGTCTCGTCCAAAGACCGATGCGGTTTTTGAAGTCATTCAGTCCACCCTGGAATCGATCGAAGAAATGGTACTGAGCCGTCCGGTCCTCGAAAAATAAGAACGCATTTGCCCCTTCTCTCAAATTCACCCCTCAATCGAATCCCTATCCCCTTCGTCGCACGAAACCGTGGTCAATTCTTACCAGTTATTGCCACTTTTCCAACAATTGGAGTTCTTTTGCATCAATTCAGTCGCGATTGTTGATTTCGGCATGGAGAATGCAACGGTTCCGGGCGGTAACTCTTTACTCCCTTTAATCCTATGAGCTACGACGACGATTTTTTACCGTTCGATCCCTTTGACTCAGGAGATGACGACGAGGACGATTTTGAGATGGAGTCGGAATTCGGGCTTTCGTCCGAATTAGAAGAAGCCGAGCGACAAATCCGGATTCAACGAATGCGGGAAGAGATCGAAAGCAAAGGAGGGATCTGGAATCCTGTAGCCTCAGCTTCAGATTTAAGTTCGGAGGCCGAAGAGGCCCTCCTTCGCCGGGTTCTTTTCTTCAAGAACGCCCGCCGCACCACTCACGCGAAGTTGCTCATTGGCAAAGGAATCGAACTTCCCTTGCCGGATTCCCTGGAGACGGAGCAGGAATTGCGCGACCGGCTCTGGGACATCATTCATGGCTTAGCCTCGGTGAGGGTCTTTTTGACCAGCACGAATCACCTTTCTGACCGCGCCTTGTACGCTCAGCTTTGGTATCAGCACCTCAACGTGGAGACCGTTGATATTTCCGCTGACCAGGAGGCCGATTGCCAAATCGATTTGTTAGGCGGGGGGACAGAAGAAGAGACGCTGACTTGGCTGAAATTTTACGCGGACGAAGACGAGCGCGAATGGTGGCGCGGCCCCCTGGAAGCCGAAGGACACACCATCCCGGAGTCTGAGAAACCTCTTTACCAGCGCGATTCTCTGTTACCAAAGCGAGAAGAATATTGAGCTTCCGACGACCTAACCAAGCAACAATCTAAACCTCTGGGGCGGATACCCGATTCCCGCATGTCTATTTCGTTGCATGGTTAGAGAAGGACGCTAATGCTGAAGATGCCATGAGTGTTCCTTCAGCCCAAACTCCCGTTTCCGATCCGAGCCAAATCGCTCAAGTGGTGAGAGCCTCCCATTCTGACATTTTCGGGTTTCTTGGTCCCCATCGAGCGGAGAAGTCAGGTCGTCCTGCCTGGATCATTCGCACCTTCCGTCCGGATGCCGCCAAGCTCAAGATCGTTGGAGCTGGTGGCGTTCCGGTCGTCGATGCGGCGCGAGTTCATCCAGACGGCTTTTTCGAAGCGTGGCTGCCCCATAGCGAAGAGGTCCCCGAATACTCTTTGGAATGGACCGACGCAAAAGGGGAAACCCATGGCATTCCGGCGGATCCCTATCGATTCGGCAACATCATGGGTGAACAGGATGCCCACTACTTTGCGGAAGGTAGGCATTGGAAAATCTACAATGTCTTGGGGGCTCACCAGCGGGAAATGGACGGAGTCACCGGAATGACGTTCGCCGTTTGGGCACCGAACGCCCGGCGCGTCAGCGTGGTTGGCGATTTCAACCAATGGGACGGCAGGATTCATCTCATGCGCAAGCGGATCGAATCCGGAATTTGGGAGATCTTCATCCCCGGCTTGCAATTCAACACGCATTACAAGTTCGAGCTGGTTGGGGCAGGCGGAGATCTCTACACGAAGAGCGATCCCTACGCGTTCTTCAGCCAAAACCGGGAGCAAACCGCATCGATCACCTGGAATTACCGCGACTACGAATGGCAAGATGAAGCCTGGATGACGCAACGGGAGAAGACCAATGTCTACGAAAGTCCGCTCAGCATCTATGAAGTGCATTTGGGCTCCTGGGCTCGCGTGCTCGAGGACGGGGAACGTTTCCTCACGTATGACGAGTTTTCCACGCGACTCGTTGATCACGTCGCGGAGATGGGATTCACCCACATCCAATTGATGCCTACGACCGAGTTTCCGTTCGATGGTTCGTGGGGTTATCAAGTCACGGGCTACTTCGCACCCACCAGTCGTTATGGAAGCCCGGATGATTTTCGGAGGTTCATCGACCGCTGTCATGCGAAAGGCATTGGCGTCATTCTCGATTGGGTGCCGGCCCACTTCCCGAAAGATGCCCATGGTCTCTCTTATTTTGATGGCACGGCTCTCTACGAGCACGGCAACCCGCTCGAAGGCGAACATAAAGACTGGGGGACACTCATTTTCAACTTTGGTCGGAATGAAGTGCGCAACTTCCTCATTGCCAGCGCCCTGTTCTGGTTTGAACAATACCACATTGACGGTTTGCGAGTGGATGCAGTGGCCTCGATGTTGTATCGGGATTATTCCCGAGAAGAAGGCCAATGGATTCCGAATCAGTATGGCGGCAGAGAGAACCTCGAAGCGATCCATTTTTTGCAGGAGCTGAACACCGCCTGTTACACCGAGCATCCGGGAATCATGATGATCGCCGAGGAATCCACGGCGTTTGGCGGCGTCTCTCGCCCTGTCGATACCGGCGGACTCGGGTTTGGGTTCAAATGGAACATGGGTTGGATGAATGATACGTTGGAATACATGTCGAAGGACCCCATCCACCGTCGCTTCCACCACGACAGTGCCACCTTCTCCATGATCTATGCCTATGATGAGAACTTCGTTCTGGTCCTCAGTCACGACGAAGTGGTTCATGGCAAAAAGTCGCTCCTTGATAAGATGCCGGGGGACAATTGGCAGAAGTTCGCGAACCTTCGCATGCTCTATGCCTGGATGTTTGCCCATCCCGGCAAAAAGCTCTTGTTTCAGGGAAGCGAAATTGCCCCCTTCACGGAGTGGGATTTCGAGAAAAGCCTCGACTGGCATCTTCTCCAGTATCCCGAGCACAACGGGATCAGCCGTTTGCTCCAGGATTTGAACCGAGTCTACAAGGAGTATCCTGCGCTTCACCAACTCGATCACTCCCACGAGGGTTTCGAGTGGGTGGATGGCCACGATTACGAGAACAGCACCTTTACCTTTCTTCGCAAAGGGAAGGATGGATCCGTGGTTCTGGTAGCTGTGAATGCGACCCCTGTTCCTCGCCCCAACTATCGAGCGGGCGTCCCGGTGAGTGGGTATTGGAAAGAAATTCTCAACACAGATGCCGAGCCCTATGCGGGTTCCAATCTGGGCAATCACGGCGGAGTCGAAACGTCCGCTGAGTCTTGGAACGCTCGCCCCTACTCGATCGAGGTCAACCTTCCGCCGCTGGGAGTCGTCATGTTCAGCCCGAAAGGGTGATTTCGGCCGCAATGTTACCATTGTGTTACCGCTAGATCCCAAAACGGTGAGATTTTAGGGATCAACCGCAAACATCTTGCCTATTTTTTCCCATCATGGCAGTCTTCTGCGGGGTGTCCCATCATCAATGAGAGGTCCCATTCATTAAATTAGCGAGCTCATGATCGAGCCGCACCAACATACCAACTCTGTTAAGCAATAATGAAACAAACCCTTAAATCCAATCAAGGCTTCAGCCTATTGGAACTCATGGTGGTTATTACGATCATCGCGATTCTCGCGAGTGTTTCGTTTCCCACCTACACGACGGTGATTACGCGAGCGCGGATCATGAAAGACGTGGCTCACCAAGACCAGATCGTCAAAGCTTGCAAGCTCTACGCTCAGGACTGGGATGGCCTCTATCCTGCCTTCGATACCCTGGGTGCCGATGGCGGTGGCGGTGGCGAGAAATTCGGAACATCCACCGAAGCCTTCAACGAACTCATCCGCGAGGTTCAGCTCGGTACTGAAGTGATTTTCTTTGTCCAAGGAAATCCCGAGAAAGTGGTTCCCCCTAATGAAGACGGTGAACTGCTTCCTGCAGAAAACTGCATCACTTATGTGATCGGCCAGACTGACTCGAGCCCAGCCCGTTCGCCCCTCACAACGGACGAAATGATGGATACAGGCGGAACTTTTGGTGCCGGTCATCCCTGGCTGAAGTCCAAACAGGCCGTCGTAGGTTACTGTGGTGGACAGGTTAAAAAAGAGAAACTGACCGCCGGAACAGAAGGAGCCACAATTCGCGGGCCCGCTGGTAGTGGTATCACGAACATCTTTCAGGAAGCTGAAGAAGATGACGAAGGAAGAATTACGGGAGGATGGCTTTCCGTTGGAGTCGATAACATTCTGCTCCCTCAGTAGTAGAATCTTCCGTTCTCCAAACTGACAATTCCAAGCCTGCGGCGTTTCCTGACGTCGCAGGCTTTTTTATTCCGGGTGAGTCTCAACCACTTCCGCTTCGTAACGCCCGGAGGCGAGTCGAGTCGAGATTCGCTGACCTTCTTTCAGTTGCTTGACCGAATGGATGACATTGCCCTCAGCATCGGTCGTCAGCGAATATCCCCGGCTCAAGACAGAATCTGGCCCGAGAGTCCTGACCATCGTCGCCATGGTGTCCAACTTCCGCCGAAGTTCCTTGGTTTGGTTCAACGCGGTCCGATGGAGCCGTTCCTTCAGCATCGCGATCCATTCCCTCCGCTGAGCTAAAACCCGATCTGGACGACTGAGATCCAATAGTCGACTGGCGTTGGCAACCCGATCCCGACTTTGCGCGAGGCGCTGGCGACTTCCTTCTTTGAGCCTATCTGAAAACTCATCCAACCGCTGACGCCGCTCACCGAGAACCCGGTCCGGCTCACGAAACGCTCCGCTTCTCGCCAGTAAATCCAACACCTTGCGCCAATGCCGTATCCGATTCGAGACCTGATTCTCCATTCGTCCTTGGAGCCGCTGAAAGTGCTGAGCGAGCTCCACTCGGTCCGGAACGACGAGTTCCGCGGCGGCACTCGGCGTCGGAGCACGTAGATCCGCGACAAAATCGGAGATGGTGAAGTCAATCTCGTGTCCCACCGCTGAAATCACCGGAATCGGGCAATCGGCAATGATACGGGCCAGGGATTCCTCGTTAAAGTTCCAGAGATCTTCGATGCTGCCACCACCTCTCCCCACCACGATCGTATCGATCTTGGGCATTCCGGGTTGGTCCAGTTTCGAGATCGTTTGAAGCCCCCTGCCGATTTCCTCAGCAGCGCCTTCACCTTGAACCCGAACCGGCACAATGATGATGCGCACCCACGGAGCGCGCCGAGTCAAGATATTGAGCATATCACGCAATGCGGCTCCCGTGGGAGAGGTCACCAGTGCAATCGTCGTGGGAAACTTGGGAATGGGCTGCTTCCGAGAAGATTGAAACAATCCTTCAGCATCCAGCTTCCGCTTCAAGGCCTCGAACTTCGCTTGCAGCTCACCCATCCCGCGGGGCTGGATCGTTCGAACCACCAACTGGTACTGTCCTTGCGCTTCGTAAACCGAAACCTCGCCATACGCTTGAACCTGCATCCCATCTCGCAGCGGAACCGGGTTGCTCGTGGCATTTCCGCGAAACTGCACACATCGGATCTGGGCTCCGGCGTCTTTGAGGCTGAAGTAAGCGTGGCCGCTGGACTGCACCCGAAGGTTGCTGATTTCTCCCTCCACCCAGACGCTTCCGATCTTCTCTTCCAGAGCGGTCCGAATCGAGCGAGTGAGATCGCTGACGGTGTAGGTTCGACGCTTGGCGAAAGTGGACATTGTTAGGATGGAATCCTAAACCCGTTCTGCACCCCTCGTCCAACAAGAATCCCAATGGGCTCCAACGTAACGACTGCGCATTCATTGATTAGTTTTTCTAATATTATGTCAATATTTGCATCTAGAACTTGCGATTTCCCGTATCTGAATAAGAATCACTAATATGAAAGCGGCTCCGCTACCTCCCCCGAACGAACCTGCTGATTTTGAGCTGATGCTCGAAACGGCTCAACGAAACGTCGAAAGCTTTCGCCGACTGCATGGTCGAATGGCCGGGGCCATCTACACCACGGCTTACAAAGTACTCAATAACCCTGCAGATGCGGAAGAGGTGACCCAGGACGTCTTCACCCAGATTTGGGAAAAGGCGGCGCTCTACGAGCCCAAAAAAGGGAAGCCCCTGACTTGGGCCGCAACAATGGCTCGGAATCGCGCGATTGATCGCCTCCGGGCCAACCAGCGGAGGTTCAAGCTGGGCGATCGATTCAAGGAGGAAAAGGATGTGCTAAATCCCGTCACCACCGAGCAGAACGCCCTTCATCACGCTGAATCCAGTGAAGAAGCGAAGATTGTCCGGGATGGAGTTCAGCGATTGACCAAAGACCAGCGCGAAGCGATCGAGCTGGTCTACTTCTCGGGGCTGACTCAACGGGAGGCCGCCAGCCGCCTCCATCAGCCCCTCGGAACGGTGAAAGCACGAATTCGGCGAGGAATTGCCAAGCTGCGTGACGATGTTCTTCCGGAACTCGAGATCGCACCGTAGGCGGCGAAGCCCTCTGTTCGGTTGCAAAGCGATTCTCCGTCCCCCAGACTGACGGAGCGTGCTCGACTTCCACATCCAAATCGTTTTCATCACTCGGCATCTAGAGCTGAGCCCCGAACAGCGGGAACAATTCGTCTCCGAGGTATTGTTTTGGCCGGGATTATCGACCTTTGGGAATCGCTTGAAAACGATTCGCAGGGATCAGGTCAAGCTGGCCGAAGAAATTCTCAAGAGCGAGGACGCTGGTGAGGCTCACGAACGCCAAGTTCCCGAAACACCGGTTTTGGGAGAAGTTTACGTCGAACTCCAGCCACCGCAGCCATCCCAAGCCTGGAACGAATCGGTCGATCTCCGATTTGATACGATTCAGTGGGAGCACGAAGGAACCTACATCGCCGCGATCCCCGTCCTCGGAATCGAGGTGGTTGCGGCAAACCTGGAAGACGTGCCCCAAATGCTGGAGGAACATGTTCGCACCACGGTTTTGCGAACCGGCGCGGCGAAGTCGCTCTTCGACCTGGCCCATCTTCAACGGACCCAGAAGACGGAAATCGAGTCGCAATTGGTCAATATTTACCCCGAGACGCCGAAGGAGCGCTGGGACAAGTCACTTGCCGAAGGTCAGAAAAAAAGCGAACTCAGCAAAGTCGGAATCCGCCTGGCTCCCTATACCATGCCGGAGGCTTATCTTTACCAGGATCACGTCGATCGGCTGGCGAAGATGCTTACCGGACGCCGGGCTCTCAGCGTGCTGATCGTCGGACCGCCCGGGGTTGGGAAAACAGCGGTGATTCATGAGCTCGTGCGTCGCAAAAACGATCATGGACTTGAGCGTTTCACGTTTTGGAAGACGAGCGGCGCACGCATTGTCGCCGGCCAAAGCGGCTTTGGTGATTGGCAGCAACGTTGCCAGAAAATCGCGGAAGAAGCTCAGGAACAAAACGCGATCCTCTACTTCGGAAACTTGGCGGAGTTGCTCGAAACCGGGCGCGCGGGAGGGAGTAGCGAGAACATCGCCGGCTTTTTCCGCCCCCGCATGGTTCGGGGCGAATTGCTCGCCATTCTCGAATGCACCCCGGAGCAACTCACTTCGATTGAAAAGCGCGATCCCCGGGTCCTCGATGGCCTGCGTCAGCTCAAAATGGAGGAACCGGACGCGAAGCTTTCCTACGACATTCTACAATGCAGCGCCGAAAAGCACCTGCGCCGCGACCTCATCGACGAAGAAGAAACCGCCTTAAAACGGCTCGATGCCCTTCACCGACGCTACCTGGGATACTCGGCCTATCCCGGCAAGCCGATCCGCTTTCTCGAAAGGCTCTTTTTCAATATACAAACGGATCGCCCGCTGGCCGTCACCAACGTCAATGCCACCTTCTCAAACGAAACCGGTCTTCCTCTCAACTTGTTGGAAGATTCGATCCCACTAGATCTCACGGAAGCCAGAACTTGGTTTCAGGCCCGGCTCATGGGACAAGAACGCGCGGTCGATTTCGTCGTCGATACCATTGCGATGATCAAGGCTCGCCTCTCGCGCCCCGGAAAACCATTAGGCTCGTTTCTCTTCGTCGGCCCCACGGGAGTCGGCAAAACGGAACTGGCGAAGTGCCTCGCGGAATACTTTTACGGGAGCCGCGAACGCATGATTCGCCTGGATATGAGCGAATACAATAGCCCCGGCAGTGCGACGCGCCTTGTTAGCAGTCATTCCGGAGACTTGGAAGGGTTGCTCACCTCCCAAATGCGCGATCAGCCCTTTTCCGTCCTCTTGCTCGACGAATTCGAAAAAGCAGCACCGCAGGTTTTCGACCTTTTCCTTCAGGTTCTCGGGGAGGCCCGATTGACTGACGCCGCAGGTCGAGTCGCGGATTTTAGCAACGCCATCGTCATCATGACCTCGAATCTCGGTGCCCAGAACTTCCGGGCAGGGGCTAATCTCGGTTTTGGCGGAACTGAAGCGGCCGACCTTGGTGCCGAAGAACACTTCACGGGCGAAGCCAAGAAGCGATTTCGCCCGGAGTTCTTCAACCGGATCGACCGGATCGTCCCCTTTCTTCCTCTCACGCGTCAGGTGCTGGAGGGAATCGTGGCGAAAGAGTTGAAAGCGATTCAGCGCCGCGATGGCTTGCGTGAACGGCAACTCAGTCTGCAACTCGATGAGCCAATCCTCAACGAAGTGCTTCGTCACGGACACGATCCTCGCTACGGCGCGCGTCCCCTTCGCCGCGAACTTGACCAGCGAGTCCTGCGTCGCATCGCCGAAGAATTGAACCAGGGCCAAGTGAGAGAGCGCGGTCAAATCTTCCTCGATGCCAAAGGCGTCAGCTTCCAACGCCACGAAGGAAAGGAAATCGCAGAAAATGTTCAACGGGACGTGCTCGCTTCAGCTGCCGATTTGCGCCGAAGATTTCAACGGCTGCGCAATGCCGCGTTCGTGAACGAACTGAACAGCGAACGGTATCGTCTCGAACGAGTGATCGCCCACCATCAACGGACGAAAAAATCCAGCGACCAGAGCAATGATCTCACCGCGACCTACTCACGAAAGTCGCTCATCGAGGATCTGCTCAATCAGTTGGAACGCAAGACCCGCGCGGTAACGGCTCGCGAGGAAGCCCTCTTGCTCGAAACCGTCGGGCAAGGGCCTCAAGGCCGCAGAAGTCGCCTCACGGTCAACGACTACCAAGCACTCCTCATCGATCTGTTCGCCGCTGCGGAAAATGCGCCGGAAGCCATCCTTCTCGTCGTCCAGGCGGAACGTTCCGACCGCCTGTTTGAACTTACGGCGGATTACATTGAGGTGGCGCAGAGCTTTGGCTGCGATGTCGAACTCGGGTGGTATTCTCGGAAACCGGAGAAAGACCTGCTCGATGAATCCGGAGAAAAAACCAAGCCAGAAGTCGTTCCAGATCCGGAGACATTTCTCGTGGAACTACCGAAGGAAGTCGCCGCGCTTGCCATTCGGATCTCCGGGGCTCACTCCTTCCTCAAATTTCAAGGCGAGCTTGGCGGCCATGAGTTTGAGAACGACGAAGGCAAAGACAAAAAGAAGGACCGGGTCGTCATTTCAGATCTCGATGCCCCGTTGAGCCGAGCCTGGATGGACATCGAGCACCTGCAACGGCCCCAACTCAAGAACACGCCCGTTCATCGCCATTATAACTTGGTGAGGAACAACTGGAGAGACACGAATTTCAACGAATCCGGTCAAGGGCGCTATTCTACGGAACTCTTGGAGTCGATCATCATGAAGCGCGTTCTCGTGCTCGCCTCAAGGGCGCTTTGATGGTTTCAGATCCCGATTTTCCCGCGCAAATTGGGCCAGAATCTGACGGCCAGGTTCTTCGTAGCTGGAATCGGCCTCCAAGGCTCGCTGAAGCAGTGCCGCACCTTCGGGATCACCGTTTTCGCGCAGTTTCCAGTAGCCCATCGTAAATAAGGCCGCCGCGTGGTTCGGATCCTGTGCCAGCACTTCCAGCACCGTCGGCATCGCCGTTTCTTCTCCGTAAAGTTCCAGAGTGAGCTCAGCCCGACGCCAGAGTTCACCGACGGTGAGTTCGGCTTCCTTTTGAAAACGTTGTTCCAGCTGTTCCAGTTCACGTTGCTGGCTCTTGCCGGATCTTCGGGAGCGTTCCCAGATTTCCCCGTGCTGAGATCTCCAAAGAAGATTCAACTGGTCCACCAATTCGGGAAATCGATCCTCCAAGTAGAAGCTCGCTGCAGATGGCTCTTCCATCGGGTGCAACAGCTCGGTCAGCGCTTCCACCTCCTGATGAAGATCCTCAGAAACCGGCCGGCCGGTGGCGCCGAGGGAATCGCTGAGGGAGGGATGCGAGTCGCTCGGAGACGTCTCCTCGGACAGCATCGCGCGAAGAACCCGTGACTGCCGTTGGGGAGAGACGGGCTGTTGGATCGCTTCTAACAACCGCGTCACCGGCTGCTTCGGCATTTCCATTCCGAGTTTCGATTCGCTGAAGAGTTCACTGGAAAAGTCCTCGTAATTCGTCCGACTGACGAGGTGGGTTCGAATTTTGCCGGTCAGCATCTCCTTCTGTCCCACGACGTTGAGCGCAATGCGGTCCGCCCCGAATTCCTGTTCCCGGATCGCCGTGAAAACGTGAGCATCGAAGTTCGGACCAAACCACGAGGCGAACGAGCGGAAGAGAAGCCGATAGAGCCAAACCTCGCTTTCCGCCAGACCGATGAGAGCTTCCCGAAGCCTCCCCATTTCCAGGAGAAAAGGGCTATCGTGCCGGGTGAGGTGGGCCAGTTCGTGGGCGAGAATTGCTCGCATTTCCTCTCTGCTAATGACGGAAAGAAGCGGCAGGCCCAGAACTAATTGATTGCGCGGCGGGCCCAGTCCGCCAATGCTCCGAATCTTGGCTGCGCCAGCATTGAGTTCATCCGTTAGCCAAACATGATGAAGCGGTTCGCTACCCAGTTGCCTCGAAAGATCGCCCAGGTCAGCAAACAACGTGGGGAATTCGCCAGGCATCAGTTCACAGCCTTGAGGCTTCTCGCCCGCCCTCAACAGATACCAAAACGGAACCATCGCCGTCCACCCTGCCAAGACTCCCGGGAGCATCAGCCATTCCCGCCCATCGCGGATCGACGTGAGCGCCAGGATGATACAGAGTCCAAATAACAGAACGATGATCATCCAGAGATAGGCATAGCCTACCCAAGCCAGCTTCCTGACTTTGCGGACGAAGGCTTCGGGCTGCCTGCGAGCTTCCGCCTCAAGCTGCCGCGCAAACGCCGATTGAGAACGCGTTTTCAAATTCCTGTTTCAGAGAGCGCTGGAAAATCCGTAAGCGACACGTTTGACCGGAAGCGGGAGTTTGACTATCACTAGTTTGTGCGCCGATTCCTCCTTCCCCCCCTCCTCTTTTTCACCTTGGCCGCTTTCGCCGCCGCCGAGAAGCCGAATATCTTGCTGATTTACACCGATGATCAAACCCATCGGTCCATCAGTTGCTACCCGGAGGCTTGGGATTGGGTGCAAACTCCAAACATTGATGCCTTGGCCGAAAAAGGGGTCCGCTTTCACCACGCCACCATCGGCACTTGGTGCATGCCTTCGCGAGCGACCATCCTGACCGGTCGCCTCCAACACGGGATCGAATCGATGAAGATGGAGGGCGAATACCCTCGCAGTGTTTACGATCCCAAGAAAACGCCCTTCTGGCCCAGCATCTTCCGCAAGAATGGCTACAACACAGCCCAGATCGGCAAATGGCATACCGGTGTCGATTCCGGCTACAAGCGAGACTGGGACTATCAGATCGTTTGGAACCGGCCCAAATACCCCGCAAATGCCGGCAATTACTATTACGATCAGCAACTGGAGATCAACGGGCTGCAACTCAAGGTTCCCGGCTACTCCACGGACAATTACACCAATTGGGCGATCGACTTCATTCGCGGAGAGAATCGCACCGATAAGAAGCCCTGGTTCTTGTGGCTTTGTTACGGTGCCGTTCATGGCCCGTTCACTCCGGCGGAACGTCACCTCGCAGCCTATGACGGGGTGACGGTTCCGATTCCCGGCGACATTTACCCTCCGCGCCCCGGGAAGCCCGCTTACGTCAATGAAATGGAAAACTGGTTCAAGGGAGCAGATGGTCAGCCGGAATTGAAAGGCGGCTTCAAGGCGCGCACCGTCGATACTCAGGGTATTCACGGCAATACCCTCAATGCCTGGGTCCGCCAAGTGCATCAAGGCGTCCTCGCCATCGATGAGGGCGTCGGCAAAATCGTCAAAACGCTGGAGGAGACCGATCATTTGAAGAACACCCTCATCGTGTTCACCGCCGACCAAGGCATGGGCTGGGGCCAACACGGTTTTCGCCATAAACTCGGCCCTTACGATGCAACAATTCGCAGCCCGCTGATCTTCTCGATGCCGGGAACCATCGCCGAAGGCCAAGTCTGCGCCTCGCCCGTCGGCGGCCAGGATCTGGCCCCCACGTTTTTCTCGATCGCCGGCCTGGAACTGCCCTGGGAGATGCACGGGTTCGATCTTACCCCCTTACTCAAAGACCCGACTCAAGAGCGGAAACTTCCCACGCTCATGACCCTCACCGGCGATCGCTACGGCACCGACACCAAAGTCATTCCAGAAGCCGAGCAACAGAAACTCGCCGGAGTTCCCTGGTGGGTTTCCCTCACTGAGCGAAATTTCAAGTACATCCGCACCCTCACCGAAGGCGAAACCGAAGAGCTCTACGACCTCAGCAAAGATCCGGAAGAACTCCAGAATCTGGCCCTCAACGCCAAATTTCGGGAGCAGCTCGTCCGCATGCGGAAGGCAACCCTGGCGGAACTGAAACGAACGGGCGCTCCCTACCTCGAAACCATCCCCGCCGTCGCGGCTCCCTAGTGGAGCGTTTCCACGAATCGTGTCGCGCCACGTCCTACTCAAGGCCCTCCAGCGAATCCTCGATCTGCTGCCGATGGGGAATCGCGGACTTCGCTCCCCGCTTCTGCGTGGCCAAAACCGTTAGAGGTTTGCTTTTCAATCCCGTCGCTCCGTCACCGCGCATTGCCCCGGGTTGGAGGGGGGCAACGCTTCCAAGCCATCCACCTCACCCAAGATGACCAGGCTTGGCCTCCGCCGTCCTGCTTCTCTACCCCGGTGCCCTCACACGATTCAACGCCCTAAGGAAGCGCCATTCAGGCTCAAGCAGAGGCATCAGCTGCAGACAATCACCGGGTTTGGCTCCATGGGGCGCCATCAATCCCCATTTCCTTCCGTAGGCAATTTAATCCGCTGATCACCCTGACGCAGTTGGAAGAATCGAAATTCCGTCAGGTATTTGCGGAATTTCTCGTCGTTGGGCTTCGTCCATTCGGCGGGCAGTTGCTCGACATCCCGGGCGATGTGCAACCAGGATTTTTCCAGACGCTCGAGCACTTCCGGGTTTTTGCCGGCTACGTCAACCCGCTCGGTCGGGTCATTGGCGAGGTTGAAGAGGGCAAACGGCGAACGACCCTGCGAAACGATTTTCCAGTCGCCATCGATGAGGCCGCGGCCGGGGCCAAAGCGGAAATAGAGCGGCATCGGGCGCTCGAGGGGCTGGCCATGCAGCGCGGGGACAAGTGACGTGCCGACCAGCGGCTTGAGCTTGATGCCCTTGAAATCTGCGGGACGGGTGCCGCCGCTGATCTCGATCAAGGTCGGCATGAAATCGACGAGGTGTGCCCCGGTAGCGAGGATGCTGCCGGGTTTCACGGTGATGCCCTTGGGCCAGTGAATGATGCCGGGGCTCGCGATGCCGCCCTCAAAACTCGAACCCTTGAAACGGGCATACGGTGTATCCGAGACGTGCGCCCAGTGCCCACCATAAGTTAGGAAAGAACCCGGATCCTGAGCGGTGAACTGCATTTCAAACGCGGAGCGTTCGGGTGTCATCGTGTCCGGGCAGGCTCCGTTGTCCGAGACAAACGCAATCAGCGTGTTGTCGAGCTGGCCATGCGACTCAAGATCCTGCACGAGGCGCCCGATGTTCTGATCCATGTTGTCTACCATGCCCGCGTAGACCGCCATCAGGTAATCTTGCCAGTCCTTTTCCTCTTCGGAGAGGCTATCCCATTGATCCAGGCCATAGCCTTCGGACCCGTGCGGCTCGACACCGGGTGCGAGAATGCCGAGGCGGCGCATTTTCTCGATCCGCTGGTTGCGGACCGCCTCCCATCCGGCCCGGTAGCGGTCGCGGTATTTGTCAACATCCGCTTGGGGTGCCTGCAATGGGTAATGCGGAGCGTTGTAGGCCACGTAGAGGAAGAACGGCTTTCTCTGCTCCCGGGCTTCGTCGATGAATTCCAGCGCGTGGTCGGTGATGGCGTTTGTCGCGTAAAATCCCTCGGGCACCGTATCCAGCTTCTGGCTGTCGAGGTAGTAGGCAAAGACGGGCGGTTTGCCCCAGTTCATGGAGCCCGAATACTCCCGGCCGTTCCAGAAGTTGCTGGCCCCACCGAGGAATCCGAAAAAGCGGTCGAAGCCGCCCTCCACCGGGTTCCTCGGCCGGTTAATGCCCCACTTCCCGACGGCGGCGGTGGAATAGCCCGCGAGCTTCGCCTGTTGCCCCATGGTGATTCCATAGTAGATCTGGCTGTCGCCAAACATCGTCGTCCCCTTGGGTGCCGTTTGGAAGGGGTGCTGTCCACTGATCAGTGCCGTGCGCGACGTGTGGCACTTCGAAGTGTTGTAGAAGTTGCGAAAGCGCACGCCGCTTTCCGCGAGACGGTCGAGGTTCGGCGTCTCGATCTCACCGCCGTAGCAGCCGATATCGGAGTAGCCGAGGTCATCCGCGAGGATGACGATCATGTTGGGTTTTTCGGCGGCAAAAGCCGAAAGCGCCAGTGAGGTGGCCAGTCCAAGGG
>CAYGQD010000072.1:0-30118 GCA_964351855.1 uncultured Verrucomicrobiales bacterium
CTGGTGGTTTATGCGGGCAACGCCTCGGAACGGTGGGGGAATGCGATCCTCGTCCAGCATCGAGGAAGCGATGGCGGCTTTTTCGAGACGTTCTACGCGCATCTGGACGGGATGCGGGTCACGGTGGGGAACACGGTGGAGCGGGGGCAAGTCATTGGCACGGTGGGCACCGGAAATGGAAACTACCTGGCTCATCTCCATTTTGAAATGCGGCGATCGTTCAATCTTAACATTGGCGACGGCTACTCGCCGTTGGTGTTGGACCGTCTTCCGGCGGAACGCGTCATTTCCGAGCAGCGCGGGGCGGCGGACTCCCTGCTGAACCCTCCGTTGTCCCAACTCACAGAGGCAGAAGACGTTGAGAGTGGCGTTGAGCTGGGGAAGAAGTCGGGTTTGCTGCAGTTGAAATTTGCACCCGAAGATTAGCCTGCCAGAAGCCACGCAGCCTTTCTTTCTTCTCGTCCGGCGACCACCGAAAAAAACATCTGCCAGAGAACCACAGCAATGAAGGACATGCTACCGTTGCTCCCGTCAGGGCCTGGCGGAGTTCACAAGCCAGCATTCCATGGCCTCTGACAGAAGCACTGAATATGAAACCAAAAATTTTGTCTAACAACCTGAATCTTTTCTGTGTTTTAAAAAAAGAAACCAGCGAAGTTGCTGAAACCGGATTTCAGCAAATTTGATGGAGAAAAAGCTGGGCAAGTTGCTTGGCAGACCTCATAACCTTCAAATCGACCGGATCCGGCGATGCACCACTCTCAGAATTGCAAAAAACCTTGGACCAAACTTGCAAAAATTTTCCGATTGTGTTTCAACTGGCGATTCCGATAAACTTCCCGTTCATCGAACCGAACTAACTACCCTCCTCAAATTCTCATGGAACCCTGGAAAGTCCTTCTTCTTGTAGCCGCCATCCCCGCTGGCGCTTCTGCGGTGCTCTCGTTTATGAACGGCGAAGATCTCAGAGCTAGCATCGCGGAACGCGAACTGCAGGAAGGCCGAGTCGAGCGCACGGAAGAAAATTTGGCTCGGAAGCGCGACGAACTGGCAATGGTGCAGATGGAAACGCGATCGCTGGACCAAGATACCGAAGCGAAAACGACCCAGCTTGCTTCCACCGAGACTCAGGTTTCCGAAATGAACCTGCGCAAGCAGCAACTCAGTGACGACATCGTTGCAGCCAACGACAAGATCGCCGGTTTTGAAAGGTTGAAAGTGGTTGGCGTTGAGATCGAACAGATCGACCGGCAGATCGCGGAAGTGACCCAAGAGATCAACATGCTTCAGGATGATGTCGGCAATGCCAGCAATTTGCTCGCGGTTGCCAATGCGAAGCAGGAAGAAACGCAGCGGGAGATTGATCGTCGCGAGATGGAGGATAAAAACCGCAAGGCGGGCATCATCACGAAGGATCTTACGGCCAGTGTCAAAGCGGCCTATAACGACTGGGGATTCGTGGTGATTACAGCAGGTGATGCGGATGGTCTGGTTCCGAGCGCGACGCTCGACGTTTCCCGGCAGGGCAAGCCGATCTGCAAACTTTTGGTGACCGAAATTGAGCCCACTCAAGCCGTTGCCGATATCATTCCCGGATCGTTACTCCCGGGCCAAGTTGTTCAGGTGGGTGATACCGTCACCAAACTTGCCAGTAACTTCCAGTAATTGACGCTAAGTCGCCTCTCACTTTGATTCACTAACTCTCTCCACTTCGCCGTATGTTAAAATTCCTCATGGCCATCTCGATGGCGGCACTCATTACCGCAGCGGTTTTCGCAGCCTTGAACAACAAGAGGCTGAATGAGCAACGCGAACTCTATGCGCAGCTCACCACCAAGCTCGGCCAACTGAATTCGGACTTGGAAGAAGCGCAGCAGAACCTCGAAACTGCGGAGCAAGAGTTGGCGACGGCGCAGAGTTCCAACAATCAGGTCAGTGCGAGTCTTTCCCTGGCTCAAGAATCGCTTCGTCGGAGCAATACCGAGGTGGAGCGACTGAATGCTCAGTTCGAAAGCAAAAAGGCTGAGTTGGAAGAATTCGCGATGTTGGAAATGAAACTCCAAGGCCGCCGCCCGGACACGGTTCGGGCAGAATTTGAAGGTCTGGTCATGCGGCGTGATCAAAAGCGCCAGGAACTGGACCAGGTTCGGACCGAGATTGTTTCGATCAATACCAACGTGGAAAAGAACGAGGCCCGCATCGGTGATCTCGTCGTTCGTGAAAAAGATCGTCGCGCGAAAATCGCCCTCAACGGGATGGAAGCGGACGTGATCGCAGTGAATCGGGAATACGGATTTGTCATTGTGAACGTCGGTTCTGATCTGGGCGTTTCCTCGGATTCTTCACTCTTGGTGCAACGCGGAGTCGATCGCATCGGGCGCCTGCGTATCGTTTCGGTCGAACCCAAAGTCACCGTCGCCGACATCATTCCAGGGACGATTAGTCCCGGAGCGCAGATTATGGTCCGCGACAAAGTGATTTTCGAGAACACGCGCTGATCCGTTTGCCTCGTCGGATTGAGAAAGGATTTTCCTTTCGCAACTTGGCAGTGATGTTAGTTTCCGTTGAAGTTCAACACTTACTCAACTCATGAAGACTCAAGTTTTTCTTTATCTCGCTGCCGCTGTAGGAGCGTTTCTTTTGACGAGCTGTTCCAGCAGTCCCAAGCCCTACGACGATAATATCAGCAACCTCCCTCAGAATAGTCCTCAGGGCTGGGAAGGTTCAGCAGCTTTCGGGAGTTTCTTCCCGCAGTCGAACTAATCTCGGTTCGAGATTAGTTGTCCAATTTTTGCCGAGTGTGAATGTAAAAACTCCACTCGGCTTTTTTGTGGGTAGTTCCGTTCGTGGGATTGCGATCAGGAAGCGTGTTTCTTTTCCAGCCACCGTATCAGTGGGCCGAAATAGCTCTCGTAGCCCTTTAGCTTGTCACCTTGAATGCGGAGACCTACGGGCGGTTCTACGGATGCGCGACGCGCCGAAGTGAGCCACCTTCCACCTTGAATCAACGCTTGCGTTTTCATGAGTCCCTTGGCGCGCAGGATCTTGGCGTCTTCCAGGAGCGGATCGTCTTCCGCCAAGGTCCAGATAACCTGATGCCGATTGTAGTCGTCCAGCTCCAGACCTTCACGAATCTCCACCACGACCAATCGCTTTTCCGAGCCGACCAACCAGCGCAGGATTTTGCTGGAGCTGAGTCCGGGAAGTCGAATCGAAGAAAGCGCCGAAGGCTCTGATTCGTCCTCTGGTCCTACTTTCCCGTAGACAAAGCTGGGGAACTCTTCCCGATCCAGGATCCGTGGCAAGGCCATGATGAGCTGAGGGCTGAGGTTTTGCTCCGGTGAATCCGGATCGAGGATCTTTCCCAGTCGCTCCGCGTAAGCCTTAAAGAGGCGTCCTTCCAGAGCAGGCCGATCTCGCCGATAATATTCAGCAGCCTCGCGAATCGCCCAAAGTCCCTGCAGGTCTTCCGGGCGAACTTCGGTTTCCAGCTTGAGAAGATCTTCGAAGTAAACCGGGACCAGTGGATTCTCGGGATCCAAGTCCGGAAAATCGAAAAACATGGGAGGCCGTGCCACCAGGTCGTCGATCACTTCGTCGCGTTTCTCGGCGGCGAATTCGTTGGAGACTTGGCAACCGAGCAGCTTTTCCCGAATTTCGCCCGGCGGCAACTCCTTCACGGCGGAGAGAAACGCGCCCAGTGAGGCCAGCGCACTTCCAAAGTCCCGCTCAGAGACCGTTTGGGAACCTCCTTCTAAAACCTGGAGCGGCATTCCCAGGCGCTCGCTGGCTCCGGCGGCCCAGTTCGCAACCCGTTCGTGTCGTCGGCCGTGAACATGATGCCGAAAGAAGCGTTCCAATCGGTCGACGATCTGGCGACGCTGCTCACTGGTCAGAGCTTCTTCTTTGACAAAGGCTTGAGGGCGAGGGCTGCGGCCGGAGGCGAGGCAGCGATAAAGAAAGACGCGGTCATAGCTGTTGCGGAGCGGCAAATTCCCAATCTCGCAAAGGGCCTGCTGCAACGTTTCGCGAGAAAGAGGGAACTGATAGACCATTTCCGTCAGCTCCAGTCCATAAACCCAGTTGGGGTCGCGAAAACGGAAGTTCTGATCAAAGGTCATTGCCGTTTCATTGGCGATGATTCGAATCGCCTCACCCGTTAGCTTGAGGGAATAGCGGTCAATGTATTGCTGCGAGATTTTTTGACCCGTCCGCCGGACGATTTCCGATCCCAGCATCCAGGTTCCGGTCAAAATGGGATTGGCAAACCCGAGTACCATGCGACCGAGATTCCAGGTATAGCTCGCGTAAGGAAGATACGGACTGACGGATTTGTAGGCATCGTAAACGCGCGCCCCGGTGCGAATGTGTTCATAGGCTTTGGCCAGGCTGTAGTCCTTGAGATTCAGCGGCAGTTGTTCCAGCTGAAAGAGAAGCTGGAGAGAAATGTGATTGACGGATTTGAGCAGCTTTTCGACGCTGGTTTCGAGCAGCGGTTCCTTGGCGTTCGGTTGATAGATGCGGGCGATTTCGTTGACGAATTCCAAGACGTCGTTGGTCAGCAAACGGGGCACAAACTGGCCATTTTCGCTGTAGCGATCCTTGCGAAACCCTTCAAAAATATCATCGGCGGCCTCCTGGACCCGCGCCAAAACCTCTTGATCGCGACTCTCGATCTCTTCGTTGACCTCCTCTGCTTGGGCGATCTCCTCCATGTTCGGGAATTCTAACCATTCATGGTAGGTCATGAGGCGATCCTCGAACTTCTGTCGCCGCCGTTCGAAAGCCAACGCTTCGTTCTGTAATTCTTCTCGCAACCCCTTGATCTGGCCAGTTTCGACACCCAAAAGTCTCCGGGCCTCGACCGCGTCATGATGTTCGCGGGACAAATTGATTCGGTAAAACCATCCTGCGGTAGCGCTCAATCCTCCGCCGACCAGGAGGCAGGCAAACAGGGGCCAGTTTCCGGCTGCAGCTTGAAATCCGGCCCCCACCCAAGCTAAAACCGCTCCGGCACCCGCCAAAATGATCGGCGTCCAGAGTAAACGGGTCGTTTTCCCTTCAGATTCAGGCACCCCTTAAGTTAGAGCACGAATCCGGATATTTTCCCGAAAAAGGTTGCAGCTTTCCTCCTTCAGTCGAGGCGCACCCTAGCCGAACAGCGCCGAAATCGGCTTCCCTTTATCCGCGACGGTGAAGGGGCGCTTCGAAGGCGAATAGAGCACATGATCGAGCGGAAGACCGAGCGCGAAAGCGATGGTGGCGTTGAAGTCGGCAATTCCGACTTTGCCTTCCACAATGTTGCTTCCGGTTTCGTCCGTTTGACCCCAAACTTGGCCACCACGGATGCCGCCTCCTGCCAAGGCGCAGGAAAATGCCTGCGGATGGTGATCGCGGCCTTCATTGGTATTGATCTCTGGCGTTCGTCCGAATTCGGTGGCCAAGACCACGAGCGTGGAATCGAGCATTCCCCGGCGTTCCAGATCGGTGAGCAAGGCCGACAGCGCTTGGTCCAGTTCGGCCGCTTTTTCCGGCAAATTCACGAAGTTTGCGTTGTGGGTATCCCAGCCTCCTAAACTAACTTCGATGAAGCGGACGCCGTTTTCCGCGAGGCGGCGGGCCAGAATCATTCCCTGGCCAAAGCGGTTCTTTCCGTAGCGCTCACGCAGGCCTTCGGGCTCTTGAAGGATGTCGAACGCGGCCAAATCCTTGCTCTGCATGAGTTTGAGCGCGTCGTCATACATGTCCGTGTAGGCGCGCACGTTTTTCTGATCGTATTTTTGGACGAAACCGGCGTCGAGTTTGGTGGCGAGGTCCATCTGGCGATCGAACGTTTCTTCGTCCAATCGGGAAATTCGCTGGCTGTTCTGTAGTCCGCTGAGCGGTTCATTGATCATGAGAGGCTGTAGCTTCGCCTCAAAGAAACCGGCTCCCGGATGCTGACTGTCATTGCCGATCATGATATTGCCCGGCAGATTGGGATTGTCATTCGGCTGAAATTTGAGGAGCCAGGCTCCCATGGCCGGGTGGCGGATCGAGCTACGGAATTCGTAACTCGTGTGCATCATGTAATTGCCCTGTTTGTGAGCGCCTTGGGTGGAACTGAGAGAGCGGATGATCGCCAATTGATCGGACTGGCGCGCCAGCTTGGGAATGTATTCTCCCAAGCGGATGCCATCGACGTTGGTATTGATCGTTTTGGTCGGTCCCATGACGTCGTTGCCCGGTTTGGGATCCAAGGTATCGAGATGGCTCATCCCGCCGCTCAAATAGACGTAGATGACTCGCTTGGCGGTTTGGACCTGTTTCAGCTGAGATGCCCCAACTCCAGCGGCCAAGACAGAGTCGCCAAAAAGAAGGCTGGCGGGGAGGGTGGAGACTCCGAGCAACGATTGGGCGGCGCGTGAGGCGAAACGTCGCCGAGTCAGTTCATCGGATTGGGAAAGGAGGTCTTTCATCAGGAAAAAGAGATCAGCTGCTACACGTCGTTTTCGTTCGCAAACATGCAGGAAGTTTCGCGAACCTAATTCTTAAACTCGGGGAAAAACGGATTGTTTCGCTTCTCTTCAGCGACGCTGGTGAAGGGGCCATGACCGGGGCAAAGCACGGTATTGTCTGGCAGGCTGAAGATTTCAGCGCGGTTCGTATTCAACGCGTCTTGGTAGGAGAGAATTCCGCCTCCCATTGATCCCGCGAAGATGGCGTCGCCGACAACAGCGACCGGTCGCTCTAAACCTTCGATGAAGTAGGTCGTCCCTCCTGCGGAGTGTCCCCGAGTCGAGGCTGTTTTCATCGTCAGTTCGCCGATCGTGAATTCCGCTCCGGCGTCAAACGTCTCTCCACCTTCCCATGGTTCGCGCGCGTTGGCGTAGACCGGGATGTCGAGCCGCTTGGTCAGGGTATCGACTTCAGCGATGTGGTCCGGGTGGGTGTGGGTGAGAAAGAGCCCAATCGGTTCGAGTTCCTTCGATTTCACAAAATCCAAGATGGGAAATCCGTCCGTTCCCGTGTCGAAAATTGCCGCTTTACGGGATTTTGGATCCCAGACGACGAAGGCGTTGACGGTCATACCGCTGTGATAGCGGGTGTTGAACAGCTCAAGTCCGTCCAGTTTCACCGGGCGAGGATACCACGTTTTCATCGCTGAGCGGAGCAGCGCATTGGCGTCGAGCTGGAGTTCTGGAGCAATCTTGGGCAACGAGGTTTCGTCGAGTTCGCCCTTGGTCAAGGCGCGAATCGTTTCCACGGCCACACCGGTTTTGGAGCTCAAATCCCGGTCGGTGATCCGAAGACCGTTCATCGCTTTCGTGATGATGTCGTAAAACTCGTCTTCGATTGCTAGTTTGGCAGTCATTTCTGCCCAGAAGCTTTCGCGGAAACGGTGAGAAAGCTACTCGATTCTCAGCGGGATTCGCTCTTTAGTCCCACGGGAAGCAAGTTCGTCTTTGCGGACTGGGTTTCAACCTGCTGCGTCGTTTCGCTGGATTCTGCGACGGCGCGCCGTTGAAGATATTCGGTTCCGAGAACGAAAGCGACGACGCTCGAGTAGAAGACGACTCGACTGAGAATGCGTTTGTGGAGTGGTGGTTGAAACAGCACATAACCAGTTGAGCTAGAATTCTCAGAAATGCCAGCAATTATTTAGAAAGTTATCAACTTTGTTCAGGATTGTTCGATCGGGCGGATGCCGGGTGACGGTTCGGGGAGCAAAAGTGGAGGTTGGTCCGCCTTTTCGCGGATCCAATTGATCGACTTGCGAATGGCGGGGCGCCGAATCAGCCAGAGCTCCGCTTTGGTCTTTCCGGGGAAATTCATCAGGACCAAGCCCAGGAGAATGGTCAACAGTCCTTGGCCCGGGACCAACGGGATGGAGAGGATGAGCCCCATGATGACCAGGATGAAGCCGAGGATGTTTTTCAAGATCAAGGCTGACCAGCGAATCACGGGATGTTGGTTAACCCAGGTTTCCGGAGGCTCCGCTTTCGGGATGAAATAATCCGGCGACATGCGGACAATGACGATGGGGATGATGATGAGCGTGCAAAAGAACGTCGCAGCCGAGATGCTCCCCACCCAAACTTTGACCGCAGTTGGAATCGACTCCCAAGTTATCATCGCCAAACCCTAGCGATATTCGCCGGAGTTGCAATCTTGTGAAGATTCTCACGAATGTGTCGCAAAAATTCCTTCGCGAGAGTGGATTGTCGTGATATGTCTAACCCATGCTGAAATTCCACTACCTCTCTGTAGTTGTTCTCGTTGTCGGGATGTCCGGATGCGTTTCTGTCTCGGTAGATCGCAAAAACAAGAAGAGCGCTGCTCCATATTCGTCCGGGGAGACGGTGGCGCAGCCTTTGATGACCACTCCACTTTCAGCACCGGAGAAAACGTTGGTCGAGCATCAGATTGTCGCTGGGGACTCCCTTTGGAAGATCGCGCGGCAGTATGAGACGACCGTTGCCGAAATCAAAGCCGCCAATCAAATGGAGGGTGATACCATTCTTGCAGGGCAAAAACTGATGGTTCCCACGACGATGGTGCCGGAAGGGGGTGTCACTCATGACGCCACGGGAATCTTCGAATCGGGTTCAGCACCCACGACGCCTGCGCCGCCGGTAATTATCCCACCGATTACTTCTTCGTAAGGCGAACGCCTTCGATATCAGCGATTCGGCGCTGGACCACTTTTCCGGCCCTGAGGAAAAAGATCTGCGGTCCAACATCACCGGGAGCGATGACGATTTCCGGAGGCGTCCCCAGTTTGACTGCTTTGAAGTTATCCCAACTCGAAGTGGTCACGACTTTCCCGGAGAGGGATTTTCTTTGGCTGATGAATTCCAACTGGCTCCCGGCCAGCGACTCGCAGGACTGAAGAATCTCAACTACGTAGGTGCCGGGTTCATCGACTTTCATCGCCCACTGGATAAAGGTTTCCGGAGAGGTCCAGTTCTCAACCCGGCCGGAGTTCCGGTTGAGAAAGGCACCGCCGGGTTCTCCTCGAAGCTCGCCATCCGCCGCCTTGATCAACTGGCCTGACTTGACCGAAGGCATCACCGCAATTTTCTTTTCGATTTCCTGGATGACGCGCTTCTGGAGGGCTTCCATGCCCGGGAACGTGTTCTGTTTCAGAAAATCGACGGTTTGAGAAAACGGACGATCTACCATCAGACCAAAGACACGTTGCTTGTCGCTGCTCGACACATTCTCCATGGCCCGTTTCCAACTTCCGGTATCAGCCATGCCTTGTCCCGGAAGGCTGAGGATGCGGGTATAGGCCCGGGTCGCCGCCGTTTTGACCGCCTGATTCTCGGAGGTTTCGATGATTTCCTGGATGAGGCGCTGCGCCGATTTATCCGGCCACTGATTCAGGGCAAGAATCGCGTCGGCCTGGTACTGAGCATCTTCCTCCTTGAAGATCCGTTCGAGGCGTGACAGCGCCGCTTTTCCACCCAGGGAACCCAGAATCCGACATAACGATTTCCGATATGCGCTGGGCTCCGGAGCCATGCCGTTAAGAACTGGCATGACTCGAGATTCGATATTGCTGTCGGTCCGGAGAATGGCGATGACGGTGTCTTCCAAGATCGTCCGGTCGGTGGTGGCAATATCACGTTTGGCCAGCATCGCCATGAGTTCGTTGAGATTTTCATCCCGAGCGATGATCTGAAGCGTTTTTGCTGCGATGCTGCGCTCTTTCGGATCCGCCGAGCTTCCAAAAATCCGGAGAACGTCGGAGAAGGCCTCTGGCATGTTGCGACTCGCCACGGTGTCCATGATATACATGCGAACCCGGCCGGGAGTGGCTTCCGAGAGTGCTTTGAGAATCGCGTCATAGACCCCGGGGCCCTCAAGATCCTTGAGGACTCGCAGGGCGCGTGGGTCGGAATTACTAGGATCAAGAAAACGGATGACGAGCTGCACATCTTCTGCGGTGCCTTGGCTGTCGCTAGCCAGATTGGCCATCCGCTCCGCGCTTCTGGCATCAGCCATTTTTCCGAGGAGGAAGACGGTGCCAAGGGCGATGAGGATCGTGGCACTGACGAGTGAGCCGATCAGAATGCCCTTTCGCTTCTTCTGGGCTTCCTGCTGATACGCGAGTTCGACGGTCGCCGAATGAGAGCTGATTTGACCCGTCTGGGAGGTGGTGGTGACGCCTCCGGTGATGCTGCGTCCGGCTTGGGCGGAGGTGCGACCCGTGGCGGCTTTGGCGGTCGGTTGCGGCCCGGTTTTCATCATCCGGGGGCTATTGCCGATTTGCATCCGTCCCGTCGAGGGATTGACCGTTTTGGCTTCCGGCTCATCTTCAACCAGAATCGCCGTCGCGATCTCTTCTTGGGCGACTTGGACCGGGCCGCTGCTGCTGCCCGCGATTGGCGGAAACCGTTCGAGCGCTTCCCGTGCATCTGCCGGGCGGCGTTTCATATCGCGGTTGATCAGCCACATGACCCATTGGCACACTTCGTCAGGAAGATCCGGGCGAAGCTCTTTCAGCGGTTTCACCTTGTGTTGGAGGTGGGCCGCCATGACTTGCGGGGCGGTCTCGCCGTCGAACGGGTATTTCCCGGTCAGGCTGAAATAGTAAATCGCTCCCATTGCGTAGAGATCAGTCCGGAAGTCGAGCTTGAGACGTTCGAACTGTTCCGGAGCCATGAAATAGATCGAGCCAAGAATGGCATCGCCTTGATCAATGGTTTGGACGGAAGGGGATGCGCTGATTTTCGCGAGGCCGAAATCGAGCACCTTAATTTGGAACTTGCCGCTTGCCCGCCAGATTACCATCACGTTGCCGGGCTTCAAATCGCGGTGGAGCATGTTGACCGCCTGTGCGGCGATGAGCGCTTCCAGCGTTTGATTCACCACCTCGGAAAAGTCATGCAAGGTCAGCAGCCCGCGTCCCACCGTTTCATCCAACGTCTCCCCATCCAGGAGTTCCATGACCACGAAGCCACCTGACTCATCTTGGCCAATATCGAACACGGTGACGATGTTGGGATGGTTGAGCGAGGACATGACCGTGGCCTCCTTCATGAGCTTTTCAGCGGCATCGGCAACGTCTTCCGCGTTGGCTTGCTCGGGCGTCAGAATACGCTTCAATGCCACCTCGCGCTTGAGCTGGGTGTCAAAAGCGCGGTAGACGGCCCCTAAGCCACCTTGGCCGACTTTTTCCTGGATTTGGTAACGGTCACTCATAACCGGGACAGACCCTGTGGCTCACTGAATCACCTCGTGATAAGGGATTTTTGAGTGAGAATCACCGAGGTCTTTGCAATGGTAGTATCTCCTTAAAGCAAATCCAGCGACAATCATCAATTAGCGTTTCGGGATTTTTCCTGATTGGCGGGTGGTTCTCGTTGCGAATCATGGGTTGGACCACGAAGGGAGGGCACGTGTTATCTGTCGTCATTGGCCATGGAAATCTTCGAATTGATCGCTCTTTTGCTGACCCTCACGGCGGTGTTCAGCTACCTCAATGTCCGGATGAATCGGCTTCCGACGACGATTGGGGTGATGCTAATCGCCCTGCTGTTTTCCTTGGGTCTGATTCTTTTGGGAACCTTCGTGCCCTCGGTTCGAGAAACGGCGGTCGGAATCGTGGCGCAGATCGATTTCAATGAGGCGCTGATGCAGACCATGCTCTGCTTTCTGCTCTTCGCTGGCGCGCTTCATGTCAACTTGGATGATCTCAAAGAGCAACGCCGCGTAATCGGCATCATGGCTTCGATTGGGGTGATCATTTCGACGACGATTATCGGATTCGGAACCTGGTGGATGTTGGGCGTTTTTGGGCTGGAGTTCCGCCTGATCGACTGCCTCCTCTTCGGGGCGCTGATTTCACCGACCGATCCCGTCGCGGTTCTCGGGATCCTCAAACGGGTGGGAGTCAAAAAGTCGCTCGAAACCAAAATCACGGGTGAATCGCTCTTTAACGATGGGATTGGGGTGGTGATATTCCTGGCATTGCTGGGAATTGCGACCAGTCCAGATGGCCATGTTTCCGTAGAGCACATTACCCACATTCTGCTCGTGGAAGTGGTGGGAGGGATTCTCTTCGGGCTGGTTCTAGGAGGGGTGAGCTATTGGATGTTGAAGCGGATCAACAACTACCAAGTGGAAGTGCTCATTACTCTGGCGGTGGTAGCGGGCGGTTACGCCTTGGCCATGCGTCTTCATTCTTCGGGCCCGCTCGCCGTGGTTGTGGCTGGTCTTATGATCGGAAATCATGGGCGGGCTATGGCGATGTCGAAGCAGACCCGCGAGCATCTGGACAAATTCTGGGAACTCATTGATGAGATCTTGAACGCGCTCTTGTTCGTTCTGATTGGATTGGAAGTTCTCATTCTCGTCTTCGATCTGCGAGGCGTTGCTTTGGGCTTGATGGCGATTCCTCTGGTGTTGTTTGCTCGGTTTTTGGCCGTGGGTACGACCGTCGGTCTGCTCTTTAGGTTTCGCGGCTTCAGCAAAGGGGCCATCCCCATCATGACGTGGGGCGGTCTGCGGGGCGGCATTTCCGTGGCCTTGGCCCTGGCGCTGCCGACGTCGCTGGGGGAATGTCGGGAGATTTTTCTGGAGATGACCTACGTCGTGGTGATTTTCAGCATCGCGGTTCAAGGACTGACGCTTCGCCGCGTGATCGAGCGGGTCTCTTGAAGTCCTGTATCTGGGGCCTGGAAAAGGAATTCGTGGGGAAAGGGTGCCGATAATTACAGTCGTTAATAATATGTTTAATTCCAGATATTTAATATTTATTGACTATTACGGTTTTTGTTACAATTTGCTGGTATCTAATAGACATACTGCAAATGAAAACCACACTACGCACCACCCTAACTTGCTTCGCCTTTGCGACAGCGTTCGGCTATGCTGGCGATGACTTCCTGGCTCCCTCTTCGGAGCCCGACTACGTTCCTTCTCTGGATTCCTCTCTCGGCAAAGCCGTCATTGAGAACAACTATCGCAACTCTCGAAACCTGTTCCTTGAAGCAACTGGTGGAGTCGTGTTCGCCACCAGCGGTCAATTGACTGATGGAATCAATAAGTCGCTTGATGGCTCCGCTTTTGGTGGCAAGGGCTACAAATCGTCGGCCAATATTCACGGGCGCTCGATTGATGACATTTACGGTGTTGGCAATGCGTTCAGCCTGCGATTGGGACTTGACCTGAATCGGACCACGACCTCCTACGATCCGAAGAATCCGTTCGTTTCGACTCAGAACAATGGCCGCGTTTACGTTCGGGTTTCACGCAACGAATTTGATGGTGGTTCAGCTCGCCTCGGTTACATCGACGACTGCACCCTCGATGCCCATTTCGATGACTTCCAAGACTGGGGTATCGCGATCGGCTACGAGCGCGACTTTGGCACCGGGCGTCTCCGTCCATTCGTGGGAGTGGAAGCTGGGATTCGGTTTGTCAGCGACATCGAAGCGGATTTTCGCGCCGCTGATGCGCACCACTTCAGCGACTACAACAACATCAGTCTTTATGAAGATTCAGTCGCCCTCGGCTTGCTCTTCTCCTTCGGAATCGATTATCACCTGACCGACAACTTTGCGATCGGCATTGAAAGTGGCATTGGATATCAAACGGGACTGGATGCTGACGATTCTGAACTCGCTCAATTCGACATTTCCGAGCTGAACGATGCTGGTGGCAATTTCTGGTCCATCCCGGTTCTCGTCTCCGCCCGCCTGACCTTCTAACGTTTTCGGATCGATGGGTATTCCGATCCCTTAAGTTCATAGAATCATTGTTGGTTAATAAATGGAATGAAAACGCCGCTGCCGGGTGGGACCGGGAGCGGCGTTTTTCCGTTGGGGAACGTGGGGGACGAACAACGCTCTTATTGATCGATGATTCTGCGGGCCTGCTCCGCGCGGCGAGAAATCTCATCCCAGTTGTTTTCCTGAATCAAATCCCGAGGTGCCAGCCACGAACCGCCGACGGCGGCGACATAGGGAGAGTCGAGATACTCCCGGAGATTGTCCGGATTCACCCCACCCAGAGGAATGTAACGGATGCCAAGGTGCTCATAGGGAGCCGCGATGTTCGCCAAGTGGCTCAACCCACCAGCCGAACCTGCCGGGAAGTATTTGAGAAGCCGACAGCCCAACGCCAGGGACTGATCGATATCGGTGGGAGTCATGATACCTGGACCGAAGGGTAGATCGGAAAGTTTCGCGTGCATCACGACTTCCGGATTGACGCCGGGAGAAACTCCGAAATGCGCTCCGGTGTCCTTCGCCTGACCAACTTGGCGCGAGGTGAGGATGGTGCCGACTCCTGCGATGATCTCCGGAACTTCGTAGCGAATGCGATAGAGCGCGGCGAAGGCGGCGTCAGTCCGTAGAGTCAGCTCGATCGCGGTGACACCTCCTTTCAACAGGGCGCGGGCCAGGGGAACGGCGTCTTCCTCGCGGTCGATCACCAACACGGCGATCACACCGCTCTTTGCGATTTTCTTTCCTAACTCGGAATCAGGATTCATATTCGGAAGCTACTTACGTCGAAAAGAATTGCAACGATGCGCCTTGGCCGCTTTGCTGCACCTGGAATCGCGAAAAACGTTGAGCGTTTGAACGAGCCAGTTTCTTAACCGCAAGGAATGGAATCGGGTCGCAACGGCTCGAAAGCCGAAGTAAACTCCCTCCCAAAATTCGTGGAAGACTCATACGGACACCGCATCGAATACCTCCGCATCTCAGTAACTGACCGTTGCAATGAGCGGTGCACCTACTGCATGCCGGACGAGAATCAGCAGTGGCTGGATCGGTCTGAGGTTCTTTCCTACGATGAGATTCTTCGGGTTGCTCATGCGGGCGTTAGCTTGGGCATTTCGAAAATCCGAGTCACGGGCGGTGAACCCTTGACCCGCCCGGGAGTGGCCGATTTCATGGGCGAGTTAGGCCGCATCCCTCAAGTTCAAAGCCTGGGGTTTTCGAGCAACGGAACCTTGCTCGCTCGGAAGCAGAAAGATGGGTCGACGAACGCGGAAGGCTTGTATCAAGCCGGCGTTCGGGCGCTCAATCTCTCGCTCGATAGCCTTGATCCTGAGGTTTATCGAGATGCCACCAGTCGCGATCTCTTGCCGCAGTTTTTGGAAGGACTGGAGGCTGCTCAGCAAGCTGGGTTCGAGAAGATTCGTCTCAATTGCGTGCTGATGCGGCATCGCAACGAGCATGAACTCTGGGATTTGGTCGAGTTCGCGGCGGAGAAGAATTGTCTGATTCGCTTTGTCGAGCTGATGCCGGTCAGCAGCCGCGAAGTCTTGACCGAAGATAATTTTCTTCCCGCAGAAGAAGCTCGCCGCATCATCGCGTTTCGTTTCGGAGAGTTGAAGCCGCTTCCGGAATTTCGCACGAATGGGCCATCGAGTTACTATGAACTGCCGTCAGGACAGCGAATCGGATTCATCGGAGCGATGACGAATCTGCACTTCTGTGAAAACTGCAACAAGCTCCGGCTGACGGCAGATGGAAAGCTCCGGCCCTGTTTGGGCAGTCACTTGGAGTTCGATATGCGGGAAGTTCTCCGTGATCCGGCGACGACCGACGCCGACTTGGTTCAGTTTTTCCGGGATGTGGTCGCGAAAAAGCCGAAGGAACACGATTTCCGGGAAAATTATCAGCCCAAACGCCGCATGATCGCGATTGGCGGATAGCACCTAAATCGTTGTTGCTTTTCACTGAATATAAATTTTATTAAAATTTATATGCCGGTGAAGTTCCTGAACTGTTTTCGACGTCTTGACGTCCGCCTCACGCTAGGGGCCGCTCTCTTGGGGATTGCGACGGTTGCCCTGCTGGTGGCTTCCTTGATTTCAAGATCCAACGAGCAGGCTCATGCCGCACAACGCGTGTTGGCTGAACCCATTTTGGAAAATCTGGCCGCCCGAGTGGAATCGACCTCAGAACTCATCCTGGACTCGATGGGCGACATCATGAAGCACCCGGTGATTCTCAACACGAGTCTTCCGGGTGAATCTCGCAGTTCCTTGATGCGGGAATTTCTCGCCAAGCAGGCGCTGATTGGAGATCTGGCCATTCACGGCGAAAACGGGATCATTGCTGCGACCCAACCGAGCGCGAGTTTTCCGATCGATGGGGCCACCCTCCGCCGCTCCACCGCCGGCAAGTTTCTCGTTTCGGTGACCGATGAGCGGGTTTGGTCGATTCTGACTCCGCTCCCCGCCAGTGAAGGAGCCCGAGCAGAATGGCTCGAAGCGCAGGTCCCCGCTGCGGTAATGGGAGCTGTTCTCGAACCTGTGGGAAGCCCGAATCTGGCGCTTCTCGATAGCCGGGGAATGATTCTGGCCCACGCCGATCCCACCCATCCGGGAGGACGCTTGGTGGAGTCGAACGCCGGATTGTCCGACGGAAGCGGCCAGGTCTTTGTTCCGTTCGAAAAGCGGCTCGGGTTTGGCAATCCCCTCGCCGGCGAAGGCTGGCGCCTCGTGATTCTCTCGCCTCAATCCGCCGTTTCCCGGCTCACGGGAAGCCTCGTTGGCCGCCTTTTTTGGGTCGGGATGTTGGGAGTCGCGTTGGCTTCTGGAGCGACATGGTACTGGGCCTATCGCATGCGCCGACAACTCCAGGGAATGAGCGAAATGGCGCAAAAATTAGAGGGAGGCGATTTCACGGCGCGCGCACCGGAAACCGCTTTTGGCGAATTCAAGCAGTCGGGCCAGCGCCTCAATGGTTTGGCGAAGCGCTTGCAGACCTATCTGAGCGAGAAGGACACCGAATCCGCGGAGCAACGTCAGAAGCTCGCGGAGCTGGATCGGTGGACGAGAGGGCTGAACGCTCAAGTCTTGGCGGTGAACGAATCTAGCCGCCAAGGGATGGTCTTCGTCACTCCGGATGGTTCGAACATCGTCGGTCACAATTCGGCGTTGTTGAATCTCACCGGGATGTCGCAAAAGGACTTTGAAGCGCTCGAGGCCGAGCAATTGCCCCAGCGGATGGCCTGGATGTTTCAAGAGACGGAAGCCTTCATGGAGTGGTGGGAAGTGTGCCGCTCGTCGCCTGATCTGGCCAAGTCGCGCACTTGGGCTTTACGCCAACCGGATGACGGTGTCGTCGTGGTCAGCGTGACTCCGGTGAAGGACGATGAGCAGATGCTGGCCTTGCTCTGGCGGTTCGAAAACCGGACCGAAGAAGCTCGGATTCAGCGGAAGGCGGAGAGCGTCGAAAAAGCGGAGCTGGTCGGGAATCTCGCCAGCGGAATCGGCCACGAATTCAACCGGATTGTAACCGGAGTCGCCGCCAATCTCTCCAGTATCGATCCCAACGCTTCGCCTGAGCAATGGCGAGAGACCGTCACCCGAGCCAAGGCTGCAGCGAATCACGCGGCAACCATGTCTCGCGGTTTGCTCGGCTATTCCCAGGCCAACCTGCTCGACGTCAAAGTGAACAGCGTCCACAACCTGCTCCGCTGGGTAAGGGATCAGGTAACGCCGCATCTTCCTGCGGAAATCGATCTGCAACTCGAAATGCCCGCGGAAAATTGCCATGTTTCCGCCGATCGCGAAAAACTGCGGACCGTTTTGACTGAACTCTGTTGGAACGCGATCGCCGCGATGCCGGGCGGCGGGGTTTTGACGGTGACGGCAGAGTCCTTCGAAGTTGGGGGAGATGATTTGGTGCCAGAGGATCTCGAAGCTGGCTGTTACGTCTGTTTTGTGGTCAAAGACACCGGCCACGGCATTCCTGAAGCGATTCGCGGCCGCATTTTTGAACCATTTTTCACGACCAAACCAGGGAGCAATGGCCTGGGGCTCTCCGCGACGTCCGGGATCGTCTGGCAGCATGGCGGATGGATCGCCTGCGAAAGCGTGGAAGGTCAGGGAACCTGTTTTCGGGTCTACCTGCCCGCTTCGGAACTCCCCGTCACCATGGTCGTCGAAGGTGGCGATGAAGTGATGGAAGCGAAAACGGTGACCTCTCTCGCCAGCGAGGCTCCGGAAGCACCTGCTTCGGGACAGTTTGTCCTCGTGATCGACGACGAAGACATGGTCCGACGCCTCACCCAAGCGATCCTCAAACGCGGCGGATACGAGTCCGTCGGAGCGCGAAACGGGCGGGAAGCGCTCGAAATCTGTCATCGGCATCAGTCCCGGATCTCCCTCATCATTCTCGACCTCAACATGCCGGAAATGTCCGGACGAGAGTTTTTCCTCGCCCTCCGTCGCGAGATTGGGAATCTCCCGGTCATCGTCGTCAGCGGCTACCTCATGGACTTCAACGCCTTTGAAATGAGTCCCGAAAATGGCACCCCGCCCGCCGCGCTCGTCCAGAAACCCTATCAGGCAGACGGCTTCCTCAGCCAAGTCGACGGGATCTTGCGCCCGAAGGCGGCTTGATTTCGGTGGAGTTTCCAAGGAACGTCGCGAGTGATCGACTTCTCCAAGCTCATTCGCAGTTTCCGGTATGGGTTCGCCGGCTTGGTCTACGTCATCCGCTCCGAGCAAAACATGCGGATCCATCTGCTCATCACCGTATGCGTCATCGCCGCCGCCTCGTTCTTCCAAGTCTCCAGCATCGAATGGCTCATGATCGTCTTCTGCATCGGTGCCGTCACCGCCGCTGAAGCCATGAACTCCGCCATCGAGCGACTCGCTGACCGAGTCACCTCCAGCGAAGATCAATTGATCCGCGTCGCCAAAGACGCCGCCGCCGGTGGCGTCCTCGCCCTCGCCATTTCCTCCGCCGTGATCGGAGCGATCATCTTTCTCCCTCGTCTCCTGGGGCTGTTCGGCGAATAGAGTCGTCGACCGTCCTCCTCTTCAACTTCGATCTCCGGGAGATCGTAAACGTCGTCTTCAATTGTGTAAAGGATCGCCAAGCCACGTTCAACCTTGCTAAATGGGCCGGTTGCCGCTGTATTTCAAGCGACCATCGTTCCTGAAACCCCGTCCCAAACAACCCCTCCAAAATCATGCAGAATCTTTCCAGACGTAACTTCCTCACCGCAGCAGCAAGCACCGTTCCTGCCCTTGCCCTGAAACCTTCCCTTTTTGCCGCAAACGCTGATCCGGCGGGCCGATTCCAAATCGGGATTCAGGAATACACCTTCAATCGCTGGCTGAGTAGCGGCAAACTCGATCATCTCGATTACCCGGCCCTTGCCAAAGACAAACTCGGCATCACCCACATCGAATACTGGAATCGCCCCTTCAACGGCAAACACACCGACAAAGCCTACGTCGGCGAACTCGCGAAACGCTCCACTGGCGAAGGGATGAAGAACGTCCTCATCCTCGTCGATGCCAAAAATCAGCTCGACTCGCCCGATGCCGATCAGCGAACCCGCGCGGTTGACGAGCACAAGGGTTGGGTCGATTGCGCTGCCCAACTCGGCTGTGACGCGATCCGTGTCAATTGCCGTTCCGGCGGCACGTTCGAAGCCAATCTGGACCAGATGGCGGACGGAATGGGACGACTCTGTGATTACGCGAAGACCTCCGGCGTCAAGATCGTGATCGAACCTCACGGCGGCAATTCCCAGAATCCCGACTGGTTGCTCGCCGCGATGGAACGCCTCAATCATCCCAACGCAGGACTCCTCCCTGATTTCAACAACTTCGGCAGCTTCGACCGCTACGAAGGCGTCACCAAAAGTCTTCCCCACGCCGTCGCCGTTTGCGCCAAAGCCCTGCAGTTCGACGAGAACGGCAACGAGACCCGAACCGACTTCCATCGCATGCTGAAAATCGTCCATGACTCCGACTACTCCGGCGTCATCACGATCGAGTTCGAAGGCCATGATATCGATCCGATCGAAGGAACGTTGAAGACGAAAGCGCTCATTGAAAAAGCGCTTCAAGCCGCTGCTGAGGCGTAACGCGTTTGACTACGCCAGGATATCTTTCACGACGTGGGCTTCCTCTACTCCGGTGAGACGGGTGTCCAGACCTTGGTGACGGACGCTGAGGCGTTCGTGGTCGATGCCCAAGGTGTGGAGGATGGTGGCGTTGAGGTCGCGGATGTGGACCGGGTTTTGCACGATGTTGTAGGAGAAGTCGTCTGTCTCGCCGTAGACGGTTCCTGCTTTGACACCGCCACCGGCCATCCAGATGCTGAAGCAGCGCGGGTGGTGATCGCGACCGTAGTTTTCGGCGGTGAGCTTACCTTGGCAGTAGATTGTGCGACCGAATTCACCACCCCAGATCACGAGGGTTTCGTCGAGCAAACCACGACGCTTCAAGTCTTGGACAAGGGCGTAGGCGGGCTGGTCCACGTCGCCACATTGCAAGGGGAGATCGCCGGGAAGGTTTCCGTGCTGGTCCCAGCCGCGGTGGAAAATCTGGGTAAAACGGACGCCGCGCTCCGCCATCCGCCGGGCGAGGAGGCAGTTGTAGGCGAAGGTTCCCGGTTGCTCGACATCCGGACCATACATGTCCAGAGTTTCTTGGGATTCTCCGTTGATATCGACCAGTCCCGGGACGGAGGATTGCATCCGAAAGGCCATTTCATATTGGGAGATTCGAGCATGGGTTTCCGGATCACCAAACGCTTCATACTGCTTTTGATTCAGCGCATTGAGGCCATCCAACATCGTTCGACGCACGCTCGGATCGACGCCCGCCGGGTTCGACAAATAGAGAACCGGATCGCCTTGAGAACGCAGGGCCACGCCTTGATGTTTCGAGGGTAAAAAGCCGCTCCCCCAGAGTCGTGAGAAGAGCGCTTGGGCGTCCCGTTTCGCGGACCATTTGCTGTTGAGAACGACGAAGGAGGGCAGGTTTTCGTTTTCGCTACCGAGCCCGTAGCTGAGCCAGGCCCCAAGGCTGGGTTTGCCGGGGATTTGATCTCCGGTTTGAATATAGGTGATGGCAGGGTCGTGATTGATCGCCTCCGTATACATGGTTTTGACCACGGTGATGTCATCGACCATCTTCGCCATGTTCGGGAGCAGCTCGCTGACCCAGGTGCCGGTTTGACCATGTTGTTGGAAGTCGTAGATCGTCGGGGCGATCGGGAACCGTGCCTGCTTCGAGGTCATTCCGGTGAGGCGCTGCCCTTGGCGGATCGAGTCCGGCAAATCCTTGTCGAACATGTCCTTCATCTTCGGTTTGTAGTCCCAGAGATCTTGCTGGGATGGCGCTCCGGACATGAAGAGATAGATCGCCCGTTTCGCGGTCGGAGCGATATCGGAAAGTGCTCCCGCGTTCTGGCCGAGCAGTCCGCCTAAGGCGGCAAGGCCGAGTCCACGGGCTCCTTTGCCAAAGAATTGACGTCGGGTTTCGAACGTTTTGTAATCAGTTAACGGATTCATCGTTCAATGCTTGGTAATGGCTTCGTCAAGGTTGAGCAGTTGATTGGCGACCATGGTGAGAGCTGCGAGTTCAGTCGGCTCCAACTCAGGTGAATTCGGTTGGTCGCCTTCGGTCAGGAGCTGGCTGGCGGCTTCCGGATGTTGGGCATAGTGCTGACGGAACGCTTTGAGCGATGCCTCGACGATCTGGGATTCGTCCGGAGCGAATTCGCGCCCCAATATATACAGCGCCATGGTTTGGATGACATTGCTGCTTGCATAACAACGCTCCGCCAGATGACGCGCCGCTTCGACGTATTGGACATCGTTCATCAACACAAGGGCTTGCAGCGGTGTGTTGGTCCGTTCCCGGTTCATGACGCAACTCTCCCGATTGGGAGCATCGAACGCGGTCATGTTAGGTGGGGGAGCGGTTCGTTTCCAAAAGGTGTAGATGCTACGGCGATAGAGCGATTCGTCATAGTGACGATAGAACTTCACCGTATTGCTGTTCTCATAGCCGACCGATTGCCAGAGGCCGTCCGGCTGATAGGGGCGAACTCCCGGGCCGCCGTAACTTTCGACCAAGAGTCCACTGGCGAAGAGGGCCTGATCGCGCAGCATCTCCGCATCCATCCGGAACCGTGGCCCCCGGGCATAGTAGCGATTCTCCGGGTCGGCGGATGAATAGCGAGAACCTCTTTTGTAGACATCCGAGGTCACGATCTGTTTGATGAGGTGTTTCACATCCCAGCCATTCTCGACAAAATCCACCGCGAGCCAGTCGAGCAGTTCCGGATAAGTCGGAACATCTCCCTGGGTTCCAAAGTCATCCGCCGTTGTAACCAGACCACTGCCGAAAAACTGCTGCCAAATCCGGTTCACAGCGACACGCGAGGGCAGAGGATTGGCGGGATCGACTAACCAACGCGCCAGTCCAAGGCGATTCGGTGGTGCGTCCTCGGGCAAGGGGGGCAAGGCCGCCGGGACGCCGGGTTCGACGGTGACGTCGCTTGGCTTATCGTATTCTCCTCGGAGTAGAATGGGTGCCATCGGCGTGCCGGGTTTGTCCGCCATGACGTGGGTGACGGGCACCTTGCGGCGGAGAAGATCCAGCTGGAGTTGGAGGTCGGATTGAGTGGCGAGCAACTCTCGGGTGGGAGCATGCTGCGTGTGAAAAAAGTGAGCGAGAAGCTTCTCATCGCTCTTCTTGACCGGCGCTTCGCGAAGGAGTTTGGCGATCGAATCCGGGGAATGGAGCTCCTTGATCTCCTCGTCCGTCAACGCGTCATAAAAGGCGATCGTTCGTAAAATTCCTTCCTCCGCCGTGATCTGCAACGGGGCAGCGGTCGCGAAATCCCGCTTTAGGGTATCGATCTCCAGATACGGATACCGGTTCCGACCCATCTTTCGAGTTCCGGCGTGGGCAACGATACCCCCCGCTTTGCCGGAGCCATCATAGACCCAGCTCAGTTTCACGGTCGCTCCCGGTCGGAAATGCTTGATCGTTTGCGCTTGAATCATCCCACCTTCCCCGTCGAGGAAGGTCAGCTCGACGCCTTCCTCGATCGTATCAAGCACCATGCGAAAGCCGCGCCCGTCGGCGTCAAGCTGCTCACAAAGGGGATAGCGTCCTGGCTCATTCGGAGCCTTGATGTCGGCCATGATCGTGAAGGGTTGGTCGCGACTGAGGGGGGCGGAAAAACCTTCCGTCGAACGATCCTGATACCCGCGAAACTGGCCCGCAGTTGCCGTCTCGGCGTTGCGCCACGTTTCAAAAGCCGCCATCCCTTCTTCCTTTGCCGCTTTCAGCTCTTCCTGATTCGCTCTCAACTCGGCGATTAAGAACGTTTCCAATTTCTGACTCTCTTCATCTGGATACACTCGAATCACCGGAGGTGTGTCCGGCCGATTCCCGTCCATCCCTCCTTGGGTCGTGTGATTGAAGTAGGCGAAGAGCTGGAAATATTCTTTCTGGCTGATCGGATCGAACTTGTGGTCGTGGCACTGGGCGCAACCGGTCGTTAGTCCTAACCAAACCGTCGACGTCGTGTTGACGCGATCTACCGCATAACGAACCAGAAACTCCTCACTGATCGCGCCGCCTTCCGAGGTGGTGACGTTGCAACGATTGAATCCCGTCGCGACCAATTGCGCCTGGCTCGGTTCGGGCAACAGATCGCCCGCCAGTTGATCGATCGTGAATTGATCGAAGGACTGGTTTTCGTTGTAGGCATTAATGACCCAGTCGCGGTAGGGCCACATCTCGCGGTAATTATCCAGGTGGAGCCCGTGGGTATCTGCATAACGCGCTGCGTCCAGCCAGTAGCGAGCCCGGTGCTCGCCATAACGCGGAGAGCTGAGTAGTCGATCTACCAAGCGTTCATAGGCATCCGGGGAATCGTCCGCCAAAAATCCGGCGACTTCTTCCGGCGAGGGAGGCAATCCGGTGAGGTCGAGGCTAACCCGCCGGATCAACGTTCTGCGATCCGCCACAGGTTCAGGCGTCAGTCCCTGCGTCTTCAAACGCCGATCGACAAAGGCATCGATCCCACTCACTGCTTCTTTTTTGGGAGGAAGAAACGCCCAGTGTTCTTGCCAGGAAGCACCCTCGGCAATCCAACGTTTCAGGAGAACAATCTCTTGAGAGGTGAGTGTTTTGTGAGATTTCGGCGGCGGCATCAAGTCGCTCGTGTCGTCCGTCACGATCCGATAAATCAGCTCGCTGCCGTCGGGATCTCCCGGAATGATGGCGGATTCCTTGGCATCCATCTCGCGATCCAACCTCAAACCGCCCTTGCGGCTCGACGAATCCGGGCCGTGGCAATTGAAGCAATTGTCGCTCAGAATGGGGCGGATATGCTTGTTGAACTCCAGCTTCTCGACGTGAACCGGAGCGTCGTAAGGTGGAACAGGATGCGAAACCAGAGATGCCAATTCCGCATGGTAGGTTTCCATCTTCGGATCGGTAACCACCGCCATCGTCTCATCTTCGATAGGATCCTGATTGCGAGGAAAGAGCAGCGTCAATGCCGCGACCAAGCAAGCGGCAATGCCGCCACTGATCCACACCTTGGAACGCGGCGGCGACGAAGATTCGACGGGGTCAGGTAGCGGACGCGGAAACTCTCCGGCCATTTCCTGAAGCGTTTCTTGCTCGAATTCGAGCATCGCGTGGAGCTGGCAAAACTCTGCATAGTAGGTCCGCATCGAAGGGGCGCGTTCTAACTGACGCAGCAAATCAGCTTCTTCTTCGGCCGTCAGTTGGCCGTCAAGCATTCGAGAAAATAGAAGGTCCGGACTCATTCAGAAGGGGTGGTGATCGTGTTAGAAATACATTCGGCCAACGCTTGCCGGGAACGATGGAGCAACTGGGAGACGGCGTTGGCCTTCATCCGCAGTTCGGTCGCGATTTGGGCGACACTCACGCTGTGCAAATAGCGTTTGATCACCACGGCGCGTTGGCGCTCGGGCAAATTCTTGAGACAGCTTTGCAAGGCGATCGAGCGCTCCTCGTAGCGATCCCCGGCCTCCTCCGCCTGTGACGCGATCGACTCCAGCAAATGATCGTCAAACAGAAGGCGCTGAGAATCCCGCGTCGATTTCTTGCGATGCGCCAGCACCTGGAGCCGGGCGATGCGGAACGCCCAAGCGCGAAAATTCGTTCCCAGGGTGAACTCCCGACTCTTGCGCCAAAGCACCAGATTCACCTCCTGCTGCACATCGCGAGCGGCATGGGGATCGGCCATCAGAGAAAGGACGAACGCGTAGATCGAGCCCTGGTGAGCTTCGACCAAGGCTAGAAATTCGTCATTCTGGGAAATCACGTGTGATTGAGGGAGGCTCATCGATTGCGAAGGGTAATAGCCTCTTCACGGGGATCTTATGGAGGAACTTCATCATTTTCGGCCCGATCTTGACGAGAATCCGCGAAGGAAGCAGGTTCGTGGGGGTCCTCGCTGTCGAGCGCCCGCGTAACACTTCCTGATGACGCCGCCCCAACTTTACGCCGAACTCGTCCGAATTCTCGACGACCGTCGGGTTTCGATCGATTCCGCTGATCTCGAAACCCATGCGACCGATCGCTGGCACGCGAGCGCCTTGCCGGACGTCGTCGTCTTCGCCGAGAGCACGGATGACGTCTCCCGGGTGCTGCGGTTTGCGAACGAACACCGGATTCCGGTCACGCCGCGTGGAGCGGGCGTCGGTTATGTGGGCGGCTGCGTGCCGCTTCAGGCGGGAATCGCCCTCTCTGTGGCCCGGATGAACCGAATTCTCGAAATCAGTCCGGAAGATGGCGTGGCCGTGGTCGAGCCCGGCGTCATCACCGGCGATCTCCAGCGTCGCGTCAAAGATCTCGGTTGGTACTACCCGCCGGATCCTGCCAGCTTGAACGAGTGCAGTCTCGGGGGGAACGTCGCCACGAACGCGGGCGGTCCCAAGTGTCTGAAATACGGAGTGACCCGCAGTTACGTCCTCGGGCTCGAAGTCGTTCTCGCGAGCGGCGAGATCCTCAACTGCGGTGGGCGCGTCCACAAAAACAAAACCGGTTTTGACCTCGTCGGCCTCTTCGTCGGTTCGGAAGGATTGCTCGGGATCGTCACGCAAGCAACCCTCCGCATCATCCCTCATCCGCCGGCACGGGCCACCTTCTCCGTCGGGTTCGATCGTTTCGAGCAAGCCGCCGAAGCCGTTCAGACCATCCTGGGAGCCGGTTTCCTTCCTTGCACTTTAGAAATCACCGACGCCTTCACCCTCAAAGCCGCGCGCGACAACCCCGACGTCACCGCCGATGTCCCCGAAGGCAACGCCCACCTCCTCCTCGAAATCGATGGCCAACCCGGAGCCGTAGCCTCGGATAAAGACGCCCTCGTCCGACTTCTCAATCAGCTCAACCCGACCAAGCTGGACGTCGCCGAAACCGAAGACGCCTGCGAGCAACTCTGGGAAATCCGCCGCGCTTTCTCCTACAGCCTCCGTGCCACTGGCCTCACTAAAATGAACAACGACATCGTCGTCCCTCGCGGAAAAATCGTCGATCTCGCTCATTTTTCCCGTCAATTGCAAGAAGAAACCGGCTACCAAGTTGCCAGCTTCGGTCACGCCGGAGACGGGAACATCCACGTAAATCTGATGGTCGAACCCGACGAAGTCGCGAACCATCCGGAGCGGGTCAATGCCGCGCTCGATCGCCTCTTTCGCCAAGTCCTCGCCTGGAACGGAGCCATCACCGGGGAGCACGGTCTCGGCATCGCCCGCAAGCCCTGGGTCAATGACGCCCTCAGCCCGGTTTCTCGCCAGACCCACACCGCGCTCAAACACGCCCTCGATCCCAACGGGATCCTCAATCCGGGGAAGTTTGTAGAGGTCCGCTCCTGAAAGGCGAGACCCAAAGAATGGATGGCTGAAAGGGGAAGCCGAAGACCCTCACAGAACGAAAAACTCTCCTTGATCGGAAGAGTTCGCAGGGCTCAGTTCGCACGCGCCCGTGGTTTTCAGCTCCCACATCTTCCTTTTCTACTTCCTGCCGCTCGCTCTTCTGGCTTACTACGCCAGTCCGCGCGTCCTGAAGCACATGACGCTGACCCTGGTGAGCTACATCTTCTACGGGTGGTGGAACCCCTGGCTCATCTTCCTCATCTTCGGTTCCACCGTGATCGACTACCTCTGTGGGCAAGCCATCACCCGGGAAACCGCGACCCAGAAGCAGCGCAAAACCGGCCTCCTCGTCTCGATCATCGCGAACCTTTCCATCCTCGCCTTCTTCAAGTACACCGGCTTCTTCGCCGGAAGCATCAGCGCCGCCGCCGGAGACGCCGCCCTCTTTCCCGCCTGGGTTTACTCGGTACCCTTACCCGTCGGCATCTCCTTCTACACCTTTCAGTCGATGAGCTACAGCATCGATCTCTACCGAGGCCGGGCTCGCCCTTGCAAGTCGTTCATCGACTTCATGTGCTACGTCTCCATGTTCCCCCAGCTCGTCGCCGGCCCCATCGTCCGCTACGGTTCGGTCGCCGAACAGCTCCACCACCGAGACCACACCATCGAAGGCTTCGTCCACGGCTTCACCCGCTTCAACTTCGGCTTCGCCAAGAAAATCCTCCTCGCCAATCCCATGGGCCAGATCGCCGATGCCTGCTTCGGGGCAGGGGAGGGCTCCCTCGGTCCCTTCACCGCCTGGTTCGGCGTCGCCGCCTACGCCTTCCAGATCTACTTCGACTTCTCCGGCTACTCGGACATGGCCCTCGGCCTCGGGAAAATGTTCGGCTTCCGCTTCCCGGAAAACTTCAACGCCCCCTACCAATCCCGCAGCATTACCGAATTCTGGCGCCGCTGGCACATCTCCCTCTCCAGCTTCCTGCGAGACTACCTCTACATCCCGCTGGGCGGCAACCGGCTCGGATCCGGCCGCACCTACTGTAATCTCCTCCTCGTCATGCTCATCGGCGGCCTCTGGCACGGTGCCCAGTGGACCTTCGTCGTCTGGGGCCTCATCCACGGGGCCATGCTCGCCTTCGAGCGCTGGCAAGGAAAAGACTCCCCCTACCGCCGTCTCCCCGGCCCCTTCCGCACCGCCATCACCTTCGCCATCCTCCTCATCACCTGGGTCTTCTTCCGGGCAGAAAACTTCGAAGTCGCCGGACGCTACCTCGCCGCCATGTTCGGCCTCGGCCCCATCGAGCCCACTGCCGAACTCCTCCGCAGCTACGTCCTCCGCCCTGCCAACCTCATCTTCTTCCTCGGCTGCAGCCTCGTCGTCTGGGGCCTCCCCCGGGTCAAAGAAATCCTCGATGACCTCACCCTCTGGAAAGTCATCGCCGGCCTCATTCTCCTCTTCCTCGCCGTCAACCTGATGTGGACTCAGGGCTTCAACCCCTTTCTCTACTTCCAGTTTTAGTGTATCCCGTCCAGCAGACTGTGTATTAAGGATGCCGAATTTTCCTCCAGTTCAAGGCGCGAGGAAGGAACGAAGCGGGCTTCGCGACTGACGAGCAACGCAGAAATTGTGGGAAAGGCGGTATTCATCCGAACCCAACCGCCTGGCGGCAAAAATATCAAAACTTCTAAAATAACCGGAATGCGCAGTCCGTTGGACGGGATACACTGGGAGAGGCCGTCTGCCGACCGAGCCCGGGAACAATCGCGAAAACCCTTGCTCGAACCGAGCAAAACCCATCCCCGTGCCCAAGTTGCGCAGTTTCAGGAACCGTCTTCTACGATAAATGCATTGGCTATGATGGATGTTGAAGTTGTGAATAGAGCAGTTGCCCCCGTTGGGATGACGATCGCTCGCGTTGCGGGATCGACTGCCCCTCAGTTTCTCGGCCCAGCCCTTCTTTAGAGACCGATTGTGCCGTGAGCAACTGCGCAAGAACCGGTTGGCAGCGCGAATGCGGTTGTGAGGAAAGCGGATGAACCCGTTGGGATGCCTGATTGCCGAACGGTTCGTTGCCGGAACTCAAGTGGGAGGCCATTTGTCGCTCGCTTCCGCCGCCGTGAAAGCGAAGCGCCATCAAAGCGTAAACCGTAGGACAGATTTTGAATCTGTCTGCACCGGTCCGACCCAGGCCACAGATGACATGCCCTACGTTCGCAAGAACCTCGAACCACCCGCCCAACCTGCGAACCTCACCCATCATCCCAACGTTGCTCAACCCGTTACCGTTCTGCTCAATGGTCGTCGATGAATTGATGAATTCGTCGAGTTCGCCACCCTTGTAACAGGTCGAGAATCCCCAAGGCAGATCCGCGTCGCGAAGATCAAACTGAGGTGCCCGGAGAAGCGTAGCCACCGGCTATAACGCTCGATCCAATCCGCCATCACCGCCTCCAACTCCGACAGCGTTCCTTAATCGCTCAGGAAAGTCGGTAGACCGTTAGCAGCAAGCAGTAGGCCCCGAGCCGGAGAGCGAAGCTCCTCTTTGGACTGCGCGCCGCCTGCTGCCGCTTTGGGGAAGCCGCAGCCCGCTGCGGGAGGCTGGTGCATCCAGTCCGGCGCTCGCGGTTAACGCGCCACCGCCTGCGGCAGGCCGCAACCCTTCCCCCAAAGCGGCAGCAGGCGGCACGCAGTCCACGGACGGGCTGCGCCCGACTGGGCTTGGTCCTGGGCGTGGTTTATGGCAGGTAGATCATCCTCTTGATTGAGCGGGTCGATGGCCCTGGCAAGGATGAGTTTCGCCCAAAATCAGCACCACCAATCGGATGATCGCCAGCTCAAACCAAAAGGGGTTCAAGTCCCCTGTTGATAGAGGGTGTGAATGAAAGTGATGGGCGGAAAGATGCCAACCCGTAAAAAAGGATCCGCATCCGTGGGAACACGCGTCGAGAGCTGATCGGATACGGAGATCCTCCTCTACGGTGCCCATCACTTTCATTCACACCCGCTCATAGAATGAACATCTGAACGATCAAAAAACGACCAGAAGCCAACTGCGGTCGGGATGCGAAGCAAGGATCTGCCCGGCGCGAATGCAATGGGAAAGACAAACCGGCTGTGGGGAGGCAGGCTATGGGAATGGAAGCGAAGCGGACATCGACAGCCGCCCAGGCAGCCCGAAGGGTGGAGCGGTAGCGACATCAAATCTCCGTTGGGCAAGCCCCGGTGGCGCTAGGTTAACGACTTAATCCTCAATCCTACTCTTACTCGTTATCTTAATCTTAATCTTAATCTTAATCCCTTTTGCTCAGGGATTTATGATTAGGATCAAGAGTAGGATTAAGATTAAGAATGCTGCGGACAGAGCGCCTAAAGTTAGCGCCATTCGGGGCAAGCCCCGGCGGAGACCTGTTTCATCCTTCGAAGTCGACACACCTACGCCCCGCGAAAATCCCCTCTCAGGTTGCGAATCTGAAATAGATTCAACAG
>CAYGQD010000073.1:0-29955 GCA_964351855.1 uncultured Verrucomicrobiales bacterium
GTGCGGTTTCCGCGATCTCGCCGAAGCTCGCCGCTTCTACCCGAATCGATTCGCGCACCGTCCGAATCTGATCCCGGTCACAGGTCACCACCGGGCCAGCTTCAAAGATATCGATCAATCCGCTGTCTTCGAATCCTTCATGCTTCAACATCGCCAAGGCGGGACGAGTTTTCTCATGAACTTCGCCAATCACCTCCTGAGCGGATCGCGGCAAGGTCGGAACGTAGATGGGATGACGTGGCATGAGCTCGGCGATGAATTTCTTGCTCTTGACGACCTGGTAATCCGCTCGGGGAAAATCGACCCCGAAGAAATGCGCGCCAATCGCATCCCAAAACGGCGAGTTGCCCGCGTCATCAATCTTTCCACGCATCTCCGCCACAATGACGGATTCGAAAAAGCGCGGATGTTCCGCCATGAAGAGGAAACGGCAGCGGGAGAGCAGACCGCCGAGCCCACCGCCCTGGCAATCGGGCGAGAGAAAGAGGCTGCCGACTTCACCGGGTCCGCTGTGTTCCGCCACCAATTTGAGGACGGAAACATCGTGGGAAACGCCGAGCGATTCCGACGCAAAGTGCTCGGAGTCGAGCCGATAGGCGTAGAAGGGCTCGAACCCGCCGGTTTTCGAAGCCGCGCCGGTGGTTCCGACGACCTTTCCGTCGATGTCGAGGACGAAGAGGTAGGTTTGGCCGGTCGGCTTGCGGACGAGTTGCTGAAACGCCTGGATCGACTCTTTGATGCGCCGTTGCAGGAGTTTGCGCTCCGGAGGCAGCGTGGTGAGGCCAAAGCCGGTTAGCTTGGCCAGCTCCAGGAGCTGGTCGAGATCAGCGAGTTCGACGGGGCGGATTCGTGGGATCATGATTTCATCTCCACCAGAGTTTTCTCGATCAACTTCGTGGCGACATCGATCTCTGTTTCCGTGATCGCGCCGTAGGGAAGAAGGAAGCGCACCCGGGCAGGATCTTTCCCAGCCGGAAACCCGATCAGTCCGTTCTCGAACAGCTGTTTCACGAACGGAAACGCTCGCGCCGGATCGCCGCCGAACGGCGTGAAGCCGACCATTCCACCGAGCCCAAACGGCCCCGAAACGAGGTCAGGATGCTTGATTGAAAGCTCCTCCAGTCGATCGGCAAAGTGTTTACCCAATCGCAGAATCTTCCCGTTCTTCCCAAAGTAAGCTCCGTCGCGGAATTCCTTCAGGGTGGCCAAGGCGGCTCGAATCGCCGACGTGCTGGCGGTAAATGTCTGGCTGAGCAAGGCTGGGTCCGGATTCAGTTCGGCCCGATAAAGCGTCGCGCAAACCTGAGTCATTTTGCCGATGCTGACGATGTCCGCGAACCGATCCAACCCAAAGTGCTGGAAGGCATAGGGCATCGATGTCCGGCCAAACGACTGCACCTCGTCCATGAAAATCAGGACCCCGGCTTCGCGCAATCGCGTCATGATGGCTTCGAAGAACTCCGCGCTGCCGGGATAAAAGCCGCCTTCCCCTAAAATCGGCTCCACCACCATGAGAGCGTGCTCGCCGGGATAGTCCGAGAGATGCGTTTCGATGGCGGCCAACGCGGCGCGCGCGCTTTCTTTGGGATTCGCGTGATCAAAATAGGGGACGCGATCCACTTCCAGCGTCACCGGCAACCCCTTGCGATACTCGGGCCGAGCCGTGATCTGACAGGTCGCCAGGGATCGACCGGCGAATGCGCCCTCAAAGGCGAGCACCCGGGAAGCGGGCGCCATCTTTTGGAACGCGACCTTGAGCGCGTTTTCGTTCGCCATCGCCCCGCTCGTGGACAAGAAGCAGTGGGCCAACTCGGCTCCACTCTGGTTCGCCAAGTCGAGCAACATTCGCCCGAGTTCGATCGAGTCATAGCCCATTTGCAGGTTCCCCTGCATCACCGTGTCCGTCAGGGCCGCATCGATTCCCGACTCGACAATGAGCGGGTGACTGTGGCCGAGAATGTGGACGCCAATCCCGCTGATGAAATCCAGCTTCACGCTTCCGTCCGTCAGCTCGACCCAGGCTCCATTTCCCAGTCCGCTCGCGAGATAGGGGAGGGCCAGGCCACGACCGCGTACGGAAGTGGATTCCTCGGCTTGGGCTTGGAAACACGGGGAGAGGTCCGGATTTGGCGGCTTCGGGCCGGTGATCTTCGCGGAATGCTCGCGCACCGTGTCGATCAGGGTTTGTTTGGCCGCCAAGACCCGGGGATCTTGGTGAAGTTGCTGGGCTTGGAGCATATTCATTGGACGTAAATGGGGGCTGAAACCGTCAGTTGCGCCCTGCGGATAGAACTCTGAGACGCAACCTGAATCCTCTCAATCTACCATCGAAATGCGCGAATTACCCGGTCTACTCTCCTTTGATTTTTACACTTGCGAGAGTTGCCCCCCGAGGCGCATGTTGTCCTTCCCATCATGCCCGAAGAAGCTTCCATCGCCAGCGTCCCCAAACACATCGCCGTGATCATGGATGGAAACGGTCGGTGGGCCAAGGAGCGCGGCCTTCCCCGGAGCGAGGGGCACCGTGCTGGAGCGGAATCTGTCCGGGAAATCGTCGAAGCCTGTAATGTCCTCGGCGTGGAATATCTGACCCTTTACGCGTTTAGTTCCGAAAACTGGAGCCGTCCCCAAATCGAGATCGACGCTCTGATGCAACTTCTGGAGCGCTTCCTCCACGAGAAAGGGAAAGAGCTTCAGCAGCAAAACATTCGTCTCCAGGCGATCGGTCGCCTCAACGACCTCCCGGAAAATTGTCAGAACGCACTCCACGGAGCGATCGACGCCACGTCCGACAATACTGGCCTGACCCTCGTTCTGGCTCTCAGTTACGGCGGTCGCGAAGAAATCATCGATGGCATCAAGAGCCTCTATCGCCACATCGAAGAAGGCCACGTCGATATTGGAATGCTGGATCCCGATCTCTTCAGCAAGCATCTCTACACCCGTTATTACCCGGACCCGGACCTCATGATTCGGACCTCCGGAGAAATGCGCCTCTCGAACTTCCTTCTCTGGCAGCTCAGCTACGCGGAAATCGTCATCACCAAGAAATTCTGGCCTGATTTCCGCAAAGACGACCTCCACGCCGCCCTGGAAGAGTTCAACAAACGTCAGCGTCGCTTCGGCGGAATTGGTTAGACTGGGTTAGCCTGCTATTCGAGCGCTTTCCCCTCGCTCTCCAGCTGCGCCTTCACCTTTTCGAATCCTTCAAGAGATGCGTCCTGGGCGCGAGAAAATTCGGTGAGCGCCTCGCGGCCACTCTCAGAAACGCTGCTGCCTTGGGTCCGGAGAAAGGACTCCAAACCTTTCCCGTGATGGTAATAGGCGCGGAGACGGTAGCGGGCGACCAGTTCACCACACTCCGCACAGCGCACATAGACGGTATCGGCCTCGCCTTGTTCACGGGCGAGGAGGTTTTGGACCTTGAGCGATCCGCAGTTTTGGCAACGTTGACGGTGGATTTCCATGAAGGCGTTCCGCAGGTGGTGTTTAAAAGATGCCGACAACGTCCCACCATCTCCAACCGAGCGCAAACACGAGGATGACGCCGATGACGGTGAGCAAAAGACCGGGTTTGATGAGATCAGAGACTTGGAGCTCGCCAGAGCTGAAGGCCAGCGCGTTGGGCGGCGTGGAGATGGGAAGCGGCATGGCGAGCGAGCAGCAAAAGGCGATCGCGATCATGACGGGCCCCACGGGGACGATGCCCATCCCCACCACGATGGGGAGCAGGAGGTTCGCTGTCGCGGTATTGCTCATGACGGAGGACATGGAGACGGCGGCGATTCCAACAATCAGGGCAAGCCCAAAGGTGCCGACGCCTTCAAGCGGAAGCTGCTGCACGACCCAGTCTGCCAAGCCGCTGTGAGACATCGCAGCTCCGAGGCAGAGGCCTCCGCCCATGACAAAAAGCACGTCCCAGGAAAGGGCCCGGAAGTCGCGAATCGTGAGGAGGCGGAGGCCGAAAAAGAGCAAGACGGGAATGAGGGCGATGGTGCCGGAGGCGAGACCGTGCCATTCCGTCGTCATCCAGCCTATCACGGTGATGAGCGTGCCGATAATCACCACGGTGACGCCCGGTTTCGGGACAAATTTGCGGCTGGTGAGGTCTGCGATCTCCAGATCACCTTCCACCTGGAACATTTTTCGGAGGAGGAACCAGGCGATGACGATGAGAACCAGGACCATGGGAACGCCGATCATCATCCAGCGGATGAAGCTGGGCTCTTCGCCCACGCGGGCGAGGTATTGCATGGCGATGGCATTGGGCGGGCTGCCAATGGGGGTGCCGAGACCGCCGATGTTCGCGGCAAAAGGGATGCCGAGGATGAGGCCTTTCCGCGCGAGTTGGCCCTCCGGCAGGCTGTGAGCCATGGGAAGAAGAAGCGCTAACATCATCGCCGAAGCTGCGGTGTTACTAAGCCACATCGAAAGAAAAGCGGTGATAGCCATGATCGCGAGCAGCAGTCGAGGCAGGGAGGAACCGGTGCGCTGGAGGATGCGGCGGGCCAGCTGTTCATCGAGTTGGAATTTGTTCAACGCGGCGGAGATGACGAAGCCGCCGAGAAAGAGCAGGATGACGTTCGAGAAAAATGGTGACGTAAAGACCGAGCTTTCCACTTCCGTCCCGGCTGCCTCCAGTCCCGGTTCTAGCCAGACGAGCGAAAGAAAGAGAATCAGAAGGCTGGTGACGAAGAGAGGAATCGCTTCGCTGATCCAGAGAATGGCCGCGATAATGAGAATGGCGAAAGCGATCTGAGCCGGAACCGTCATGCCGAAAGCCGAGAAGGCACCTGTCGCCCCCATGAGAATGACGAGGGCGGCGACGGCGGTCCAGGTGGTTTGGGAGCGGTGTTTGTGGAAAAAGCGGAGGAGGGCGCTGGGTGGGTTTTCCATGGAGGCTAAGGAGGTAGCGTTTTCCGTGCCAAGAGCCGAAGGGGTTCGGGGCAAATCTTTGTCACGTTGGAAGGCAGCTCGCCGACGGATCCTCCGCAGCGGGAGATGCAAAAAAAGATCTTCTTCGAGTTTCAGAACGTAACGTTCACGGTTTTGGTCCTTACGATGGAATTGCGCGAATTTGCTGAATCGATCCTGTTTGCTGACTCGCTGGAGGCGAAGTTGGCGAAACCGGTGTCGGCGATTTGCGATGAGCAACCGGGAAAGCCGCTCGGCTCGCCCAGCCATCCCGGTCGCCCGGACAGCTTGCGGTTCGATCGACAGGAGTCGCCCCCCCCTTTGCCGGGGCTTCATTTGCTGGAGGACGAGGCGCAGCGCGGCGTCTTGCTCCATTTTTTTGCGAACCACGAATTGCTGGCGACGGAGCTGATGGCGCTGGTCTTGCTGAAGTTCCCCGACGCGCCGGCAGAGTTTCGTCAGGGCGTTTACGATACCTTGCGCGAGGAGCAGCACCACACCACCTGGTATCTCCGGCGCATGGCGGAGTGTGGGGTGGAGTTTGGCCAGTATCCGGTCAACGGCTTCTTCTGGAAGTCCGTCGCGCCGATGGAAACGCCGCTCGATTACGTGACGCGACTGAGTTTGACCTTTGAACAGGCGAATCTGGACTACTCGCGCAGCTACGCAACGGTGTTTCGGAAATGGGGCGATGCGAAGTCGGCTTTGATCCTGGAGAAGATCTATCGGGATGAGATTTCTCACGTGGGTTACGGGCTGAAGTGGTTCCGGAAGTGGAAGGAAGAGGGCGCGTCTGACTGGGAAGCTTACGAGCGACAACTGATCTTTCCTCTCAGTCCGAGCCGGGCCAAAGCCAACGATGGGGGAGGGGCGAACTTCAATGTGGAAGGGCGCCGAGAGGCCGGGCTGGACGCGGATTTCGTGCGGCGGCTCCAGACCTTTCAGCGGTCGAAGGGCCGGACGCCAAAGGTCTACTGGTTCTGCCCCGACGCTGAAAACGCGATGGCCAATCCGGCGTATCAAGCGCGGCAGTCCGTTGAAGCCTTGGCGGATGATCTGGAGATTTTGGCGGCGTTTCTGGGACGGCATGAGGATGTCGCCCTCGTTCGAAACCTGCCCAGCCTGGAGCATCGGGAAGCGCTGCAACGCCAGGGAATTGTTCTGCCGGAGTTCGTGAAAATTGGCGAGACCGAGGAACTGGCGACGCGAAAAATTGCCGAATTGCGCCCCTGGTCCTGGTGTCCTCAAAGTGTCGAGTTGTTGGCAGAGCTGGAAACAAACTTGCCGTCCAATGCGCCGAAGATCGTGGACTGCTGGAACCCGCAGGTTCGGGAATTGTTCTCCAAAGCGACGGATGTCAGCTGGCTCGCGGAATTGGCGGATCGATTCCCCCGTGAGTTCATCGACCCGGCGACAGTCGGCACTGTGATTGATGACGCTCGCCAAATCACACCGCCGCAGACGGGTGAGATCTTGGTCAAAGCGCCCTTCGGAGCTTCCGGTCAACGGAACCATGTTTGGCAAGGGGAAGCGACGCGGCGCTGGGCGGAGAAGACGATCGGCCAGCAAGGTCACGTCATCGTCGAGCCTCGACTGGAACGCGTTTTCGACTTCTCGATTCAGTTCGAGATGACGCGCGAAGGGCTGAAGAAGCTCGAATTCGTTCGGCTCATCAACACCAGCCGAGGCCAATTCCTTGCCGCTCAGTGCGGACCGAAGCCTTGCCAAGCCTTAGAGCCGAAATTGGCCCGGTTCCTCGGACAATTCGCCTTTCCGTTCTGTGGAAACGAGCTGCGCGAATTCCTCGAGGCAAAGCTCGCCGCGATCGCTTATCTCGGACCGGTCGGCGTTGATGCGATGGTTTATCGCGACGCGGAAGAACGGCTCATGCTCAAACCGATCGTGGAGATCAATCCGCGTTATACGATGGGGCGGCTCGCCGTGGAATTGCGAAAACGGATCGCCCCGCAGAGCTGTGTTCGCTTCGAAATCGGGCGACCGGGAGATTTCACGGCATCCGAGCGAACGATCATTCTCAATGAACCGAAGGCGTTGGCCGCCGTGTTGCGGATCGCCCCGCGCCACAGCGATTTCGACGCGCCTTAGGTCGTTTCCTTCGCCAGCCCAAAGACGAATCGCGTTCCGGGCGAATGCTCGACATCGAGCGAAATGAAGCCGCCATGGCGCTCGACGATCTTTTTGCAGATCGCCAATCCGATGCCGTTCCCTGGATAATTGTCCCGCGTGTGGAGCCGCTGAAAGATGATGAAGATCCGATCTTTATACTTCTTCTCGATCCCGATTCCGTTGTCGGAAACGCTGAACTCCCAGTGGGTAATCCGGTCTTGGCATTCGATGGTAATCTTCGGCGGATCTTCGCCGTGAAACTTGATCCCGTTTTCGATCAGGTTTTGGAAGAGCTGGATCATTTGCCGATCATCGGCGGGAAGCGTCGGCAAATGTTGCACCTCCAGTTGCGCGCCGGATTCCTCAATCGTGGCGTGGAGATTCGAACGGACGCGGGAGACAATCTGGTTGAGGTCGACCTTCTGGAAATCCCGGTCGACGCGACCCGCCCGCGAATACTCCAACAGCTCGTTGATCAGATCCTGCATCCGTTTGGCCCCATCGACGACAAAGCCCATGTACTCCTTCGCCTCCGTCCCTAATTCGTCGCCATGGCGGCGGCTGAGAATCTGGATGAAACTGGTGATGGAGCGAAGCGGTTCCTGGAGATCGTGCGAGGCGACGTAGGCGAATTGCTGCAGCTCGGTGTTCGTCCGCTCTAGTTCCCTAGCCCGGTCTTCCAAGTCCTTCTGCGTTTCCAGGAGATCCTTGGTTCGGTCCGCCACCCGATCTTCCAATTCATCCTTCGTGTGAACCAGATCATCCTCGATGTACTTCCGCATCGTGATGTCCTGTACGGAAACCGTCAGCACGGGTTCGCCGTTATGTTCCGCCCGGGAAATATTCACGCCGATGGGGAAGCGCTGGCCGTTGTTGCGGACTCCTTCCAGTTCCAAGGGAACGCCGAGAAAGCGGTTCAGTCCCGTTCCGTAGGATTCGCGAATCTCTTCCGGCAGCAAACTGACGAAAGACTGGCCCACCAGCTCCTCTCGCGAGTGTCCCCAGATCTTCGACACCGCCGGATTGACCATGATGATGACGCCGTCTTCTCGCATCGCGATGATCCCTTCGTTGATTGCTTCGAGGACGTCCTTGAAGAGCTCACCGGAGTTCGCTGAAAGAGACGGCAGGACCACTCGGGCGGTGTGAATCGTCGGAGAGAGATCTTGCGTCACCAGGGCGAGTTCCGGATCCAGCAATAACTCTGGAAACGTATCGCGAACCTCTTGCCGCAGCTTCCGGCGATCTTCCAAAGGGTTGGTTCCCGCTGCCGCAACGGAGCTTTCCACCAGCAAATAATGCGCCACCAGCTGCGGGCTCTTCGCAGTTTCGGGCGATTTCAGGAGCTGCTCGATCGCCTTCCGCTGCTTGTTCGGATCACCAATTTTGCGAAGGCGTTCGAGAAGCCGTTGTAAGAACGCCTCGGTGGAGCTGGGCGCGACCGGTTCTTTCGACGCATTTCGACCAAAAAACATGAGCCCTTAGAAATCGACGTCCGGCGTTTCTCCACCATTGATGGCCCGGAGGACTTCAATATTCGGGATCAACGCCACCAAGCCGTTGGCCATCGTTTGCCGTGGGTTTTGACCAATCCGGAATTCGCGGCCGAAGACGCGCTCCAGCAGTTCCTTGAAACCGGGCAGTTCCGCGTATTCGCCGGCCAGATAGGTCGGCGTGGTTTGCACGGTGTAGCGTTGCTCGCGGGTGAGCGCCTGAAGGGATTTGTTCACCGCATGCTTCACGCGAAGAAGCGTCGGAGTGACCGCTTTTTGATACTCCAGACTGTCGGCCTGCAGGGTAACCGGCTTTCCGCGTTCCACTTGATCAACCCAGGCTTCCCAGCCGATCAAATTCTGGTTTCCGGTGAAGCCGGAGGTGCGGAATTGTTGGACCAAGTCTTCTTCTCGCGGTGAAAAGTCGTTCGACTCCTCAAAGTAGATCTGAATGTCTTCCATCAGTTGGTCGAAGCCGATGTTCAGCCGCACCCGAGTCAGCGATCCCGTCAAGCTGATGACCATGAAGCCCATCCAATCTTTCTCGAACACGAGCACGGACTTCAAACTGGGCTCCAAAATATCGAGACCCAATCCCACGGCGGCCGCAATTTCCGGCTCACAGAAAAGAATGTCGCGGCAACGAATCTGGGAAAGTCCCTCGCTGCAAACTTGGCGCAGCAGCGGACTGTTGAAGTTCCCACTGCAGAGAATCCGGGGCCGCACCATGCGGGTGAAGTGCTTCTTGATGACCCGTTGGATGAAACTGGCGAAGAGGTCCGGATTCTCCGGCACGCCGTGATGAAGCAGCGGAATCACCTCGATGTTTTGAGGCTCGCGTCCCATCATTGCCTGAGCTTTGTCGCCCAGCGCGATCACTTGCTGATTGGCTTTGGAAACCGCGATGTAAGAGGCAAATGCGGCTGGTTCTGGATGCTCGCGGCTCGCCACATAAATATTCTCGCTCCCCAGGGCCACCACGATGTCGTCCATCAGGTTGTTGAACCCGCCGGAAAAGAAACCTTTGACGCTATCGATGGAAGGCATTTTGAAACCGCTCGGAGGCTTCCAGCCCGGATCTCCAGATTGGGGATCCTGGACTTGATCGGCGGGGATGGGAAGCTGCCGGTCGTCTCCGTCTGACGGATCGGGACTGGTGCGGTAAACGGCCATGGGTAAGGGTTGGACTGGAGCTTGCGTTGCACAATTCGGAATGCAAGCACCGGCCCCCAATCTTTGCCAAAACGTCCGTAATTCCTAGGAAATTCTACCGTTTCGGAGAGATTTCCAAGACTTGAGCGATTCGGCAACCTTGGTCCACCCTCCATTGCACGTTCCATCCGGCCAGATTCATCCCGTAAACCCGATCTGGATCTCCCTCGTGAAACGCCGGTCGTGGATCCTGAGCCAGGGTTTCCGCGATCAAATTTCGCAGGCTTTCATCGGCCACTTCCACGGCAAATTCCACGTCCCAATCCGGTTCCGGACGCGCCACCGCGAAACCCGCCTCGGCCTCGGGGATCGATTCCGCCCAAGGCAGGTAGGGTTTTACATCAAAAACCGGGCTCCCATCCACCATATCCAGCCCGCCAATCTCTAGACGCCCCGCCTCCACCCCCAGCAACTTCACCACGGAGAGCCCCAGCCGATTCTCCCGAAACGGCGAGCGACTTGCCAGAATCCCGATCCGCTCATTCCCTCCCAGTCGAGGCGGCCTCACCGTCGTCTTCGCCCCACCTTCCGGAACGCGATCAAATCCATAAATCACCCAGATATGGGAAAACGCCTCCAGCCCTCGAATCGCCTCTTCTCGATCCCATGGAGCCAGCAGCCGCACCGCACCCTGAGCCGCCGGAACCAATCCCGGCTGCCGAGGCGCGCCAAACTTCTCTTCAAACGGGCTCTCAATGAAACCGATTGGCTGAATGTTCATCCTGGAAATAGGCAGGAAACCCCGTCCGCATCACGCGATATTCTGAAAAGGTTTCTGAAGCGACTAATTGCTTCCTGCGCGATTGATCGGATCTTCCTCCAGACCTGAGATTCAGGAGGCTGAAACCTGATGGTATTACAGACAAGCTGCGATTTGACGTTCGAGATAACGGTGCCCACCCCGTTCGTTCTCATGTTGCGTCCCCGCAGTGGGGCTACCCAATGGGTCGGCCGGGAAGAATACCAGATGTCGCCGAGCGTCCCCACCTTCGAATTCACCGATTTTTACGGGAACCTCTGCCAGCGGCTCTGCGCCCCCACCGGCCGGTTCTCCGTCCACACCGCTGCGGAAGTGACCACCGCAGACGTCGTTGATCGAGCGCCCGGCGCTCCTTTCGTCGAGATCCAGAACCTCCCGGATTCTGTCCTCACCTACCTGCTCCCCAGTCGCTATTGCGAATCGGATCGGCTCGGCCAGATGGCGGCCAACATCACCAGCGGAGCCCTCCTCGGCTACGATCAAGTCGCCGCGATCGAAGACTGGCTCCGTCGCCACCTCCGCTACGAGCCCGGCAGCAGTGAAGTGCCACTCTCCGCCCTCGAAGTCTCCTTCCTTGATGCCGGGGTCTGCCGAGACCTCGCCCACTTTGGCATCGCCCTCTGCCGCAGCCTCAGCATCCCCGCCCGCATGGTCGTCGGCTACCTTCATGAGCTCGAACCCATGGACCTCCACGCCTGGTTCGAAGCCTTCGTCGCCGGCCGCTGGTACACCTTCGACGCCACCCAACCCCAGCTCCACGGCGGCTACGTCGCCATCGGCTACGGCCGGGATGCCGCCGACGTCGCCCTCTACACCCAGTTTGGCCCCCCGGCTTATCCTCTGGAGCAAACCGTTCGGGTGCGGAGAATCGCGTGAACGTCTGATTCTGTCCCACAGGACGGTTGCGTGAGAATGCCAGGTCGGAAAGGGGTTTTAGGACGACTGGACGGTTGAGGTCGCGATTGAATCGATCGAATTCGTGAGGATAGTCTCAGTCAATCCTTTGCCCCGACTCCCAGCAAAGACAGATCCCGGGTCCGCCCGGCGAAAATCCCCTCTAAGATTGCGAATCTGAAGCATATTCAACGGACTTCCCGTGGTCTCCACCGGGGCTCGTCCCCGTGGAACCGAGATCAATAACAGAAGGCCCTCTCTCTCCGCCGCCACCTTCGGGCTTGCCCCGAAGGAGCGATGACTCTATCACGTATATAGTGGCATCGCCCGAACCCATCTATACCCCAGAAAACTGCCGATTCTCTCACCCGCTCAATTGGAGCGTAAGCGTTTTCTGGCGCGATCCCTGCCATGACGAAAGTTGGTTCTCCAAACTGGTAGAAGCGAGCGAGCCAGACGGTCTCAGGCTCAAATCCCACCGCTTTACCGCGAACGGCAGCAGTCAGTTTTGGGTTTCCTCGCCACCCGAAGTTTCGCCATTGACGATCGTTCAAAGGATCAAAGGACGCCTTCAATACGTGGTTCGATCGACCCGTCCCAAGGCGTTAAAGCGCAATTTCGCCCTGCATGGTTTTGGCAACGTCACGCGCGACGTGGTCGAACGTTACGTCGCCGATCAACTGGGGCATCATCAAATGGCAGATGAGCGCGTGCAGGAGCGATTGCGGAATTATCAAATCGTTCATCCCGAGATCGATCTGAGTCAGCCCCAGCGCACCTCTCACGGACTCTTTTGGTATTGCCTTCATCTCGTCTTGGTGCATTCGGAGCGCTGGAGCGAGATCGACGACGAAACGTTGCGCAACGTTTCTCAAATGATCGAACAATCGTCCCGGGCGAAAGGCTACTTGCTTTCAGAAGCTGGAATCCTGCCTGACCACGTCCATATAATAGCCGGTTGCCCCTTCGATCAATCGCCCCTGGAGGTAGCGCTGGGGTTCTTGAACAACCTGGCCTACGTCCACGGAATGAAACGCGTTTTCCAGTTCGGAGGCTTTATCGGAACCGTTGGCGAATACACCTTCAACGCGCTGAATGACGGGGTCAGCGCTCAACCGGGATAAACCCGGTTGGGGCGTTCTTGGAAGGGGGCGTAGTCTGTTATTGATCTCCGGTTCCACGGGGGCAAGCCCCGGTGGAGACCATTTTCGTCCTTCGAGGTCGATTGCTCCTACCGGTGAGACCTTTTCATCGTTCGAGGTCGATTGCTGCTACTGGCGTGCTCCTTCCAGTGGAGACCTGTTTCATCCTTCGAGGTCGATTACAACCTACGCCCGGCGAAAACCCCTCCCCGGTTGTGAATTTGAAACGGCGAACCTATTGAACGATTCAACGGACTCCCCATGGTCTCCACCGGGGCTCGCCCCCGTGGAACCAAGATCAATAACAGACGCCCCTCTCTCTCCGCCGCCACCTTCGGGCTTGCCCCGAAGGAGCGATGACTCTATCAAGTATATGGTGGCATCGCACTTGGCGAATACACCTTCAACCCGGTGAATGACGGGGTCAGCGCTCAACCGGGATAAACCCGGTTGGGGCGTTCTTTGGAAGGGGGCGTAGTCTGTTATTGATCTCCGGTTCCACGGGGGCGAGCCCCGGGGGAGACCCCAAATCTGCATTTCTCACCCGCTTTCTGGTGCTGAGACCATTTCGATGATTTTTTCTGTTGGCGCTTAGGCACCTCTTGGACGGATTCGAGCATGTGAACGGTTTTGGGGAGAATCGAAGCATCAGCCATCAAGCGCCTTTCGGCTGAGGTCGAACGGGTTCCGAGAATCGAATGCCGGTGGTGGGATCTTCGGGGACGAGGGTGAATTCGCAGGTGACGGCGAGCTTGCCGTCGAGGAAAAGTTCGAGGCGGTATTTGCCCAAGGGATCGCTGGCGAGGATGCGGTAGGTGCTGAGGTGGAAGATGTCTTTCCGGGCGTTGATCTCCATTTCCTTGGTGAGGACTTGGCCGCTTTGCTCGATCTGAATCTGTTCTTTCTTTTGGGCCTCGGTTTCATTCGGCGGCTTCTGTTCGTTTCCGAAGGTCCAGGCGGTGGGAGAGGGGAGGGTGAAGATTTGTTTGACGTGAACGGTGCCTTCCGGGTTCTCCAGATCCAGTCGCCAGCCATATTCCGTGCCTGGCCGAAAGGGAATGCGATGGTCCGGGACGGGGATGATTTTTCCATCCTGAACCAGCCCGAAGTAGAATCGGTAGGGCGGAAGTGGATCGCTCTTCGGTTCACAACTGACCAGGAGAACTGCGAAAAGGATGAGGAGAAAGAGGGGCAAACGCATCATCGACAAGGCATCGCATCGGTGATTGGATAGCGGATCGTCAACTTTAATTCTGCGTCGTCGCAGTTGGTAGCTCCCATGAATCGGTTCTTTTACCTTTGGTTTTTGCTCGGGTTTTTCACGTGGACCGCCTCTGCGGCGGAGCCTGAGGGGCGTTGGATTGGAGGAATTGTCCTGCCGGATGCGAGCGAGCTGGCGATTCAGATAAATCTGGAAATCATCGAGGGTGAATGGGTGGGAACGATCAGTATTCCGATCCAGGGGATCAAGGATTTTCCATTATCGGAGCTTTCCGCGAAGGAAGGGAAAGTAGGGTTTTTGATGGCGGGAATTCCCGGTGATCCGCGCTTTTCAGGAACGCTGGATGCAGCGGCGGGGACGATTGCCGGGGACTTTACCCAAGGCGGGCAGAAGCTGGCTTTTTACCTGAAATTCTCGGAGGAAGATTTGGTGCTGCTTCGCCCCCAGAAGCCAAAGCCGCCTTTTCCCTATGCATCCCGCGACGTGAGTTTTCGCAATGAGGAGGCCGGGATAGCCTTGGCGGGGACGCTGATAATTCCGCCGGGGGAAGGGCCGTTCCCTGCGGTGTTGTTTGTTTCCGGCTCCGGTCCTCAGGATCGGGATGAATCCTTGATGGGGCATCAGCCGTTTTGGGTGATTGCCGATGATCTGGCCCGGCGCGGGATTGCTTCGCTCCGCTACGATGATCGAGGGGTGGCGAAGTCGGAAGGAGATCATTTGGGATCGACGGTGGATGACTTTGCGAAGGATGTGGCGGCGGGGATCGCTTTTCTCGCGGCGCTGCCGGAAGTCGATTCGGAAGGGATCGGCATCATTGGTCACAGTGAAGGAGGGTTGACCGGGCCGAAAGTCGCGGGGCTAACCGAGGATCTTGATTACCTGGTGCTGTTGGCACCGCCGGGCGTTGCATTGGACCAGCTGGTGGCGCGGCAGTCGAACGATCTGCTGGCGATGCAGGGGATTCCGGAAGAGTTGGTGGCCCGGGTGGTGAAGAATCAGCTCCGGGATTTGGCGGCGGTAAAAGACGCGACCATCTCCGTGGATGAACTTCGCCAGATCCTCCAAGCCAGCTTTGCGGAAACGAAGGCCAGCCTCTCTGAGGAGGAGCAGGCCTTGCTGCAACTGACCGATGCGGCAGTGGAGCAAAACCTGCAGATGAGTTCGACGCCTTGGTTTCGTTCCTTGTTGCGGGAGGAGCCGGTTCGGTATTTCGAGACCCTGAAGTTCCCGGTGCTGGCGTTGTTCGCCGAGAATGATCTGCAGGTGGCGGCGGAAGAGAACGCGGCGGAGATCGAAGCGGCGCTAGCTCGCGCGGAAAACCCGGACTTCGAAGTGACGATCTTGCCGGGGCTGAATCATCTCTTCCAGACGTCGGCGACCGGCGCCCCGTCCGAGTATGGGACGATCGAGGAGACCGTCTCGCCCGTGGCGCTGAAGCATGTGGGGGATTGGATCGTGACGCGATTCGGGAAGTAGCTCCGGCGGGAAGCTGTAACTTCGTGGATGGATGCAGCGTCTTGCCAGGCATGAAGCCTGTCCTCTGCCTCGCCCTGCTCACAACCCTTGTTACCGGCTCTCTTCTGGCTCAGGAGAAATCTGCGATTTCGACGCTGACGTTCGACCCCGTTGATGAGGCGCGAAGTCGAACCGTGCCGGTCAAAGTATACCGGGCGGCGAGTGATTCGCCGCAGCCGGTGGTGCTCTTTTCTCACGGTTTGGGCGGCTCTCGGGAGAACAATGTTTATGTGGCGAATGAGTGGGCCTCCCAGGGATTCATCGCGGTGTTTCTGCAGCATCCGGGGAGTGATGAGTCGGTCTGGCGATCGGCCGAGCCCTCGCAACGGATGGAGGCCTTGAAGAAGGCCGCGAACCTGACCGCGACGTTGGACCGCTTCATGGACGTCCCGTTTGTGATCGATCAGTTGGAAGCGTGGAACGCGGAAGAGGGGCATCCGCTCTTCGGGGCCATGGACCTGGAAAAAATCGGGCTCAGTGGCCACAGCTACGGGGCGGTAACGACCCAGGCCTTGATGGGGCAGCGCTTTCCTCTGAATCGATCATTCCCGGATGAGCGGATCGATGCATTTCTCTTGATGAGTCCCTCCGATGTCCGAGGCGGAACTTCGGCGGCTGACGCTTTTGGTCACATCCAGGCACCGGTTCTCTGCATGACCGGGACGAAGGATGGGAGCCCGGTTCAACCGGATTTAACCCCGGAATCTCGCCGAAAGGTCTTCGAGGCGCTGCCGGATGGCGACAAGTTCCAGATCGTCTTTGAGGAAGGGAATCATTTCGCCTTCTCCGACAGTTCCCGGTATTCCAAGAACCGGATCGCTCATCATCACCCCGCGATTCAGACGATCAGCGTTCAGTTCTGGAACGCCTACTTGAAGGGGGATGAGGCGGCGAAAGCTTGGCTCCAATCCGAACATCCGCGCACAGATTGCGAGTTGGTAGAGAAGGACGTTTGGGAATGGAAGTGAACCCTTCTTCCGGGTCACATCGTCTTTTCACCAGCCTCAGCTGTTGATTCGCTGGCGACGGTTCCACTGCTGCCTTCATCGAGGACGATCCCCGCTTCCGCAGCAAAATCCGCCAAGGCCAAATCTTCGAGCGCTTTTTGCTCGCCTTCGAGAACGTCGATTTGGCTGGTATCGATGCTGTCTTTGGCAACGCGACTGCGCCCGGCGGCCTTATCGCGCTCATCGCGAACCATTTCGTGAAGCCGGTCGAGGGTATCGCCAGAACCGCCGATGTCTGAAATCATGCCGGTGGCCATCTCGTTCAGCTCCGCCATCGCCTTGTGCATTTTCATGTCGGTGATGTCGCGCTGGAGGGACGAAATCTTTTCGCGAGCTGCTTTTACGGCGACGTCGCGGGAGCGGATCAGCTCTTTATAGGTGGCTTCCGCAGCTTCCAACTGGGCGCGAGATTCTTCGAGATTCGCGCTCACGCTTTTTAGCTGATAGGCATACTGACCCGCTAACTGGCGATTGCCCGCTTTCAAATTCGCAGCCGTTTTGGCTCGCAAATCATTCTCATCCTTCTCCAGTTTTTTGACCTGGCTCATCATCCGTTCGCAGAGTCCGGCATGAGCGGCGAGCCCTTTATTGTATTCCGCGATTTGTTCACGGAGATTCTCTTTTTCAACTTCAATCAGCGCTTCGGGATTCCGTTTTTCTAATCCGGAGACGAAAAGACCGAAAAAGCCGCGAACAAGGTTCCTAAGACGTCTAAGCATGGGGTGTCAGTGTGTGGTGGGTATGTCAGGCGCATTTTGACACAAACACCGGAGATGGCGATTATAAAGGTTGGAAATCATTGTAGCATGGATGGCTTCCGAACATCAATTCGCTTGGAAGTCGATCACCGGGCTGGGCTTCCAGCCGAGGCGGATCGCTTGAGCTTCCAGTCGGAAGGGTCGCTCCAGATCAAACGGGCCTGAATAGAGCTGCCAAGCTCCGCTCCCATTGAGCCGATAGGCGATGGAAGCGCCTTCCGTTTCGCAGGTGATCGCGATGGAATCACCCGGGGTTTCCACCTTGGGGCTGGCGGTGCCGGCCTGCTTCCCGTCGGGCGGCCAGAGCTTGCGAATGAGTTCGGATTCGGGGATGAGGCCGAGATCACCGTGCTTCTTGGTGAAAGCTTTGTGGGCGGCTCGGAGCGTTGTCAATGGTTCGGCATAGGCAGGATCTTCCGCCAGATTGTGGACTTCGTCGGGATCGGTTTGGGTATCGTAGAGTTCTTCCTCCGGCTTCGTTTGATCGAAAAACTGCCAGGAATTGGGCCAGCGTTCTCCGGTTTCGATCTGCCGATGGATGGCCTGCATGATCGGAGCTTGATCGCGGTAAGGGAGAAAGCCGATGTAGGGCAAATCCGTCCGATAGTTCCTGATATACTTGAAGCGATGATCGCGCACGGCGCGGATGGTTTCCGGAGCGGGGTCCATGCGATCCCGGAACCCGTAAATATACTGGCGTGGGGCCGCTTTCTTGGGGCCGAGAAAGGCTTGGCCTTCCAGGTGCGGTGGAAGTTTCAGATCCGCCAGCGATAGCACGGTCGGGGCGAGATCGACAAAGCTGACCAACTCATCCGTGGTTGTGTTCGCGCCGGTTCCATCCGGCCAACGAATGATCAAGGGCACCCTTAGACCGGAATCATAAACCCAACGTTTGGCGCGGGGCAGTCCATCGCCGTGGTCGGAATAGAAGAAGACGATCGTGTTATCCGCCAATCCATCGTTCTCCAATTCGGCGAGCATCTCGCCGACCCATTGATCCATGGCGTGGATGTTATCATAGTGCCAAGCCAATCCCTGCCGCACTTCAGGAGTATCTGGATAGTAGGCCGGAAGCGTGATTGAAGCCGGATCTACCACGCTGGGCGATGCCTTTTTGAAGGTCTTCGATTCGTGGGTGATCGTTTGGTTGAAAACGGCAAAGAACGGTTGCTCGGGATGGGGGCGATTGCGCCAATGCGCCTTGCCCGAAGTGTCGTCCCAAGCGGTGATGGGAGTGCGGAACTGGTAGTCCGTCTTGGTATGGTTCGTGCAATAATAGCCAGCGGCGCGGAGGTATTCGGTGAAACACTTGGCATCGGGCGGCGGCGTCGCTTCGTAGGTGGGAATCGCGAGCAATTCTGGATCCGTGATCAGTTTGAGAGCCGAGGTTCGTTTCCAAGTGCGCATGGCCATCGCGCCAGTGGACGTGGGATACATTCCCATGATGATGGTGTGGCGATTCGGGGCGCAAACTCCGTAGTTGCCGAAGGCGTGGGTGTAGCGGACGCCTTGAGTCGCCAGCCGGTCGATGTTCGGCGTCGGGACGGTGTCGTCTCCGTAGCAACCGAGCCGGGGCGACATATCTTCGCAGGTGAGCCAGAGAATATTGGGACGATCCTCGGCCAGGGACGTCGAGGCAACCACGAGTGCGACCAACAATAAGAGGGGTTTCATAGTTTTGAGAAGGAGTTGGGAATTTCCTCCCTCTTCCCATTTCCGTGGTAGCACAACCAGATGTTTTCTCACGTTGCCAGTTGCGGATCGGTCAGGAATCCGACTAATTGATCGCGTGAGCCAAAATCCGATCCAGAGCGCCACCTCGGCCCTCATCGAACTGCTGCAAGAACAGACGCGAGACGGGAGCGACCAAATCTGGTTGACCCCCGTAGCCCGGAAGCAACTGCGTGAGTTGCCCGGCCTCTATGCGGCTGCTCCGAAATCGGGAGCCGATCCGGTGTCCGCCGCGCCAGCTTCGCCCTCCATCCGTGAGGCGGAGCCCAGACCTCGCGCCGCTTCGCTTCCGCTGGCCGAATCTTCTGCTGAGCCCGCCGCGCCCCAGGCTCCAACGCTCGTGCCGGAGGGGACGACCAAGGCGGAGAAGCTGGCTTGGCTCCAGGAACGGGCGAAAAACTGGGAACCGGCTCGCAAATTGGATTCGCTGCGGGAGACGATGGTCTTCGCTGTCGGGAGTCCGGATGCGAAGCTCGTTTTCGTGGGGGAAGCGCCGGGATCCGAGGAAGAACGCCTTCGCGAACCGTTCGTGGGACCGGCGGGCCAATTGCTCACGAAAATCATTCAGGCGATGGGAATTGGCCGTTCAGACGTCTATATCTCGAACATTGTGAAATTTCGCCCCGCATTGCCGAACCAAGGAGAATCGAATCGAAAGCCGACTTCGGAGGAGATGGCGTCTTGTGTCGCCTTCGTGAAGGCGGAGATCGAGGTGATTCAGCCGAAAGTCGTCGTGGCGCTCGGCGGATCTGCTGCGGAGGGATTGCTGGGCCTGACCGGAGCGGTTTCGCGGATGCGAAGTCAGTTTCACGATTTTACTGGTATCCCTACCATGGTGACCTTTCATCCTTCCTATCTCCTTCGTAATAAGCAACTCACCGAACGACGTAAAGTCTGGGAGGATATGCTCTTGGTGATGGAGAAGCTGGAAATGCCGATTTCCTCCAAACAACGCGCCTTTTTTAAGAAATGACCGATCCCGATAGCGGAGTGCCCGTGAATCCCATTGCCAGAGCCGTGGCTGAGGCCCGTGCCAATGATGCCGCCGGGCAACCGCCACAATCCTTACCCCGGCAGCCTGCCGCCGCCAGTGCACCCGCCCCCGTGGAACGCAAACGAAGCGGCGTCGGTTGTTTTTCGATGCTGGTGCTCTGCACCTTGATTCTGACAGCGGGCGGAGTCGCGGTTTACTACTTCACGGTTTGGAACATCCGCCAGATTGGCGAAAATTTCCTCAACGAGAACATCACTCAGACCTTCATCGCCACCCACATGGAGGCGACCTCGACCAACGGAAATATTCTGGAGACGGCGACGGCTGAGGCGAAGGAGCAGTTCACCGATGCCCGGGATTGGAAAGTCTGGGGGACGCGAGTGGCAGGGACGGGGATGCAAACCATGCTCGTGGTTCCGGCGACTTATCGATATCACGTGAAGTTAGACGGGAATTGGAAACTGAGCCAACTGGGCAGCACCTGTGTGGTCGTGGCTCCATCGATTGAACCGAGCCTTCCCGTCGCCTTTGATACCGGCAAGCAAGAGTGGATTGTGAAAACGGATTGGCTGCGGGGGATGTTCGATACCGAAACCGGACGGAGGAAATTGGAGACAACCATTACCGGGAAGCTGGGAGAACGGGCTCAAACCGAAGAAGCGATCGACAATGTCCGCGAAGCGAGTCGGGATTCTGTTGCCCAATTCGTCAAGAACTGGCTCATGAGTGAGGACCAATGGCGGGACGGCGGATTTACTCAGATTAAGGTGATGTTTCCCGACGAAGAGGAGATGCACCCGGATGAGATGCCCGCGACCTTGGTGTTCAATAAGGAACCGCTCCTGACCGCTCCGGTTCCTGAGTAATTTCGAGGGCAGAGGTCAGAGAATTGCACCCGTCGAGTTCTTGGGATAGGGGAGGAGGATGAAACCCCTTTTCAAACTCGCTTGGCTGATGATGGCAATCTTCCCTGGCCTGATTCACGCCCAGGAATCGAAACTCCCCGCTCCGGAAAACTTTCATCTTTTCCTCCTCGTTGGACAGTCGAACATGGCGGGGAGGGGCAAAGTTGCCGAAGAAGATCTCAAGCCTCATCCACGGGTGTTGATGCTCAATAAGGAGCTGGAGTGGGTCCCGGCGGTTGACCCGATGCATTTTGACAAGCCGCCCATCGTTGGAGTCGGTTTGGGAAAAAGTTTCGGGATCGAAGTCGCGAAGGCAGAACCGAACATCACCATCGGCCTGATTCCCTGCGCGGTCGGAGGTTCGCCGATCGAGGCGTGGCTCCCGGGGGGCTATCATCCGTCCACCAAAACCCATCCCTGGGATGACATGTTGCCTCGGGCGAAAGCCGCGCTCAACGTAGGCACCTTGAAAGGGATCCTGTGGCATCAAGGCGAGGCCGATTCGAATTTCGAGCGGGCTCCCTTGTATCGCGATCGCCTTCATTGGGTCATCGCCAAATTTCGCAGTGAACTGAACGCTCCGGACGTGCCCTTCATCGCTGGTCAATTGGGGAGATTTCCGGAGCGGCCGTGGACCGATTGGACGATCGTGGTCGATGAGGTTCATCGGACCTTGCCAAAGCTGGTGCCGAACACGGCCTTCGTACGTGCCGATGGACTCAATCACAAGGGGGACAACGTGCACTTCGACGCTCTCAGCTATCGGAAACTGGGCCAGCGCTACGCCTCGACGTATTTTGCGATGCAGCCGCAGTGATCGGGTTGACAGAACCACCTTCTGATTTGAGGCTCCGCCACGATGAAAACTCCCCTGCTAGTCTCGTTATCGTTCGTCTTGCTGATGGCTCCCGGATGGGCGGCAGTCGATGAGGCCATTGCGACCATTCTCAAGGTGGAACCGGAAGGGAAAGGCAACGTCGAGGCCGGAGCCGCCTGGCAAGAACTCAGCCAAGCTGGTTTGGAGCAAGTTCCCCTGATTCTCGGCGAGATGCAGGACGCGAATCCCCTGGCCATCAACTACCTGAGAGCGGCCGTTGACGCGATCGTGGCCCGTGAAACGGCGGACGGGACTAGTCTCCCCATGGCGGAGTTGGGAGACATGCTGCTCGATCCTCGGCAATCGACTCAGGCGAGAGAATTCGCCTTTGAGCTGATCGAAAACTCGGTTCCGGAGACTGCCGCCAAATTGGTGCCGGGAATGCTGAACGATCCCAGCGTGAAACTGCGTCGGATGGCGGTCCAGCGTCTCATCAATCAAGCTGCCGAATTAGAGGGACCCGGCGCGTTGCTCATTTATCGGCAAGCTCTGGGGGCCGCACGGGATGCTGACCAGGTCCAGAAGATCACCGAGGCGCTGCGCAAAGCGGGTCAGGAAGTGGATTTGCCACGCCACTTTGGGTTTCTCATGCATTGGCAAATCATCGGGCCGTTCGACAACACGGAGCGTAACGGTTTCGAAACCGTTTATGCGCCAGAAACTGAGATCGATCTGGATGCGGCCTACGCCGGGAAGGACGCGGAAGTCCGTTGGCAGCCGTATGTGACCATGGATGAATATGGAAAGGTAGACTTCAATCAGCCTCTTGGCCCCCTCAAAGAAGTCGTTGCCTATGCCTACACGGAATTTGAGGCTGAGCAGGCCCAAGGCGTTGAGCTGAGGCTTGGTGGGAAGAATGCCTGGAAAGTTTGGCTCAATGGCGAGCTTCTATTCGGTCGTGACGAATACCATCGAGGAGCTAGGATTGATCAGTATAAGATGAAGGCAAACCTCAAGGCGGGAAAAAACCAGATCCTCGTCAAGTGTTGCCAGGACCAGCAAGAGCGTGATTGGACCGTTCAATGGGAATTCCAGCTGCGCGTCAGTGATGCGACCGGCACCGCCGTCTTGGCCAAAGATCGCCTCCCGACTCCCAAGCCAGAGGCTGCTCAGCGTCGTCCCGTGAAATCTTGAAACGCCGGGTCATGAAGCATCTGTTCGCGGCGATCCTTCTGGTTGGGTTAGGTTTTTCGCACGCAGAAGATCGCCCCAACGTTCTCTTCATCTCAGTTGATGATTTGGCCAGTTCGCTGGGCTGTTACGGTGATCTGTTGGCGAAGACGCCCCACATTGATCGACTGGCCGCGACGGGAGTTCGGTTCGATCGAGCTTACAACCAGCTCCCTCTCTGCAATCCCACCCGAGCTTCGGTCATGACCGGACTGCGTCCCGATGAGATTCAGGTCTACGATTTGGATCGTCATTTTCGGGAAGCGGTTCCCGATGCGGTGACGCTCTCTCAGCGTTTTATCCAGGAAGGATACTATGCCGGACGCGTCGGGAAAATCTATCATTACAATGTTCCCGCGAGTGTTGGGACAGACGGGTTCGATGATCCTCCTTCCTGGCAGCAAACCATCAACCCGATTGGCCGGGATAAGACGGAAGAGGCGCAAATTTTCAATGCCGAACCACATCGGAAAATCAGCGCGGCGCTGAGTTGGTTAGCGGCGGAAGGAACGGATGAAGAGCAAACCGACGGGATGATTGCAACGGAGGCGATTCGGTTGATGGAAGAGAAGCAGAACGAGCCATTCTTCATCGCTGCCGGCTTCTTCCGCCCTCACACACCGTTTGTCGCCCCGAAGAAATATTTCGAAATGTATCCGTTGGAAGAGATTCGACTTCCCTATGCCCCGAAAGGAGATCGAGATGATATCCCGATAGCGGCTTTCGCCCATAATTGTCCGATTCCCAATTATGGGTTGGATGAGCTGACGCTGCGTAAAGCCGTTCAAGCGTATTATGCCTGTGTCTCGTTTGTCGACGCGCAGGTGGGACGCATGTTAGCAGCGTTGGATCGGCTGGAGCTGGCGGAGAAGACGATGGTCGTGTTCTGGAGTGATCACGGATATCATCTGGGAGAGCATAATGGGATTTGGCAAAAGCGGACGTTGTTTGAGCAAGGTGCTCGTTCGCCTCTGATCATTCGGGCTCCGGGTGTTCGCGGCAATGGGCAAGCTTCCCTGCGGGTGGTCGAATTTGTCGATATCTATCCTACGTTGATCGATCTGGCCGGGATCGAGGCGGCCGGTCCGCTTTCCGGCCGGAGTCTGCGTCCGCTGCTGAATGACCCGATCGCAGAATGGGATTCGCACGCGATCACCCAGATTTTACGTCCGGCGGATGATCGGCTGGCCGAGCCGGTCATGGGATGTAGCATTCGCACCGAGCGTTGGCGGTTCAGCGAGTGGGGAGAGGGAATTTTTGGTGTGGAACTCTACGACCACCACGCTGACCCGATGGAGTTCAACAATTTGGCGATCGATCCCGATGACGAAGCTCAGGCCGTCATTGCCCGCTTGCGGCCTCTCCTTCGAGCCAAAGCCAGCGGCAAGACTCCCACGACTCCCTTCAATCCCGCGCGTCTTTAGCGGATGAAGTAACTCAGGTTTTCCAGCTCGATCGCGAGATCGACGCTGTTGACGACGACGTGGTCCGGTTTTTCGAGGAGCGTGGGCGAGAAATTGAGAATCGCTTGGATTCCGGCGTCAACCAACTGATTGACGACGGATTGAGCGGTGGTCGCGGGAACCGCCAGGATGGCGATTTTAACCTCGTTTTCGCGAATGAAATCCACCATTCCTTCACTGGAACGAATCGTGAACGGGACATTCCTCGCATTGGCCTGATCCGGCATGGCATCAAAGGCAGCGGTGATTTCGAATCCTTCCTTCTCGAAGCCCGAGTAGCGCAACAAAGCCGCTCCCAGGTTCCCGACGCCGACCAGAATCACCGGACGAAGTCGCTCCGCCCCAAGGACGTTACTGAGGACCTTGGAAAGGGATTCCACGTTGTAACCCAGGCCGCGGGTCCCGAGTTGGCCGAAATTGGCGAGGTCTTTGCGTAGCTGAGTCGGCTTCACCCCGGCGGCTTTTGAGAGCACTTCTGACGAAACCGTTTCAATTTCGTTATCGCGAAGCTGTTGCAGGCAACGTTGATACTGACTGAGACGATAAATCGTCTTTCTGGGGATTTCTTTTGTCACCTAGTGAAATTTCACAATAGAATCACAAATAGCGGTTTTCAACCTGATTCTCTGGTTGGACTGCCCTAACGGTTTTCCTTTTCAATCGAAACGAGGGGTTCTGGAATCCTCTCGTTGATCAGGAGAAGGCGCCGTGCTCTTTGTAGGTGCCGATCATGAAAATTCACACTATCGACCTCAGTTTTCGCGGTTTATCAGAGTCTATCGCGGCTTTCTTGATCGAGACCCCGGGAGAACTTGCGTTGGTCGAAACCGGTCCTTCCAGCACCGTCGAAAATCTGGAGACGGGAATTCTGAACCTGGGATTTGATCCGGAAGCGATTCAGAAGGTCCTCTTGACCCACGTGCATCTGGATCATGCCGGAGCGGCGGGGTGGTGGGCCGCAAAAGGAGCTCAGGTTTACGTTCACGAACGAGGAGCTCCCCATCTCATCGATCCTGGCAAATTGATCGCCGGGGCCCGGGCCGTCTACGGAGATGAAATGGAAACACTCTGGGGAGAGATCAAACCGATTCCCGAGAGCCAAGTCACTGCGCTCACCGAGGGCGATACGGTGGACGTGGGAGGGGCCCAATTTCAGGTTTGGGATACACCGGGGCATGCACGGCATCATGTCGTCTTTCTCACGGATGGCATCGCGTTTGTCGGCGATGTCGCCGGAGTTCGGTTGCCAGGACAGAGCTTCATTTCTCCAACTACAGCGCCGTCTCAGTATGAATTGGATCCCTACATTGCCTCAATCACCCGATTGTCAGAAGCCAATCTCGATCGGCTCTATTTGACCCACTTCGGAATGATCGAAGACGTCGTCCCACATCTCCAGCGTTACGAAGCGATCCTACGTCAATCGACGGAACTGGTTGGCAACAAAGTGAAGGAGGAGCACTCGCGCGAAGAGATCGTTGAAGCGTTTAGCGACTTTAATCGCGCCCGTGCGGAATCTGAATTCGTCGAAGATATTATCTGGCAGTGCTACGAAAATGCGAATCCGAGCGAGATGTGTGCCGATGGAATCGCGCTTTATTGGAAGCGGCTGCTTGGCTAGGCTAAGCTAAGGGTCAGCGTTTCGAACGACGCTTCACCATCGAAGTGAACTCGTCCAATTCTTCAACTCGTAGAATTTTGGCAACGGCGAAATACGCGCCTGCGGCAGCTGCAATCGTGATTCCCAGAGCGGTTGCTTTGGGAGCAAACGCCTGGGTCGCCCAATCTTCCAGGATCGTGTAGCTTCCCAGCAGTGCGACGGTGCAAAGGGCCGCTCCGGCGATGCCGATTTTGAAGAGTGTCAGGAGCAGCTTCCCGGTCTGGAAATGCCCGGCAAAGATGCGGATCATGACATAGAGAATTCCGAAATTGAGCAGGGAACCAATCGCGGTCGAAAGCGCCAAGTATTCGTGGGATTTCGCGAGGACGAAGATCCAAATATAATTGAGAACCGCATTCGTGGCGATCGCAAAGAAACTGGCAAACATTGGGATCCATTTCTTGTCGATCGCATAAAAGGCAGGTTGAACGACTTTGATCCCTGCATAGAAGATCAGGCCCATCGCATACATGCGGAGAGCCGCGCCGGTGGCCATGGCATCTTCCGGGGAGAATCGTCCGCGCTGGAAGATCACCGAAATGATCGGTTCGGCGAGGATCGCCAAACCGAGCGCAGAAGGAATCGTGAGGAGGAAAACGAGGCGCAGTCCTCGGGAAAGGATGTTCCGGAATTCGTCGTTGATCCCGTTACTAGCGGCCCGGGAAATCGCGGGCAGCGTGACAGTGGCGACGGCGACGCCGAATACCCCGAGGGGCAATTGCATGAGCCGGAAGGCCCATTGGAGGAAACTCACAGAGCCTTCCCGATCGAGAAAGGAGGCAAAGAACGTGTTCAAGGCGACGCCGACTTGGACTGCGCTGCCCGCGATGATGGCCGGAATCATGAGGGAGAGGACTTTCTTCACCCCGGGATCATTCCACTGAAAATCCGGCCAAAAGCGGAATCCGACCTTCATCAGGGCGGGAATTTGAACCGCCAATTGACAAAATCCCCCCACCAGAACACCGATCGAAAAACCGACCAGCGACCAACGCCCCCAACAAGGATCGATCCAATGCCCAATCAGGGCACCACTGATGATCGATCCCAGGTTAAAGAAGCTGGAGGCAACGGCGGGAACAAAAAAGACGCCTTTCGCGTTCAACATCCCCATGACCAATGCCGCCAGTGAAATGAGGCCGATGAACCCGTAAATGATGCGGGCGAGAATGACGGTGAACTGGATTTGCTCCGGACTATCTGTCCAGCCCCAAGCCATCAAGCGGACAATCCATGGAGCCAGGAGGACGCCCAGCACGGTCAATCCGGCCATGAACACCGTCACCAGGGTGATCATTTTTCGCGCCAGATCCCAGGCGGATTCGTCGCTCTCACCTTTGATTTTCTTCGAGAAGGTCGTCACAAACGCGGTGGAAAGCGCTCCTTCTGCGAACAAGTCCCGCAACATATTCGGGGTCCGGAACGCGATCATGAACGAATCCATCCATCGACTGCCCCCAAATAACCCTCCCAAGACGACCTCGCGAACCAAGCCCAGCACGCGGCTGCACATGATGGCGATGGAGACGATCCCGGCTTTTCCGCGGGGTGTTTCGTCTTTGGGAGTGGACGGTTCAGGCATGAATGAGGATTACGTCGAATCTGGGGACGCGTCCCGTTTGGCTGCCGCCCGGCGGAGGCGTTCCATCATGGCAACGCCTAATCCGACTTCCGAGATGGGTTCTGCAATGATTTCGTCAACTCCGGCACGGTCTAACTGGCGGAGAACGTAGAAAAATCGGACGGCGGCTTCCGCTTGTTTTCCGGAACCCGGGGTCAGGGCTTGCACCTCGGCCCACTCGTGGAGATTGAGGTAGCCATCTTTGGGATTCTCGCGGTAACTCAGCAGCGCGTAGGTTTTGGCCGGATCAGGAACGAAATCGCTGGGCTTTTCAAGCAGGCGGAGCGGTGTTCGGGGCGCGTAATGGCTCGGCGTCTGGCCGGGTGCGTCCGGAGCGGTTTCGCCCGGTTTCAGCTTTTTGATTTGGCCAAACGGTTTCAAATCGTCCGGTGTGATCGGACCGGGGCGAAGAATTTGGAAGATCGGCTTGGTCTTCTGGGGCGGCAAAACGCGGATGATGGTTGACTCCAGACCCCGCGAACACGCGCCGCCGTCGAGAATCAGCGATATGCGATCACCCAGTTCTTCCATCACCGCCGCCGCAGACGTGGGGCTGATTTGACCAAAACGATTCGCGCTCGGAGCGGCGATCGGACGGCCTAGTCCTTTCACGACTTTCGCGAAGATAGGATGCGCGCTAAGTCGGACTGCTACCGTGGGAAGCCCGGCGGTGACGATGTCAGGAACCGCGTCGGTTTTCGGGAGGACCAACGTCAGGGGACCGGGCCAAAACTCCAGCATGAGCTGCTGAACGTATTTTTCGATCTCTTCCGGCACTACCGCGACTTCTTTCAGCGCATCACGATTCGGTAAATGGACGATCAAAGGGTCAAAACTGGGTCGCTCTTTCGCCGCGAAAACCTTGGCGACGGCGTGTTCGTTCATCGCATCTGCGCCCAAGCCGTAAACGGTCTCTGTCGGCAAGGCCACGATTTCGCCCGCCTGAAGAAGATCGACCGCTCTGCGGACGGCATCCATCGCTGCATCCTTGGTGTCGGTGAGGGCGATGGCGGCAGTCATTCGTGGGTGGCGCAGAAAGAGGTTCACCGTTGCATAAGGTTAGGTTTCGTCAACGAATTGGTTGGTCCGGCAACTCTCCGCTGGATTTTCGGGACAATTGGCCCTCACAGTAGTTCCATGATCTCCAACACCCTCAACAACAGTCGTCGTCAGTTCTTGAAGTTGGCCGGCCTCGCTGCCGCCTCAGGATCGGCACTGGCTGCCGACACCACTGAACTCCCGTTGAAAATCTCTCTCGCCCAATGGACGCTCGTTTCCGACCTGAAAAGCGGGAAGATCGACAACTTGGATTTCGCGAAAGTCGCCGCTGATCACGAGATTTTCGCGATCGAATACGTGAATCAGTTCTTTATGGATAAGGCCAAGGACGAGGCCTATCTCGGCGAAATGAAGCAGCGGGCTGCCGACGCCGGAGTGAAAAGTCTGCTGATCATGTGTGATCAGGAGGGGAATATTGGGGATCCGGACGCCGCCAAGCGGGAGCAAACCGTGGAAAATCACAAAAAGTGGATCGATGCCGCCAAATTTCTCGGCTGTCACTCGATTCGGGTCAATGCGGGAAGTTCCGGGAGCTGGGATGAGCAGGTGAAGTTGGCTGCGGATGGATTAGCGAAGCTGACGGAAATCGGGGACGCATCAGGGATTAATGTGATTGTCGAAAACCACGGAGGACTTTCCAGCAATGCGAAATGGCTGGTGGAAGTCATCAAAGCCGTCGGTCATGAGCGCTGTGGAACGTTGCCAGACTTCGGCAACTTCCGGATCAAGGACGGTGAAACCTATGATTCCTACCTCGGGACGGAGGAATTGTTGCCCTTCGCCAAAGGCGTTTCTGCGAAGAACCGGGGTTGGGACAGCGAAGGGAATCCGATCGATATCGATTTTGTGAAAATGCTTGGCATCGTCATCGGATCCGGCTTTCATGGCTATTGTGGCATCGAATTCGGCGGCTTCGGTGGGCTCAATCAGTCCCGCCAAACACTGGAAGACGCTCGGGCCGAAGTCTTGGGCTAGAATTCTCCCTGGTTCGTAGCTAGCTCGACACTCGGGCTGTCTCGTGGTTAGATAACCGCTTACGTTGATATGGTTCCGCGCAACATCATCTTGATTGGATTTATGGGCACCGGGAAAACCACGGTCGCTCGGAAAATTGCTGACAGCCTTGGTTTCGAATTCGTCGATACCGATGCCTTGGTCGTGGAGACTTCCGGGCGAACCATCGCGGACATTTTTGCGGAAGAAGGAGAAGACGCCTTTCGCGAGCTGGAGACTTCTGCGCTGGAAACGGCGGCGGATGGGCAGGGGCGCATCATTTCGACGGGCGGGGGAATCGTGCTTCGGGAAGTGAATCGGGCGCTGATTCGGGGGCATGGCTATTGTGTCTCGCTCAACCCCAAACCCCAAACGATTCTCAACCGCATCACACGCAATAACGAGCGGCCGCACCTCAAAACCAAACATCAAGAAGAA
>CAYGQD010000074.1:0-22804 GCA_964351855.1 uncultured Verrucomicrobiales bacterium
GGTCGGATCCTGTTGGTCGCGATGGGTCCAGGCCAGCCGCATCGCCTCGCGGGAAACGGCTGGTCCTTCGGCGGCGAGGGTATCCAGAGGGATCGGCTTGCGGTTGCCCGATTTTGGCAATACCGACAGCCAACAGAGATGGCGTGCTTCGTTGCGGGAGTCGCGATCGGCCTCGTCATAGTTTTCTCGTGGGCCGGAGAGAAGGATGTCCCCATTGGCGAGGTAGATCGCCCGGGTGAATCCGTAGTGGGTGAAGTGCCGGGTTTTGGGATGTGTCAGGCCGGTCTTCAGATCAAGCTCGTAGACCTCGCCCATCGGTTTCTCGACGAAGAGGAGGCGTCTGGAATCAGCGGACCAGTCCGGGCGTTCCCCAAAGCCGCTCACCTGTTGGATGTAGTCTGGTAATTGATCGACGAGATGGCCGTCGCGAAATTGGTAGCGTTCCTCGGCGGATACGAAGACGAGCGAGAAAAGGAAGAGAAACAGGGATTTCATGATGGGGCGAAGCGGATGGTGTTAGGGCGAGTTCTGATACCAGACGATGTTGTTCGAACCGCGCCCGGCAAGGAGAATGTCGTTCGCGCCGTCGCCATCGATATCTATGATTTGAACCGCGTAACTTTCCTGCGCGTTGACGGTATCAAGAGGATGGGATATGAAGCGGCCGTCGCCGCCGTTTTCGTACCACTGTACGACCTTTTTGTGGTCGTTCGGCTGTTGGTAACCGCCAAACGATCCGCCGACGATGTCCGCGTCGCCATCTCCGTCGAGATCACCGACATCCAACGCGTGGACGTCGGAAAGCTCCGCCTCGACCGGGTGCGCTTTCCAACTCGGATTCTCGAACCACTCAACGCCGACCCCATGGCCACAACTTCCGATCAGGTCGAGGTCGCCATCTCCGTCGATGTCGGTGAGGGCAACGTTCGTGCCCCCTTCGCGACGAGCGATCTTCGTCCTCGGCCATTCATCGGCGACGTTCTCAGGGCCGGGATTGGTGAAAAGCGCAAAGCCGCCTCCGTCGCCGAGAACGACGTCTGGCAAACGGTCGCCATCGACATCGCCAACCGCAACGTAGTGGGGGCGCGATCCTGCCTCCGTTTTTTGGATGAAATGGAGCGATTGGCTCTCTCCATCGAACCAAGAAACGGAAAGCGGAAAGAGCGGCCCTTTGACATTGGCGGAGACGAGGTCGTCGCGTCCATCTGCGTCCAGATCGCCAACCGCAATGCCATGGGTCCCATCGACTTTCCTGGAAACGGGATGCATCTTCCACGTTGGATTCTCCAGCCAGCCGATGGTGAAGTCTTCTCCCCGGGTAAATCGACCGACCGCGATGTCGGCATCGCCGTCGTTGTCCGCGTCCCAGGCAGCTCCGTGAATCATCGCGCCATCTTCGGCCTTCCAAAGCGACTGCGTCTTGCCCTCTGGAAGGATGACCGCGACGATTTCCGTGCGACAGATTCCAACGAGATCGAGGTCCCCATCGGAATCGACATCCACCACCACAACGCCGTCGCACCGTTCCGGCATGGGGAAAGCATGTCGCTCGAACTCCGTTCCGGTGGCCACGGATGAAAGGAAGAGCGCGCCGAAGAAAAGACCGGGGAGCATGTTGGGTAGGGTGAGGAGGCTTTTCATCGGCCGGGGTTTGGATGATCGCCCCGTTAACGCGTTGGAAGGCCGAAATCTGACCACCCGTTTCGCAAAAAGAATTCTCGTCAGAATTGCGGATTGCCACACGTTGTGAAGGTGTGACCCAGGAAGACGTCATTCGCATTTTGCTGCACGACCGCCAGCGCCTCTGCTCGGTGGCGTATGCGGTGGTGACGGATTTTCCAAAAGCGGAGGATCTCTTTCAGGATCTGGTGATCAAGGCCGTGAAACGGATCGACCACTTTAACGACGAGGAACATCTGAACCGATGGGCGACCACGGCGATCCGGAATGCAGCGATCGATCAGGTGCGGCAAACCAAGGCGCGATCGCAGATCCTCTCCACTCTGGCTTACGAACGGTTGGAGGCGAGGAAGGCGCAGGTCGAGAGCGGGCTCATCGCGAACGAACGCCGCGATGCGTTGCAGGTCTGCGTCGAACGGTTGCCGGACGAGGAACGCGATCTTCTCCACCGCCGCTACGAACGGGGAGAGTCCGGAGAAGAACTCGCCCGCGCGCTAGGTCTTTCTGTCGACGCCATTTACAAGCGCCTTTCCCGTCTGCACCAGGCTCTAAGAAACGCGGTGCGGCAAGAACTCTCCCCATCCAAGCCAGAAGGAACACACTCATGAACTCCGAATCCGAACCATCGAGAATGATTGATCTCGCGACGCGTTATCTCGACCATGCGTTGAGCGAAGCGGAAACGAAGGAGTTCGACCGCCTCATCTGCGAGGACGAAGGGAGCATTGACTGGGCGGAGGAAATTCTCGCGCAAGCCTGCGAACTCGCGGAGTCCGCCGCTCCGAATACCGGGAGCGAAGACGTTCGGGATCACCCCGCAGGACAAAAACTCGCCGTTCGGATTTCCTCCCCGTGGTTCTGGATTCCCACGGCGATGGCGGCAGCCTTTGCGATGTTCGCGGGCATCCAGGCGCTCTCCGAAAAGCCCGTTCCCCCGATTGCGACGATCACGTTTGAGGGAAGAGAGGGGCGCCTTGGTCGCGTTGATGAATCTGAACTCGTCCAAATCGTGTCGCCGGGAGAAGCGCAGGGGCTCGCCTCGGGCCAGTGGTTTCGAATCGGAGGGATGGATGGGGCGGCGGAGCTGGTGTTCGAAGACCAAACCCGAGTGCAACTTTATCAGAAAGCGGAGGCGGTTGTGCGGATCGTCAACGGGCAGAAAATCCTGGAGCTCCGCGAGGGTCAGATTTCGGCCGAGGTGACGCCGCAAAAAACCGGGCGTCCTTTTCTGATCAGCACACCATCGAGCCGACTGGAAGTGCTGGGAACCGAACTGGAAGTTTCCGCGTCGGCGCAATCGACCGACCTCGTGGTGACGCACGGACGGGTTGCCATGATCCGCAGTTCGGATGGGGCGCAGGTTGAAGTCGGCGCGGGCCAGCGTGCGACGGTGGATTCGGGGGCTCCTCAGCCGCTCACCACCTCCACGATCCCACAACTTCCGAGCGAGTGGGTTCGCGATTTTTCGGAGGAACCGGGGGCTACCTGGGGTGGAGGAAAATGGCAGCCGGAAGGCACCATGCTGGCCTATCCACGATTCGATCTGGGCTATTCGCATTTCGCCGTGGTGAGCAACAACGCCTGGGCTGACGGACTCCACTCCCATTTCCAGGTTCATCCCGACTCCTATCTGGAACTGCGCTTCAAGATGAAGAAACCGCAGTGGTTCATCATTCGCCTTGGTTTGCGTGGCACCCCTGACAGCGTCAGGAAATTCGGTGGGAACGCCTTTTACCAAAACAATCAATGGCATCGCGAGCTCCAACCGGAAGAGTGGCGAACGCTGCGCATCCCGCTCTCAGAAGTCCACCATTTCAGCCGATCGAAGAGCAACGACGTCAACCTCAACGGTCTCGGCGCCTACCTCATCTCGATCAGCACGCAAAGGCAGGATGCCGGATTGGTGATCGATGCGATTCGCGTGGGCCGAGGAGCGATGGATGAGGAGGAGAAATGATGCAGGAATCATTTCGATTTCGTCAGATTCGCCAGGACCGACTCGTTAGCTCGCTGTGAATCCGCGTGTTTCCATCCTCATCCCCGCAGTCTGTCTTGGAGTCGTTAGCCACGTTCCGGCGCGTGACTTTCCGGCCACGGTAGAGCTGCCGCCGCTTCCGGCCGCGATGGCGAATTCCTGCTATGAATGCCACGACAGCGATTCGGCGGAGGCGGAGATCGATCTGGAGTTGCTGGAGTCTGGACCGGTCGATCCTTACCACGCCGCGCGCCTGTTGGAGTCCGTCCGGTTGGTGATCGAAAGTGGCGACATGCCGCCACAGAAGGCGGAGCAGCCGACGAAGGAAGAACGCGCGATGATGTTGGAATGGGTCGATCAGCAAACCGATGTTCTTGCCGAGACTTACGAGGACGATCCCGGAATTGTCGTGATGCCGCGCCTGACCAACTACGAATATCGCAACGTGATTCGTGATCTATCGGGCGGTGTGGTGACGAATGCCGGGCGATTCCTCCCCAATGAAGGGGGCGCAGGCGAAGGTTTCGCGAATGTGGGTATGGCGCAGGGAATGGCGACAACCCATCTGGAAAAATATCTGGAAGCGGCCAAAGGAGCCTTGCAGCATCTTACCGTCACTCCGGCGGATGGGATGGTCTGGAGCGAAGTTGCCAAATCCTCGAGCGACGCTCCCGGCGTTTTGCGACAGCAGATCATCGATGAGATCATTGCATGGTATGTCGGGCAGCAGCAGAAATGGAACCAGGAACATCGCGAACACCTGGAGTCAGAACTGGGATTTTCGCATGCGGCTTACCTGGAAGCCGCGTGGCGCTATCGTCATCGCAAAGCACTTCAGCGAGACGATAAGAGCCTGAGGGATTTTGCGGTTTGTGAGGATGAACCGCTCGCTCCGGTCGCGCTGGAGAAGTGGTGGGCCATTCTCAACTCGAACCCCAGCGGAGCCACGTTTGCGGATTGGGCGGCAGCTTGGCGAGCGCTCCCGGAGCCCAATCAAATCAGCTCGGACGATCTGCGGGCCGAGTGCATCGCCATTACTTCCGGGCAACGGGGCGGTTCGTTAAAGGTGAACGAAGAGAACTATGCTCCCCCTTACGAGATCAGCTTTCATGAAGCAAAGGAAGAGGTCCTGCAATCGGCGAAGGAAGATGGTATTTGGCCGTTCCGAATCGCGATCGGTGACGCCAAGGAATTGTTTCTGATCATGACGGATGCCGGGGACGGGAATCGCGGCGAATACGGCGTCTGGCGTCGCGGTCGCATTCTTTTCGAAGACGGCAGCGCGAAGAACTGGGAAGACGTGGTGACGGTGTTAGGAGCCAACAGCGGGCGTGAGTTCCCCTATGGAATCGATGGCGAAGGGAGCAACAATCTTCCTGGTGATGCGATTGGGGTACAGCCTCCCGGCGCCTTGAAGTTCGTGGTTCCGGAAGGAGCGCAAGTCTTTGAGGTGGATCTCACGCTCGATCACAATCGCGTCGATCAGGCGAGTATTCAGGCCTTGGTCTTGAAGGAGATACCCAAGTCGCAGAGTTATATTCCGAATCGCTATGTCTTTGGCGGAAAGGCGCGCGCGATTGATTCCAACAACGAAGCGAACAAGAATCGAACAAGAATCGAACAAGAATGCTGCGGAAACGCAACGTTTCTGAGGCGAATCGAACGAAGATTGGATTGAATGCTGAGCGGAACGTCCTCGCGAACTGGAGTCGCACCGATCTGCGCTATCTCGGAGGACCATGGCCGACCCAGGAGGAAGATGAAGACGTCGCGGAAGCGCCCTATCACTACACCGTTGAGCAGGTATTGCGGAATGCCACGGCCGATGATCTCGCGACGTTGCGGCTACTGGAAGATCGGCTCGAATCGGTGACCCAGTTTCACTATCAAAATCTCTATCAATTCGGAAAAGAGAACCGTTGGAGTGAAGCGAAGGAGGGCGTGTTTCCTCCGGTTGCCTTGGTGAAATCTTGGGAGCGTAAAGACCAGGAGAGGTTCGAACTCCTGGCTGGCAAGGTCCGCGAGGAAGAAAGAAGGCTGGTGGAACGGGCCATTCCGTGGATCACCGCATTCGCAAATCAAGCCTGGCGACGAACGCTGTCCAACGCGGAAATCGAAGTGCTGAAGTCGTTGTATCTGGATTCGCGAAAGCGGGGTTACAGCTTCGATAGTTCGGTGAAGGCGGCGTTGATGTTTACCCTGAGTTCCCCGGACTTTCTCTATCGAGTTGGCGGTCAGCTTGCGGACAAGGGAGGAACCTTGCAAAGGTTGAGCGGTCATGAGTTAGCCAGCCGACTTGCGTTTTTTCTCTGGGCCAGCCTTCCTGACGCGGAACTCCTTGAACTCGCAAAGGCGGGGAAATTGACGAACCCCGAAACCCTTCGTCTCCAAGCTCAGCGGATGCTGCGTGATCCTAAGGCGAAATCGCTCGCCAAGGACTTCGCCGGACAACTATGGGGATTTAGCGGATTTGCAGCGTTTGAGAATCCCGATGACGAGCGGTTCTCCGAGTTTACGCCGGAGTTGCGCGAGGCGATGTTGAACGAGGTTACCCATTTCCTCGACGATTTGTTCCGCAACGATCGCTCGCTCACGGCGCTGCTCGATGCTGACTACACGTTCGCCAATCGTCGCCTCGCCAGGCACTATGGAATCGAAGATATCCTCGGCGACGATTTTCGGCGTGTCCCGGTCGATCAAGACCAGCGCGGAGGCCTGCCGGGAATGGGGCTCTTTCTCACCAAGACCTCGCTCCCCTTGCGAACCAGTCCGGTGCAGCGAGGCGTCTGGATTCTCGAACAGGTTTTAGGGCGTGAGTTGCCGAATCCGCCCGCCAGTGTCGAACCCATTTCTGAGGACGAAACCAACGCGTCCGGCCAGACGATTTTGCAGCAATTGGAAGCGCATCGGGCAGATCCGGGGTGCGCCAGTTGTCATGACAAGATCGATCCACTCGGCATCGCGCTGGAGAATTTCGATCCGATTGGGCGTTGGCGCGACACCGAAGTCAATTCGGCGATTGCGCACGATGGTAGCCACCTTGTCGGCATCAAGGGTTTGAAGGCTTACCTCACCAGTCACCAAGATCACGTCTTCGCACACTTCAATCGTAAGCTGTTGGGCTATGCGTTAGGTCGCTCCGTTGGTCCCGGCGATCGCAAGTTGCTCCTTCACATGGAGGAAGCCTTGGAGACGGAAGGCTATCGACTCTCTCCCTTGATTGAATTGATTGTTTCGAGCCCACAATTCACCCTTAACCGAACTGCCACCGAATCATGATTCCCTTTGAGACCAGCACCAGCCGTCGCGCTATCCTTCGAGGAGCTGGCGCTACGCTTGCGCTCCCGTTTTTGGAGAGTTTTGCCTGGGCCGCCAATCAAAAGCAGGAGGTCCCGACGAGCGAGACCGCACCGGTCCGCTATGGTTGTTTTCTCTTTGCGAATGGCGTGAATCCTCACGAGTGGCACGCGAAAGGCGAAGGTGATTCCATGGAGCTTTCGAGTAGTCTGCGACCCTTGGAACCATTCAGAAAGGATCTTACCATTCTCAAGGGATTGCATGTCTTTAACAATACCAGCGGACCACACTGGCCCCTGTTTTCCAATTATCTCAACGGCGTTCAGTTCAAGCCGTCATTAGTTCCGCAAGGAGGGATTTCGATCGATCAACGGATCGCCCGAAGCGTGGGGCGCGAGACCGCGTTGCCGAGTCTGGTCCTCGGAGTCGAACCCGCTGAAAGTGGGGTTCGCGGCGGTGTTCCGAGTGTTTATTATAGTACGATTTCCTGGGGTGGTCCGACGACACCGATCTCACCCGAGATCTATCCCCGCGCGGTTTACGATCGCCTGTTCGATACTTCCAGTTTGTTGCGCGATCGCTCGGTTCTCGATGCGGTGCTGAGCCGAAGCAAGGATCTCCATCGTCAATTGGGGCACGCGGATCAGCAGAAAATGGACGAGTTCATGAGCAGCGTCCGAGATCTCGAACAACGGATCGATCGCGCCACCCGGGAGGAACGTCTCGAAGGCTGGCGACCGACTCTCAGCAAACCCAATCTCGAGCGTCCCGCCGAAGATCCTCCTCAGGATGTGGCCGATCACATGCGGATGATGCTTGATCTGGTCTTGCTCGCCTGGCAGATGGACAAAACGCGAGTCGCCACCCTCATCTTCAATCGCGACGTTTCTCACATGAAGTTCGGCTTCCTCGACGGCGTCCTCAACGATCAATTGCACGGCATTTCTCATCACAAAAGCCAGAAAGACAAGCTCGCCTCTTATCAACGGATCAATCAGTTCCACGTTGAGCAACTCGCGTATCTGATGGAGAAGATGCGTGGTATTGATGAAGGCAATGGCACGACGATGCTGGACAATGTCATGATGCAATTCGGCAGTAATATGTTCAACGGCGATAGCCACGACGGGCGTGATCTTCCCCTCGTTCTAGCTGGTCATGGAGGAGGGGCGCTTCCCGGTGGTCGGGCGTTAGACTACTCCAACGAACCTGAAGAAGCGCAGCGTGCCTGCAATCTCTACGTGAGTCTTGCCCAGATCATGGGAATCGAGCTGAACCAATTTGGCGATAGTGTAGGGCCATTGCTGCAGCTGCGCAGTTAATTCCCCTCCAGGAAATTTCGCCTCGATTGCCGGGCGAAATCGAACTACTCTGTCGGGTGGCCATTGAACCCGTCAAGTATCCGCGAACTCCGCATCTTCCCTGGTCGCCCGGCGGAACGCATGACGACGCGTTCTTGATTGATACCCGCCATTTCGAGGGTCGCGAGGTGGTGGTGACGGAGAAGCTGGATGGGGAGAACACGACGTTGTATCGGGATCGGACTCACGCGCGGTCGGTCGATAGTCGGCATCATCCGTCGCGAGATTGGGTGAAGGCGTTGCATGGTCAGGTGGGTCAGGAAATTCCGGAAGGATGGCGATTCTGTGGGGAAAATATGTATGCGATGCACTCGGTCCCGTATCTCAACCTGGAAAGTTACTTCTACCTCTTCAGTATCTGGAATGAAGAGAACGAAGCCTTGAGCTGGGAAGAGACGTTAGAGTGGGCGGATCTGGTGGGGGTGGTTCCGGTCCCGGTGATGTATCAGGGAATCTGGGACGAGGCGTTGGTTCGGGAGCTGACGATCGATCCGGCGGTGCAGGAAGGGTATGTGGTTCGGGTCGCGGATCGGTTCGCCTACGACGACTTTGCGGTCTCCTTGGCGAAGTGGGTTCGACCCGGGCACGTGCAGACGGACGAACACTGGATGTATGCGGAGATCACGCCGAACCGCCTGGCTCAGCCGGAGGAGCCATCGTGAAGCTGATCGAACAACTTTATGCGGGCAGTCGACCTGCGCCGGACCAGCTCCTCAATGAACTGAGCAAGGTCTTTCCGCTGATTCGGCAATTGAAGGCAACGCCGCAGGAGCCGGAGTGGCACGCGGAAGGCGATGTTCGCATTCACACGGAGTGCGTCATCGCGGAGGAATACGGAGTGCTGGAACACGAAGGCGCGGATTTGGGAATCGATGACCAAGTCGTCCTGATTCTGGGGGCGGCGTTGCATGATATCGGCAAGGCGCTGACAACGCGGGAAGAAGAGCGGGAAGGGAAACTCCGGATCGTATCGCCGCATCATACGGAGCGAGGCCGGTCTTATCTAGCGCCGTGTTTGCCGGTGTTAGGGCTGAAGCCGGAAGTTGCTCAAGGAGTGCTTGGGCTGGTCGGTCATCATCATGCGCCGAAGAGTTTGGTCAAACGCGATGCGCCTGCGGCGGCCTATTTTCGATTGGCTCGATCCGTCGAGGTGCGGTTGGTGTATCTCATGGAGTTGGCGGATCTGCGGGGTCGCGAGATGGCGGGTCCTGATGATGCGTTTGAAACACTGGAGCTGTTTCGGTTGGGCGCGGAAGAGGCGGAGGTGTGGAATCTCGCGGATCCTTACGCGGCTTGGCGAGACATCATTGCGGCGGAAGTGGGGGAGGGCGAGGTGAACTATGTCGTCGATTCCGCGATCCATGCCTTTGAGGCGGGGCTCATTTTCACGCCGCAAGAAGCGATCGCCCGGACTTACGAATGGCGATCGCAGCACCCCGAAGTTGTCGTGGCTTGCGGTCCGAGCGGATCCGGAAAGAGCACCTGGATCGAGGAGCATTGTCCGGAATACGAACGCATCAGCCTGGATGACATCCGCGAAGAGGTGACCGGCAAGCGCCACAGTCAGGCGCGCAATGGAGAGGTGATGCAACGGGCGAAGGCGCGGCTGCGGGAACATCTTCGCGCGAAGAAACGCATCGTCTGGGACGCCACGTCGATTCGGCGGGACGGGCGTGCCATGGTCGTTGACCTGGGGCACGACTATCATGCTGCCACGAAGATCGTCGGCTTTGCCACGCCGCCGGAACTGGCAAAGGCGCGGAATCGGCAACGGGCCCGGACCATTCCCACGGAGGTCTTGGAACGGCAGTATGATCGGCTGCAGTGGCCGGAAGTCTGGGAGGCGCATCGGATCGAAGTGGTGAATGGAGCGTCCTGAGTTAAGGAACGGCGCAGAAAGAACTCCAGTTGATTTGCTTGCCCTTTTTCGCAGCATCTGCGTTGGAATCCACCTCATGTAGTTCACTACGCTCCGGTCGATTCCGCCTTGATGCTGACGAAAAATTCCGGCGCAAATTTCACCGGGAGTTCTTCCCGCGCCGTTCCTCAGTCAAACCTGGAATTAGCGGTTGCTTCCCCCGTAGCCTCCGTCGAACCTGAAATCATGAGATTGCCCCTCTCACTGTTCCTTATCGTGATCGGCTTCGCCTTGGTGGCGATGTCAGGTAGACTTGAAGCCCGACCGGTGGAAATTCCCGGTCATGCGGAGATGAAAGTGGTGGGGCAAGACGCGGGGATCGGCGTTCAAATCAGCCAACAGGGGAATCGGCTCATCGTCCTGCGGGTGCTTCCCGGCGGAGCGGCGGATAAGGTGGGGCTCAAGGCTTGGGACGAAATCGTTCAGGTGGAAGAGCGGTGGTTTAAGGGGATGGACTTTGAAATGGCGATCTCTTTGATTCGGGGGGACCCGGGAACGCAGCTCAATCTCTTTGTGCAGCGACGCAATCTGCCCGATCCGATCAAGCTGATCCTGACGCGGGAAATGCTGCCCGGAGCGGCAAAGTAGTCTGCCGAATTGGCGGGTTGAGGCATGTCGAGGCGGGGCTTGACCGCAGGATGAAACCGAACTCCGGTAATGGATGATCGGCTTAAAAACCCTTACCGTTCTCGGTTTCATCGCTGCGCTCACCTTCTGCGCTCACGCTGAAAAGCTCAATATCATCGTTTTCTACGTCGATGACATGGGCTGGACGGATCTAGGCTGTTACGGCAGTGATTTCTACGAAACGCCGAACGTCGATGCCCTGGCCGCCAGCGGGATGAAGTTCACCGATGGCTATGCCGCCTGTACGGTTTGTTCGCCTTCGCGAGCCGCGTTCATGACCGGAAAATCGCCCGCGCGGCTTCGGGTGACCGACTTCATTCCTGGCCACCCGATCGAGAACACGCCTCTCTCGATCCCGGATTGGACCCAGCACTTGGCGCATGAAGAGGTGACCGTCGCGGAGCTGCTCAAAGCGGACGGATACGCCACGGCTCACCTCGGGAAATGGCATCTGACCCATCGCGATCGCGGGTCGGCTTCAAATCTGGGGGACGGTGATTATCCGGAACAGTATCCCCAGCATCACGGGTTCGATCACAACATCGGCGGCTGTGAAAAGGGAGCGCCACCGAGTTACTTCTGGCCTTACGGGCGCGGGAAAACCCTGGAGGAGCGCCAAGCTCAGAACATTTTTGCGACGCTGCCTCCGGGAGGGGAGGAGGGGGAGTATTTGACGGATCGACTGGCCGATGAAGCCGTCCGTTTGCTCGATGATTTCGCGGGTCAGCCTTTCTTCATGAGCTTCTGTTTCTACAATGTTCACACGCCGCTGCAGGGGCGTCCTGATCTTGTCAAAAAGTATCAAGCGAAGCTGGACGCGAACCCGGACGGTCGTCATCGCAATCCGGTGTATGCAGCGATGGTGGAGAGCGTCGATCTGGCGGTCGGTCAGGTTCTGGGGAAGCTGGAGGAGCTGGGAATGGTGGACCAAACCGTGATCGTATTCACCTCTGACAATGGTGGGTTGCGGCCGCAAGCCACGGATAATGCTCCGCTCCGCCAGGGCAAAGGATCGATTTATGAGGGCGGTGTCAGGGTGCCTTTCATCGTCCGTTGGCCGGGGGTGACGAAGCAGGGCACGGTCAGTGACGAACCCGTCATCACCATGGATCTGCTCCCCACGATTCTGGACGCTGCCGGAGGGACGATCCCTGCGGAATTGGCTCCCAGGCTGGATGGTGTCAGTCTGAAACCCGTTCTGAGCGACTCGACTGCCGATCTGGAGCGCGCCGCGATTTATTGGCACTACCCGCACTATCACATGATGGGAGGACGGCCCTACAGCGCCGTGCGAGCGGGCGACTGGAAGCTGATCGAGCCCCTCGAAACGGGAGTGTTGGAACTCTACAACCTCGCCGAAGACATCCACGAAGATCATAACTTGGCCTCTCAGCATCCTGAGAAGACCGAAGAACTGGTGAAGCAGCTTCGCGATTGGCGCACCCGTGTCGATGCGCAGATGCCGACGAAGAACGCGAACTATGATCCTTCCCGGCCGCTGGGGCGAAAACAGGGAAATCAGTGGCGGGAGCCGGCGGTGGTTCGGGAGTAAGGTCTCGGTTGCGCGGCCCCTAACATGCCGCTAAAATCGAAGCCATGGAGGAAACTTCCCCTCAATCTTCGCCTTCCCCACTAGACGCTCTTTCGCCCGAGTTGCTGCTCGTCATCGCGATTGGAGTGATGGTGGTGCTTTTGGTAGTCACCTTGATCGTGCTTTGGCGATTGAGTAGCGCGCGAGCCATGGCGGCGGGCGAAGAGGCGGAACGGGATCGCGAGGCGGAAGCACGCATGGCGGACCTTCTCAGAACCCAGGCGGAGATGCAGGGGCGGATGGGGACGCTGGCGGAAGTGTTCAACTCCCGACTCGACGGGATGACCTCGCAGATTGGTCAATCGATCACCCAACAGACCAAATCGACCCACGATAATCTGGCCCGCTTGCAGGAGCGGCTCGCGGTGATCGATACCGCCCAGACCAACATCCAATCGCTCGCCAATCAAGTGGTGGAGCTGCAGGGGATTCTCTCGAACAAGCAGACTCGGGGAGCCTTTGGCGAGGGGCGAATGGAAGCGATCGTCGCCGATGGGTTGCCGATGGACGCTTACGAATTCCAAGCCACGCTGTCGAACGGAAGTCGTCCCGATTGCCTCGTCAGAATGCCGAACGGAGCCCCGGCCCTGGCCATCGATGCGAAGTTTCCGCTCGAAAGCTGGAACGCGATCCGAGACGCCGGAAGTGGGAGCGAGGACAAAGCCGCTCGGAAGGCGGCCTCGAACAACTTTCGGCGCGACGTCGAAGTCCACCTCAAAACCATCTCCGAAAAATACCTGCTTCCAGGCGAAACCCAGGAAACTGCGCTGATGTTCGTTCCCTCGGAGTCGATCTTTGCCGAGATTCACGAGAACTTCGAAAGTCTGGTCCAGCGGGCCCACAAAGCCAGAGTGGTGATCGTCTCGCCGTCGCTCCTGATGCTGTCGATCCAAGTGATTCAGGCGGTCCTACGCGATACCCGGATGCGCGAACAGGCCAATGTAATTCAGGGCGAAGTGATCCGGATGCTGGAGGATGTGGCCCGGCTCGACGAACGCGTTCGGAAGCTGCAAACCCACTTCAATCAGGCCAATCAAGACCTCGACGAGATCCTCATCTCCAGTGACAAAGTCGCGAAACGGGGCAAGCGGATTGAGGAGCTGGACTTTGTCGCGACCGAATCGAAGTAACGCCTCACTTCACCGTTTCCACGAAAATCTCCGCAGCGGCGCCTTCTCCCAGCTGCACGGTCCGTTGATTCGATTGCGCGACGATTTCCGTGACTCCGGCAACGGGATCGCGCCCCGTCATTTCGACTTCGCAACCGGGTAGCAGCTCGTGATCCCGCAGCCAATCGAGGAACTTCGGATCGGAATCGCCCACCCGCACGATGCGATAGCAACCCGCTTCAACGTCGGCGAGACGTTGGGAATCGTGACTGGCGATGTTCCCGAGATCGTCCGGAATCGGGTCGCCGTGAGGATCATGGGAGGGATGATCCAGCATTTCGTCCATCCGTTTGAGGAGTCGATCCGAGACCGCGTGCTCCAGGATTTCCGCCTCCTCATGAACTTCCGCCCAATCCAGCTTCATGATGGAGACGAGAAAGGATTCGATGAGGCGATGCCGCCGCACCACCCGCAGGGCTTGCTCCCGGCCCTTGGGCAACAGGGTGATGCTCTTCCGGGGGACGTAGCGGATCAGGCCTTGCTCGCTGAGATGCCGCATCATCGATGAAACGGTTCCCGGGGTGACGCCCAGCTCACTGGCGATGAAGCCGACGGTGAGTTGTTGTCCGGGTTGCTCGTGCAAGCGCAGGATCGACTTGAGATAGTCTTCGACAGTGCTGGTTGGCATGGGGCTGCGTCAGGAGGGAAGAAAGAAACACACGATGGGGTTAAGAGTATTGATAACCCGAACAATACACCTGAAGCAATCGAATAAATCATCTTGATTAATCAAGATTGTGTTCTTGATTAGTGTAATGCCACTTCGATTCGCCCACCTTCGTCGATCGCTCCAGCTCTCGCTCGCGGGGTTGGTAGTGTTTGTCGGCGGATGTCAGGAGGCATCCGAGCCAGACGCAACCGCTTCCCAAACAACCTTTCAGATCGCAGCCACGGTCGGGATGATCGCGGATATCGCCAAGAACGTGGCGGGCGATCGCGCCAACGTCACCGGAATCATTGGCGAAGGCGTCGATCCTCATCTCTACAAAGCGACCAGCACCGACGTGAAACGGCTTCAAGCTGCGGACGTCGTCTTCTACAATGGTCTCATGTTGGAAGGCAAAATGTCGGATGTCCTGGTTAAGGTCGCCCGAGCTGGAAAACCGGTCTATGCCGTGACTGAAGCGATTCTGGACCAAGGCGACTACGTCATCACCGACGCCGAGAAGCACGACGATCCCCACGTCTGGATGGATGTTTCCGGCTGGATGCGCGCTGTTGGCGTGGTGGCGGAAGGCTTGGCCGAGTTCGATCCCGATCATGCGGCAGTCTATCGTGCCAACGCCGATCGCTACCTCACCCAACTCCAGAAACTGGACGCCTACGCGAAACAAGTGCTCAGCTCAATTCCGGAATCGAAGCGTGTGCTCGTCACGGCTCACGATGCCTTCAACTATATGGCCCGCGCCTATGGTTTGGAAGTTCGCGGGATTCAAGGACTCAGCACGGAGTCCGAAGCCGGTGTCAAAGACATCGAAACCCTGGTCAATTTTCTGGTCGAACGAAAGATCCCCGCCGTCTTCGTCGAGACCTCGGTTTCAGACAAGAATGTCCGCGCCTTGATCGAGGGAGCCAAGGCCAAAGGCCACCCGGTGGTGATCGGCGGCGAACTCTTTTCCGATGCGATGGGGCCCACCGGAACCTACGAAGGCACCTACATCGGGATGATCGATCACAACGTCACCGTCATCGCTCGCGCCCTCGGCGGCGAAGCTCCGGAGAAAGGATTTCAGGGGAAACTGCGTCTGTAATCGTTGGTATGTTCGAGACCGTCAATCACCTCCTCAAATCGATGTCCCCCGCTGGTGATGCGGCGGGCGAGGACCTATCCTATCACCCACCGGACGTGCCCCTGGCGGTTCATGACTTGACCGTCGCCTATCATCGGAAGCCGGTTCTCTGGGACGTGGATCTGGATATCCCCAAAGGGAAACTGGTGGGGATTGTCGGGCCGAACGGGGCCGGGAAGAGCACCTTGATCAAAGCTTGTCTGGAACTGGTGCCGAAGACGTCTGGCGAAGTGGGGATTTTTGGGAAACCCTATCGCGAGCAGCGTCACCTCGTCGGTTATGTCCCGCAGCGGGAGAGCGTTGATTGGGACTTCCCGGTCAGTGCGCTTGATGTCGTGACGATGGGGACCTATCGCGCCTTGGGCTGGTTCCGGCGCGTCGGAAAAGATCAGCTCGAAGCCGCTCATGCCGCTCTCGAACAGGTGGGAATCGGGCACCTTGCCAATCGCCAGATCAGCCAGCTTTCCGGCGGGCAACAGCAGCGCGTTTTCCTTGCTCGCGCACTCGCGCAAGACGCCCAGATCTATTTCATGGACGAGCCCTTTGCCGCAGTCGATGCCGCGACGGAGCAGGCCATCGTCGAGCTCCTCCAATCCCTTAATAAACAGGGAAAAACCTGCCTCGTTGTGCATCACGATCTCGCCACGGTGAGCCGTTACTTCGACTGGCTTGTCCTCCTCAACATGCGTGTGGTCGCGACCGGACCAACCGACGAAGTTTACAACGCGGAGAACCTGGAGAAAACCTACGGCGGCCAACTCAACTTGCTGAACGATGCCGCCAAGGCGCTGAGCAATGTTACTCGCTGACGTCCTCACGTGGTCAGAAGTGTGGGAAGTTTTCACGCTTCGCAATTACAACACGCGGCTCGTCGTTTTATCGACCGTGCTCCTCGGCGTCGCCTCCGGCCTGGTCGGTTCCTTTCTCCTCTTGCGGAAGCGCTCCCTGATGGGCGACGCTCTTTCCCACGCGACTTTGCCCGGGATCGGGATCGCCTTTGGCCTCATGGTTGTGGCTGGCGGCACCGGGAAATCGCTCCCCGGCTTACTCTTCGGGGCCACGGTTTCCGGCGTCCTCGGGGTGCTCATGATGCTGGCGATTCGCAACACCACCCGTCTCCGCGATGACGTCGCCATGGGTCTGGTTCTCAGCGTGTTCTTTGGCGTTGGTGTGGCGATTCTCGGCATGATTCAGACGATGCCCCAGGCCAGCGCCGCCGGCTTGGAGTCCTTCATCTATGGGAAAACAGCCTCGATGGTGTTGAGCGATTTCTGGTTGATCGCCGGGGTCGCCTTGCTCGCGGCCGTGGTTTCGGTGATGCTTTTAAAGGAGTTCACCCTGCTCTGTTTTGACGAAGATTTCGCCGCCTCGCAGGGCTGGCCTGCGCTTTGGTTGGATCTCTTGCTCCTCGGATTGGTCACCGCCGTCACCGTGATTGGACTGCAATCCGTCGGCCTCATCCTCATCATCGCCTTCCTCATCACGCCTCCCACCGCGGCGCGATTCTGGACCCACCGGCTTCCTACGATGATGGGACTCTCCGCCCTGATCGGTGGCCTGAGCGGATGGTTCGGAGCCTCGATCAGCGCGCTACTTCCCCGGATGCCCGCCGGTGCGGTCATCGTCCTCGTCGCGGCCGTCCTCTTTGTCTTCAGCATGATCTTCGCTCCGGCGCGCGGCGTTTTTCCACGTTGGCTGCGGCACTATCGGCTCCGGCGTAAGGTTGATCGCCAGCACCTGCTGCGTGGTGCTTACGAAATCTTGGAAGAGCATTCCCGCGAAAGTGACGAGGAAGAACCGGTCGTCAATCGCCGCTTTTCCAAGCAGGCGCTTCTCGACAAACGAACCTGGAATCGCCATCAGTTGGCCCGCATTTTACGGAACGAAGCCGCCATGGGCCACATCGAGCAAACCGCCGATGGCCAGCTTCGTCTCTCCGAAGCCGGATTCGGCGAAGCGGCTCGCATCACCCGAAATCACCGACTCTGGGAAGTCTACCTCGTCACTCACGCCGACATCGCCCCTAGCCACGTGGATCGCGATGCCGACATGGTCGAGCACGTTCTCGAAGCCGATCTCGTGCGCCAATTGGAGAAAGAACTGCGCGATAGCGACGCCTGGATCACGGTCCCGAGCAGCCTTCACCAAATCCCCACCCAAGCCCAGCCTTCCGGCGCTTCCGAATCATGAACTGGACCTCGTTCGATACCTGGATCGTGGTCACGGGCGTGCTTTGCGCGGTGGCTTGCGCCTTGCCCGGGTGCTTCCTGGTTCTGCGAAAAATGAGCATGATGGGAGACGCCATCAGTCACGCGGTCTTGCCCGGACTAGCCACCGCCTTCCTCCTCACCGGGACCCGAACCAGCGGGGCGATGTTTGTCGGCGCGGTCATCGTCGGCATCCTCACCGCGGTCTTTACCCAGTGGATCAGTCGGGTAGGGAATGTCGATCGCGGCGCGGCCATGGGCATCGTCTTCACCACCCTCTTTGCCATCGGTCTCCTCATGATTGTCCAGGCGGCTGATTACGTTGATCTCGATCCCGGCTGCGTTCTCTATGGTGCCATCGAACTGACGCCTTTGGACACCGTGAAGTTCCTCGGGTTGGAATTGCCGCGCGCCGCCCTCACCATCGGCATCGTCCTCCTCGTGAATCTCGGGCTCATCATCGCGCTCTTTAAAGAATTCCGCCTCAGCGCTTTCGATGCCTCGCTTTCGGACACGCTCGGTTTTTCTTCCCAGCTTCTTCATTACCTCCTCATGACCATGGTCGCGGTGACGACCGTGGCGGCCTTCGAAGCGGTCGGCAGCATCATTGTGATCGCCATGCTCATCGTTCCTCCGGCCACGGCCCTCCTTCTCACTCGGCGGCTCGTTCCCATGATCTGGCTTGCCTCCGTCTTCGCCGCTCTTGCCGCGATTCTGGGTCACGTTTTCGCGCTGACCATTCCGAAATGGTTCGGGTTCGAAACCACCATCACTTCCGGAATGATCGCCGCCGCCACCGGCTTCCTTTTTATCCTCGCCTGGCTTTTCAGCCCGACGGAAGGGCTCATTCCCCGTTGGATTCGGCTGCGGCGCGGCGAAGCTGGCTTGGAAGAAGTGACGATCAAAATCGGGGCCAGGAAGCCTTCGTCCGCCTCGGAATAGTGTTAGACAGAGCCACTTTTGGACGCATGTTAGGGGAACCTGATAGTTTCCATGGCTAAACCTCTCTACCTCAGCAAGAGCGACTTCAAGAAAGCTCGGGAATGCCCGACCAAGCTTTTCTACAAGAAAAACAAGTATCCATCCCGGATGGATGACGATCCCTATCTCGCCTTTCTCGCGGATGGCGGATTCATGGTCGAGACCATGGCGCGGGCGCTTTTCCCGGAGGGAACCACGATCGGAAACTGGGGAAATCCCGAAGAAGCCCACGCCGCCACTCTCGCTGCGGTGCGGACGGGCGATGGAAGCTGGTTTGAGCCGACCGTGCTGGATCATCCCTACCTCGCCCGGATCGATATCCTCCGCCGCAAAGGCAAGGTTCTCGAGCTGATCGAGATCAAATCCGCCTCGGTCGAACCCAGCAACGATCTCACCTCCCCGTTCCGTGGCAAGCGAGGGGGAATCGCCAGCAAGTGGCAGCCTTACCTGGAAGACGTCACCTTCCAGATGCTGGCCTTGGAAGCGGCTTTTCCCGGTTTCGAAGTGCGGCCCTTCCTCTGTGTCGTCGATAAAACTCGTTCCGCCACCGCCGCCGCCACCTACGATCGCTTTCGCATGGTGCCGCCGCCGAAAGGCCAGCCACGTTGGCAGGCGGAGTTCGAATACCTGGGAGATCCGGCCGATCTCCACACCGATCATCTCCTCGCCTTCGTCGATGTTACTCCGGAAACGACCGAACTGCGCGAAGACGTCGCCGAAGCCCGGGCCAAATTCGCCGCCTCATACCGTCGAGGAAAGGTCCAGCGCATCTCCGTTCCCGTTGGCTACGCCTGTAAAAACTGCGAATACCGGCTCAAAGACGCCAAGAACGCCAAGGGAAAAACCGGCTTCGAAGAATGCTGGGGCCCGCTTGCCAAGCAAGAGCCGAACATCCTCGACCTTTATCGCGTCGATCTCCTCGGGGGGCGCGATCGCGACATTCCCGCAGAAATGGCCGCCGCTGGCGATGTCCGCTTCGACGCCATTCCGCCAGACAGCTTCCGGGAAGGCATCACCGCCGAGCGCCAGCACACCCAAATCGCCGCCACCTCCTCGGATCGGGAATGGACGGATCCCCAGCTCCCCACCAGCCTCCGATCTCACACTTACCCGCTCCATTTCATCGACTTCGAAGGCTCCCGCATCGCGCTGCCCTACCACGTTGGCATGCGCCCCTATGAGCAAGTCGGCTTCCAGTGGAGCTGCCACACCATTCGCGAACCCGGTGCCCCCATCGAGCACACCGAATGGCTCAACGATCGCGACGCCTTCCCGAATTTCCAGTTCGCCCAGTCCCTTATGGATCAGCTTGGCACAGAGGGCACCGTCTACATCTGGTCCCCCTATGAGCTCACCATGCTCCGTGACGTTCGCGAACAAATGGAGAAATACGGCCATTATGATCCCGAACTCGCCTTCTGGCTTGAAGACTTCATCGAAGGAAAAGACGACTGGATCATCGATCTCTGCGCCATGGCCCGGAAACACTACTTCCACCCGGACATGAAAGGCAGCGTCTCCATCAAAGCCGTTTTCCCCGCCATTTGGCGTGCGAATCCCGACGTCCGGGAACTCTCCTGCTTCGAGGGTCTCGCCCATCCGGAAGATCCTTACAAGGCCTTGCCCGCGCTCCCCGTCGGCGATGATGAAGAAGTCGTCCGGGAAGGAACCGGTGCCATCCGCGTTTACCAGGACCTCATGTTCGGCCTCGCCGGGCAAGACCCCCAGACCCGCCAAGCCTACCGCCAGCTCCTCCTCCAATACTGTCACCTCGACACCGCCGCCATGGTCGCGATCTGGTGGCACTGGACCCAGCCCCGCCGAGAGCGGAACTGGATGCGCCGCCTCTTCGGCCTGCGCGGAGAAACCAGCATCGGCCGCGATTCCTCCGACGAAACCACCGCCCTCCAAGGCTAGTGCATCATCCGGAAAGGAAGAGGTGCACTTCGCGAGAGATTTGGTTCGAGTTCCAGGCGCGAAAAAGGAACGAAGCGAGCTTCGTGACTGATGAAGCAACGTAGAAATCGGGCAAAAGATCCGCGACTCCCTATTTTTGCGAGAGGAACGAGCCACCTTCTCTCTCCTTTGAGAACCAATCTAGTGTGCCGGTTAGTTTTCGGATGATGCACTAACCCCCCCGCCAAAACCGCTCCGAAACCCGTCTCCAGACCCTCAGACCGACAACCACTTGACAAAAGCGCGAAAATTCGCAAGTTAGCGGTCCACTGTGGCAGGATAGCTCAGTGGTAGAGCAGCGGACTCATAAGCCGTTGGTCCCGAGTTCAAATCTCGGTCCTGCTACCATTTCCACAGTGTTTGTTCGGGGGGGGGGAGGATTGATTCCGCAGGTTGAGCCTGAACGAAGCCTCACTTGAGTTTTTCACGAAAGGGTTGATCCTGGGCTTTTCTCAGTCTTTTCCACTGCCACCAAAACTCGATGCAACACAGTTCCTTCGGTTCCGAGCCGTTTCAGAAGGGTGTCACGTTGCTGGCCGAGATTGATTTCTTCAAAGTGATGCCAGTTTCCGGCGTCGCGGGTGATCACTCCCCGGTCCAGCGCCGTTTCCACGAGATCGGCAATGCGTTGGCGTAGGTTGCCAAGGAACTCGCCTGGTCGGCAAATGCGCAGGTCCTGGTAGCGGTAGTCGATGTCCAAGAGGTGAGCGTCGCGACTGACGATATGGGTGGCTTCGCCATTGATCGCACAGAGCAGAAAGGCAATGTCGTCAGGATCTTCCGGGTAGTAACGCAGGTGGAAGAAATCGATTGTCACCAGGGTTGCTGCTCCAGCGAAGCCTCCGATCAGCTCGGTAACGTCGGCTACGCTAACCCCGCGTTCTCGTAAGACTCGGGTGTATTCCAGTAGGATGTCGTCGCTGACGAGGAGATCGACGACACGATGGCGCCAGCGTTCGAGGATCTCTTGGGGAGCCGTGTTTTGGCCGGTTGTCGTTTCTGCCGAGACGACCACATTGGTGTCGAGCACCGCACGCTCCATCGTCTCAGCCATTCACCGAGGAGGATTCCAACTCGGCCAAAATGCGTTCGCGGGCCGCCATCATGTTGTCGATCGCTTCTTTTCGGCTCAGGTTAGACTGCTCCGCGCGCCGTTTGGCTTCCGCGACGATATTTTTGGCTTCGTCCCAATCTGAGCCGCCATAGCGGCGTTCGCGCCATTCCTGCAGTTCGACCTGTTCGCGGACGAAACGCTGGAGGGCTGCTCCGATCTCGGGGTACTTCCCGAGAGCGGCTTCCAGATCTTTTTCGAGTTCGGCGGGGACGTTCGACATGGTGGTGTTCGATCTAGGTGATTATACGTCAAAATCCTCCAGCGGCAAATTCACGACGGGGCTTCGGTCCGGGCGGATTCCAGTGCCGTTGACGGCTTGGGAAGTCCGGCTTACGCTTTTCGCCATGGCTGACCCGGATCCGCTTCCCAGCATTTTCGAAGATTACAAGAACCAGTTGGAGGAGTTCGAGTATGTGGAGGTGCGGTGTGGGATTACGGGGACCTCGGGGAGCGGCAAGTCTTCGCTGATCAATGCGATTGCGGGACAGCGGATCGCGAATGTGGGGGTGGTGGAGACGACGAATCGCCCGCAGCCGTTTAAGCACATGGGGCTGACGTTCGTGGATCTGCCGGGGTGCGGGACGCCGAGCTGGCCGAAGGAGACCTATTTTGATCGGCTGGATCTGGGGAGTTACGATTGCTTCCTTCTGGTAACGGCGGATCGGTTTCGGGAGAACGATCTCTATCTTTACCAGGAGTTCATCGCCCGTCAGCGACGCTGTTTTGTGATTCGGAACAAGTTCGATCGGGCGGTGGAGGATGGGCGGCATGATCATGGGCAATCCGAGGAGGAGGTGCGCCGGGTGATCGTGGAGAATTTGATGGGGAGCTTAACGCCGGAGCCGCCGGAGCGGGTCTATCTGACGTCGGCGCGGCATCCGGATCGCTACGATTTTGCCGAGCTGCTGGTGGATATTTCCGAGGCGTTGGGCGGGATCAAGCGCGATCGGTTTATCGCGGACATGGGGGCCTACAATCGGGACGCGCTGGACCGAAAAAAAAAGATCGCTGAAAAACGGGTGAAACTCTATTCCGTAGCGTCGGCGGCGAATGGGGCGAACCCGGTGCTGGGCGTGGATATTGCGGCGGACATTGCCCTGCTCATGAAAATGGCCCGGGAGATTGCCAAGATCTATGG
>CAYGQD010000074.1:22814-29629 GCA_964351855.1 uncultured Verrucomicrobiales bacterium
TCTATGGATTGACCGATGAGCAGTTCAGCTTTTTGCGGGTGTTTCTGGATCCAAAGAAGGCAGCGATTTTGGCGGAGAAGCTGACCCAGTTCGCTTCGAAGTATTTGATGCGGGAAGGGATTGTCTTGCTCCTGAAGCGGATGGCGAAACGGACCGCGGCCAAGCAAATTTCCAAGTGGGTGCCGATTCTGGGTCACGTCACCGCGGCGGCCCTGGGCGCGCATGCCTGCCATTCTCTGGGGATGCAGTTGATCGAAGAAGCGGAGGCGATCGCGGATGAGGTGCTGGATGCGATGTCGGGTGCGGCAGAGGAGGGGATGGATGAGCCGTTGGCGGTTTAGCGGTAGGGTGCGGGTTCTGGAAAAGGTCTCACGCAGAGGCGCAGAGGCGCTTTGGATTTGCGGATGGGCTTCATGGTCATTCGCGCAAATTCGTGTTCATTCGTGTCAGAACAAGAGCAGCCTGGGCTCTGGAGAAGGTCTCACGCAGAGCCGCAGAGGAGCTTTGGATTTGCGGATGGGCTTCGTGGGTCATTCGCGCAAATTCGTGGCCATTCGTGTCTGAATAACAGCAGAGCCCCGGCGTTCTTGATTTGTTGATTCGGATGGGTTCGGCCTCTCACCTTCCAATCCGTAAGCTCGATGGACGATCTGACGACCGAGCTGAGCATCGATCACCCCACCACTCATGACCACCTCACCCCATCTTCTCTCTCCTATTCAACTTCGCGATCTTCCGCTTCGGAATCGGATCGTGTTGGCTCCAATGACGCGCTCCCGGGCCGGGGAAGAGCGGCTTCCGAACGCCTTAATGGCGGAATACTACACCCAGCGGGCCACGGCGGGACTCGTCATCACGGAAGCCACGACGATTTCTGAGCAGGCCAACGGCTGGAACCAGTCTCCCGGCATTTACACGGATGCGATGATGGAAGGCTGGCGGCTTTCGGTCGATGCCGTTCATGCGGCGGGCGGAACCATCTTTCTTCAACTCTGGCACTGCGGTCGTGCTTCCCACAGCAGCTTCCACGGAGGCGATCCCGCAGTGGCTCCTTCGGCCATTGCCATCAATGGGGACTCTATCCACACGCCGACGGGCAAGCAGCCTTACGAAACGCCACGGGCGCTGGAAACGGAGGAATTGCCGCTGATCGTGGCGGATTATCGCCGGGCGGCGGAACGGGCCAAAGAGGCTGGGTTCGATGGGGTGGAGGTGCATTCCGCGAATGGCTACCTGCTCGACACCTTCCTCCAATCGAAGACCAATCAGCGGACCGATGCCTATGGCGGCAGCGTGGAGAATCGCTACCGCTTTCTTGGCGAAGTCGTCTCTGCGGTCACCGAGGTTTTGCCTGCGGAGCGGGTGGGCGTTCGCCTGGCGCCGAACGGATCCTTTAACGATATGGGATCACCGGATTATCGGGAGCAATTCACCTACGTTGCGAAGCAACTCGACGCCTTTGGCCTGGCGTATCTTCACGTGATGGATGGGCTGGCCTTTGGCTTTCATGAGCTGGGAGAGCCGATGACGCTGGCCGAGTTTCGCGCGGTTTTCTCGGGACCGTTGATTGGAAATTGCGGCTATACTCAGGAAACGGCCGAAGCTGCAATCGCGGCCGGCCATGCGGACCTGATCGCGATCGGGCGTCCCTACATCAGCAATCCGGATCTGGTGCGGCGCTTCGCGGAAGGAATCGCGCTCAATCCTGATGCGGAGATGGAAGACTGGTACCTGCCGAACGGCGCGAAGGGATATACCGATTTCCCGATGGCGGCGGAGTGACCGCGTCGCTCTTCGCGTCCCCTACTGAAATTTCAGGGTGCGGCCCGGAGCTTTTCCTCCTTCTTCGATCCATTCCCGCGTCACGTGATTAAAGATCGTGCTGAGGTGGGACCGGCTGCTGACATTAAATTCCACCATCTTGGCGTGGGTGGTCTGGGGGTAGTGTTTGATGACGGAGCGGGCGTCTTGGCCGGATTTGTCTTCCGCCCGGCTCGTGATGTCTTTGATCCGGTTGTTAATAATTTGGCCCGCCTTCAACGGATTGTTTTCGAGCATGGACTCGAGGAAGTAGAAGCGGGCGACGACGGCCCCGGAGGTATCGATCGTGAGTTCATAGACGCGTCCGCCGCCATCGACGATGTAGTCGTGCTGACTGATGGATACGATGCGCGAGTAGGGCATGACGAAGCGACCGCCGTGGTAGTCGATGCTGAGGAAGCCGCGCCAGCCGTCAGCGGTGGAGGCTTCTTCCTCGCTGTTGTTGGGATTATTGCTAGTTTGCGGAGCTTGGCCCTGGGCGGCGAGATTGCCGGTCCAGAAGACGAACAACAGGGAGAGGGTGAGGGCGGTGGTGGCGAGATTCGGGTTCATGGGGCGCATTGGAATGGAACCTTACTCTAGTGGGAAAGTTTCGCCCCTGTCAAAATCCGTCGAACAAGGATTGGAATTCGCCGGGTTGATAGCCTCGCAAATCGGGGAGTTGTTCGTTTTCGACCCGGATTAACCTCCAGCTCCAGGGGGCGGTGTCTTCTTTGACCCAGGTGAAAACCCAGGGCGTGCTGACGCGATTGGCTTCGTTTACGATCATCGCCGCGATGGGGGAGGGACCGCTTCCGTTCATGCTCAGCGTGGTGCTGAGGGTGGCTTGGTCTCCGGAAATGACGATCTCCATCTCGCCAGGGAGCAGATCGACCACCAGAAACTGCTGTCGCAGCTCCCGGAACGCGGTGATGACCTCGGTTTTGCTGAACTTCCAGGGATCGGCGTAGGTTTCCGCGATCAGGTCTTCGAGTTTGCGATGAGAGCCGTTTTCGATCGCGACGAGAATGGCGGATTGCTTCATCCGGATCTGCGTTTCCGGCTGCCAACGAAATGCGAAAAGGTAGATAGAAACCAGAACCACAAAAATTGATGTGGCGATCCAGAATAACCGTGAGCGGATGAGATCGAAGAGGAAGCTGAGCATTGAATTTGCTGAAGGGTAAATGTTGACGGAACAAAGTGCTACGTTTCACTAGCCCCCGTGTCAGAGTATCGGCCTAACGTAGCAGCAATTCTCCAGCGCACCGACGGACGAATTCTCGTCGCGGAGCGTTTGGACGTCCAAGATGCGTGGCAGTTTCCGCAGGGTGGTGTTGATCCCGGTGAAGATTTACTAGCAGCCCTCCATCGGGAGGTCGAGGAAGAAATGGGATTGGGCCGGGCGCTCTACACCATTATGGAATGTCGCACCGGTTACCGCTACCGCTTCCCGGACGGACACCTGAAGAAGGGGCGCTGGTGTGGCCAGGAGCAGACCTATTTCCTCTGCCGCTATCTGGGGAATGACGATCACATCACCCTGGATCTCCACGGGCGGGAGTTCGAGCGCTTCATGTGGATTCTACCACAGGAGTACAAGATCAAATGGCTGCCGAAGTTCAAACGGCGCGTCTATCGGGAAGTGTTTCGAGATTTCTTTGGGGTGGATTTCAAGGCCGCGAAGACGACGTCTGTGAAAATGGGGTAAAGGAGGTGAATGGGTTTGACCGGCTGACAGGGGCGATTTTGGCGATGTTGCTGGTCCTGTTCGGCTACTCCCTGACGCGACAAGATTTGCTCTGGCTCCGCTGTAGCCAGTTCGTGGTCGCCGCCGGGGTGGATAACGGGGCCTTCGTCGTGGTGCATTCCACGAGCCGGGTAAAGTGGCGGGCGATCGAGTGGGAAGGACTGCTCGCGCCGAAGTTTGAGCGGCATCGCACCACGGCCAGCCGTCATGCGTTCTGGTTTCGGGTCAGCCACTGGCCCACGGCTCGGATGGTCTGGCACGCGGCTCCCATCTGGGTCTTCGCGGTTCCGTGTCTGGGGTGGACGTTCTATCGACTTGGCTTCTTTCGGGCCATGCTAGGATTTCCGCGATTTAATCGTTGAGTTTCCCGGTTTCGAAATTTTCGTCCGCGAAATCGTCTGAACTCTTCATGAACCTGTCTCATCTCTCGAAAACCTGGATCGGGTTGGCTGCCCTCAGCCTTCCTCTCACCCTTTGCGGTCAAGGAGACCTGACGCCGATCGGGAAACCGCTGGGCCTGGCCTTGCCCACCGCCAACGACGCGATTTTTTCGAGTGATCCCAGCCGCTTCTATATGTACACAAACCGGAACTTTGAAGGGGTGAAGAGCACGCCCTGGACGGCGGGGCAGTATGGCTTTGTCAGGAATCAGCGACGCAGCGCGGAAGGCATCATCATGACCCGGTTTCACGAGGGCGTCGACATTCGGCCGGTTTCTCGCGATAACGCGGGCAATCCGCTGGACCTGGTCAAGGCCATTGCCCCGGGAAAAGTCGTCCACGTCAGCTCCACGGCTTCGCATTCCAGTTATGGCCGATATGTGGTGGTGGAGCACGACTGGGGTTATGGGCCGTTCTACAGCCTCTCCGCTCACCTCATGGACACGCGGGTGAAGAAAGGGCAACGCGTCGATACCTCCACCGCGCTCGGACAGCTCGGCTACACCGGAATCGGGCTCGATCGGACCCGCGCCCACGTTCATCTGGAACTGAACCTGCTCCTCAGCAGCCGGTTCGAAACCTATCATAAGAAGCACTTCCGCAGCCCGAACTACCACGGAATCTACAATGGCATTAACCTGGCCGGGATTGACATCGCCGGACTCTATCTCAAGCACAAAGAGAACCCCGCCATCTCCATTCCCCAGTTCATGGCCGGAATGAAGGTGCATCATAAAACCTTGGTGCCGCGGAAAGGAAAGCTAGAGATTCTCACCCGTTATCCCTTTCTGGGCCAGAATCTCCATCTCGCCAATAGCGCCCCGTCCTGGGAAATCCACTTTAGTCGCTCCGGAATTCCGCTCAAGATCATGCCCTCCCAGACGCGCGTGAATTCGCCCACCATCACCTGGGTAGAATACTCCAAGACCTATCACAGCTACCTAACCCGCGATCGCCTCACTGGCAGCGGATCCAAAGCGGGCTACTCAGACAGCGGTCTGCGTTATATCCAGCTCCTGACGGGCCAGTTTTAGCGGGCATCTGAGGCGAAGAAAAGCCGCACGCAGAGCCGCAGAGGAATTGCGAAACCCACCTCTGCGTCTCCGCGTGATGCCTTCAAGGCCAGCGAAACCGCAAAAGGGAGGCGAGAAAAGGCGAAAACAATGTGGAAAAAGCCCGTCCCTTATTATTTTCTTATATTCTTACTATTATTTTCTCTCTTCTACTCTCACAACGTCAGCGCGGCTCGGAGCGGGTCCAGGGATTTCTGTAGAGTTTGTTATCAAGCGGTGAACCGCAGAACGGGCAGTGCCAGATTTGGATATTGTGATAGCCGACCAAGTAGAACCTGCCGTGGGAGTAGAAAACCACAGCATCGTATTCTCCAAAATTTACGGATCTATCAGGCTCAAAGCTCTGCCTCATTCCGCCACAGCAGTAGTCCGACGGCTCGTAACAATCGAGGTAGATATGATCATCTCCTTCGTAGAGCCTGCCCCGCCCGAGTCGACCAGATGTCAGCTCTTCGATCTGCGAGAACAGCCGCTGCTCGATCTCGCTCCACGTTCTACTGGAGTGCAGCCGATAGATCGGCCCCACCTCGTGCCACTCCCAGCTCTCATTCTTGTAGCTCGGTTCGAGTATCCGCGCTTCGAAGGGAGAAACGATGCGGATTGTCACGACCTTAGCGTCTGGGGCGTCTAGGCTCATTATCTGTCTCGCAGGAATTTGCTTTTTGTGGGGGCATTTGAGTTTGCCGTTGAAATGGTAGAACGGGGTTTAGCCGATTGTGGCACAAGAGGTTTCATAAATTTTCCACTTTTGCCGAACGACCGCGTCCAGCCGCGCCGATCAGGTGTCGGACTGCGACGCTTTGTGTACGCCCAGCATGGGCTGAAACCAAAAGGGGTTCAAGTCCCCTGTTTATAGAATGAACATCTGAAAGATGAAAAGAACTACCAGAAGCCAACTGCAATCGGGTGACCGATTGTGGGGAGGCAGGCTATGGGAAAACCATCAGCCGATGAACAAGAACCTCATCCGAGGCCGACGGAATGGAACGAGCTGGCACAACACAGCGACTGCTTAGCCGCGGAAGCGGCCCAAAGTGAGCGAAGCCAAACCGCAGAGCCGCAAGGCAGGATAAATTCCTTCATTCAGTTCCGGAGGTAAATGAGGCGGTTGGGTGGCGGAGGTTTCAGCACCTTATCTGGGGAATGGGAGCGAAGCGGACATAGACAGCCGCCCAGGCTGCCCGAAGGGTGGAGCGGTAGCGACATCAAATCTCGCGTTGGGGAAACCCGCGTGAGAAGTCAGCCGAGGTCATAGTAGTGGCCGCAACGCCGGGAGCTGAAAGACGCTCGCATTAAACAACGAAACCGGAATCCTTTGCGACATGAAGGACCGAACCTAATCAGATGAACCGACCTGAAACAGCGAAATCGACAACGAAGCCGATTGGTGAAGTCAGACCTATCGTTGCTCAGGCAGAGAAAGAGACTTCATGTGAAGATCTACTGGAAACCAAGATCCTGTCTCGCGACAACCTGCTGGAAGCGTGGAAACGCGTCAAAGCAAACCGTGGCGCGGCAGGGATCGACGGCATGAAAACCGCGGACTTCCCCGATTTTCTACGCCAACATTGGGAAACGATTCGCCGAAAACTACTCGACGGGAGTTACGCTCCTTCGCCGGTTCGACGCGTTGAAATACCCAAACCGGATGGCACGAAACGCCCGCTCGGAATCCCGACGGTGCTGGATCGCGTCATTCGTAAGCGCCTAACATGGACCATCTAGCGCCGCCCCCGATCGAGGCGAACCTGG
>CAYGQD010000075.1:0-29399 GCA_964351855.1 uncultured Verrucomicrobiales bacterium
TCAGCAGTTTCCCTGGAAAGTAAGCCAAAGAAAATGCCGCCGTCCTTCGTTTCGATCTGCCAAGCGAAGAATTGCGGGGCAACCTCCAGGTTCGGCGAAATGATGTTTTCCAGAAGCGCGGCGTCACCTTTGTTCTGGAACGACGCAAGGTTGGGGCCTGCATTGGCTTCCTCCGATCCAGGTTTTTCATGACAAACGTGACAACGCTCCGTAAAAATCTGGAGACCGCGTGTCGCATCGCCGGTCAGGTCCAAGGCTGGGCGAAATTGCGAGGCGACTTCGTCCCTGGATCGGAGGTCTGCTTCCCCGAGCAGTGCGAATGCCCGTTCTTTGATCGTGGCGTCTTTGTGACTGCGCAAGGTGGCCCGAGTTGGGATGCTGATCTCTCGAGCATCGAGCTTCTTTGTCTCAACCGCGTCGAGCAACTCGTTGGGCGTAAGTTTTGACAGCACCAGAGTCCGCGCTTGAGCCGGAAGCGATTGCCACCGTGCCAGGGCCTCATTCTTCCAATTCGGATCGCGTTGCAAGGCGTCGAGCGCGACCAGACAAACGGCTGGATTTGTTTCGACCAGATTCCAGAATCTTTCGACTGAGACGTTAGGATCGAGGCTCGTGAGCCAGACCGCGTCTCCTGATGTCCTTGTCTTGGCTCGTTTGATGAGCGGCGCTAGCGATTCGACGGACGGGCGTATGCGGAGCGCCTTGAGAACTGTGGCCGCGAGAGTCAGGTTCTCGGTTTGGGCGAGTTTCTCCGCGAAGGCTGGAACATCGTCAGGAGCTGCCCTTGAGGCGAGTTTCTCGTAGAGCGGTGAATCGACTTCCGAATCCCAAACGGACGAGAATAGTTCTCCAACATCACCGCGCTTGGATGCGGCTTCTGCCACCGCCGAAAGAATCCATTCATCGTCTATCGATGTTCTCGCCAGTTGAGCAAGAACCTGGCTTGATACGACATTTGGAGGATATTTATCGGTCTTTGTGAGGAGTAATGCGGCTTCGAATTTCACCCATGGGCATTGGTCGGTGGCAAGTTTTTCCACATTCGCACCGCTGATTGGAATCACGGTCGCAAGCCGCACCGCGTGGCGACGCACAACCGGACTCGCGTCGCCCAACGCGGATTCCAGCAACTGCCGCGTGAGTCTTCCATTCGCAGCCAAGCCGTAGAGCGAAAGCATTCGCGCGTGTTCGCTTTCGGCTTTGCTGAGGGATTCAGGTAATCCATCGACTTCGCCCTTTGCGTGAAGCTGCTGTGCCGCCAGGTCGCGCTCCCATCCGTTCGCGGATCCTAACATAGCCACCAAATCGTCACGTTTGGCTTTCCGGGCCGGTCGTTCCCAATCTTCCGGCGTGACCCTCCAGATTCGACCGCGGTTATTGCCGCTGTTGAGATCGAGATGCTTTTTGATGTTGGGCGGGAGCGACCAGGGGTGCTCGATGGTTTCGCGATACATATCAATGATGTAGAGCGCTCCGTCCGGACCGTTCTTGCACATCACCGGACGGAACCAGTTGTCTGTCGAGGTTAGGAACTCAATGCCTTGCTCGTCGTCCGGACGTCTTGCTAGCAGTGCGACGTGATCCTCACTTTTTTCGATCAACTTCCGGTGCACCAGATTGCTCCCGACGTCTCCAACGAATGCGTTTCCGCGAAACTCAGCGGAGAAGATCTCGCCACGATAAATTCCAAGCCCGCTTGCCGATGTGAAGTAGCCGGAATCACGTCCACCACCTTCGATCGGGCCGCGAACCGAGCCCTGGACTCGCCAACGTGTCCTCACGATACGCCAAGGCTCCACCCCACTGGTACGGTAAACTTCTGCGGCAGCTCCATCCACGGGAATCGATACTTTTGGATTCGGTAAGCTGAGGCCTACCCAGGGCCAGGAATACAGAATCGCGAGGCAGTGGGAACTATTACTACAGACGTAGCGCATTCCATCTTCGTCGAACGCCATTCCATATTGAGCGGCCCCGGTTTCGGCGCGCAAGTCCAGCTTCTTGGGGTCGAACGAAAAATCATAGCCTCGCAAATTCACCGGTTTGGCGTCTGGAGAATCTGGTTGAGTGATTTCGCCTCCGTGGTGTGCCGTCGAGCCGTAGATTCGCCAATCCGGCCCCCAAACGAGGCTATTGGCCAAGCCTTGCACATTCAGGCGGTCGGCTCCGTCGCCAAACCCGGTAAAAACGACTTTCTTCTCATCGGCAACGCCATCGCCATCCGTATCTTTGAACCACCAGATGTCCGGCGTTGCGCCCACGAACACCCCTCCATTCCAACAGATCAACGACGTCGGCCACTTCAATCCCTCGGCGTAAGTTGTCGCCTCATCGTAAACGCCGTCGTTGTCGTTGTCGGTCAGCATTCGAATGCGGCCCAGCGCATCTTCTCGGCGCTCGGAGTAACCGCGCATCTCGCAGGTGAACATTCGCTGCTGAGCGTCGAACGAAATCGCAATCGGATCGGTTGTCAGTGGCTCGCTCGCAGCGAGTTCGATCTTAAATCCCGCTTTGATCGCGAAGGTTCGCAGGGCTTCTTCCGGAGCCTTGGGCGGGATGCGGGGCATCTGCTCGGCGCTGACGTCCGGCTCTTGGGCAATCGCCATGAGCCAGGAACCAGCGAACAAGGTGGCAAGCATCCACGGTTTTACGTTGCTAGCGGTCACAAATCTTGGGATCATGGAGAAAGCTCATCATGAAAACCCCTACACGTCGAGATTTCATCCGCGTCGGTGCGCTTGCTTCCGCAGGTGCCGCAGCCAGCGGTTGTTCGGATCATCTGGAGGCCGCTGAACCCAAGTTCGAAGGCGTGATTGATATTCATCAACACGTTGGCTATCTTGGCCGGTTTGATCCGGTGATGATCTCTCATCAGGAGACCATGGGCATCGCGAAGACGGTATTGCTCCCGTCAGCTACGGCCGTTTCGCGTCCTTCGACTCACGACGGCAAATCAAATGGCCTTGCGGCTCGGGCTCACGGCAATCCGGCGTGCAAGCGGCTTGCTGATGCGCACCCTGACAAGTTCGTCTATTTCGCGAATGAAGTGCCGGATCTCGAATCGGCGCAGACTGAGCTCGAAAAGTACCTCAATGCCGGTGCGATCGGTATCGGCGAGCAGAAATTCAATGTCGATTGCGATGGCCCACACATGCTCAAGATCTACGAGATCGCCAAACACTGGGGCGTGCCGGTGCTGATTCATTTCCAGCACAAGAGTTACAATCTCGGGTTTGAGCGTTTTCATAAAATTCTTGAGAAATATCCGACGGTGAACTTCTTTGGTCACGCGCAGACGTGGTGGGCAAACATCGACAAGAACCACGATCCGGAGAAGGAAGGACTCTATCCCAAGGGGCCGGTGACTCCCGGTGGACTCACGGATCGCTATCTTTCGGATTATCCCAACATGTTTGGTGATATGTCTGCGGGATCGGGACTGAATGCGATGACCCGAGATCTAGATTACGCTAAGGAGTTTCTCCACCGTCATCAGGACAAGCTTTGCTACGCGAGCGATTGTGCCGACCTGGAGGGCGAAGGAAACAAGTGCTCCGGTTCCAAGCAACTTGCGGTAGTGCGCGACCTGGTCGAAGACGAGGCCGTACGAAACAAGATTCTAGCGATCAACGCGAGAAAAGTGCTGAAGATCTAGCGAACCCAAGATCATTTTCAGGGGATTCGCCGTTTGCGCGGTGGAGAAATCTTGCGAGGATGGCCGCCGTGAGTTCGAACCGGTCGCTGAGCGGCGGGGAAGGGAACCTATCCTCACTTCCGCGCGAGATCCTGATCGCCTTGGTTTTGGCCGGGCTGTTGGCGAGCCTGTGCTATGTGGTCCTCACCAGCGCGGTCTATCGGGCTGATTGGGCGGTGGTGTGGGAGCGGCGGACGACCTTGTTCGCGGGATGGTTGATGACGGTGGCGGTTTCGGTGGCTGCGTTGGTCGTGGCCGCTGGATTGGCGGTGTTATTGGTTGCGGGACAGCGGACGGGCTCGTTGGTTTTACAGCGCGTTTGCATTGCCTACATTGAGTTAGTTCGAGGGACGCCCTTGCTCGTCCATATTTTCGTCGGGTTTTACGTGATCGCCGCCGCTGTCAATTTCAACGATCGCTTCCTTGTGGGGACGCTAACGCTGGCTTCGTTTTCCGCTGCCTATCTGGCGGAGATCATTCGAGGGGGAATTGAGTCGATCGCGGGTTCGCAACGCGAGGCCGCCCTCGCGGTGGGCTTCACTGAGAAGCAGACCTATCGCTTCGTCATCATTCCTCAGACCATTCGCCGGATCCTTCCTGCGGTAACCGGAGAATTCGCGAACTTGATCAAAAATTCCTCGCTCCTCAGCATCGTTGGACTGAGCGAATTGCTGAAGGAGGTCCGCGATGCGAACGCGAACACCTACACGACGTTAGAACTCTATTTGCCCCTCGCCCTGGGCTACCTTGTCCTGACGATTCCGATTGCTCTTGTCGCTCGAAACCTGGAACGCCGCTTTGCTTATGAATCTTGAACTCACCCAAGTTTCCAAACAATTCGGCGCGATCACAGCCTTGGATCACGTGGATCTGAGCGTCGGGGAAACGATCAAGACCCTGGTCCTGATCGGCCCTTCCGGTGGAGGGAAGTCGACCTTGCTCCGGGTGCTGGCCGGTCTACAGCGGCCCGACTCGGGTGACGTGCGCGTCGAGGGTGAGCGCGTTGATTTTTCGAACGCTGAGAACCTACTCAAGCACCGACGCCAGAACGGATTCGTCTTCCAATCCTGGAATCTCTTTCCTCACCTTAGTGCCTTGCGAAATATCACCCTTCCCTTGGAAGAAGTTCACGGGTTTTCGGCAGAGGAAGCTCGGGATCTGGCCGAAGCGCAGCTTTCCCGTTTCCGTCTGGCCGCCCATGCGGAGAAACAGCCTGCTCAGCTTTCCGGCGGACAGCAGCAGCGAGTTGCCTTGGCTCGGGCGATCGCTCCTAAGCCACGTCTCATCCTTCTCGATGAACCCACTTCAGCGCTTGACCCTGAAATGACCGCTGAAGTCCTGGAACTGATCGAAGAACTCTGTTCTGAGGGCCAAAATCTCGTTCTCTCGACCCACGAAATGGGATTTGCACGGGCTGTTGCGGACCAGATTGTGTTTTTGGCTCACGGTAAAAAACTTGCCTCCGGAACGCCATCAGCCATCTTCGATGACGCGCCTCATCCGGATGTGCAGCGATTTGTCGCCAAAGTGATGCGATATTGATTTCGCCGGGTAACGCGCCACTTTAGCCGAAGATGAATTCGATCTGTATTTTTTGCGGTGCTAGTCCCGGAGCGCGACCGGAATACCTCCAAGCAGCGCGAGAAGTGGGGACGAGCATTGCCCAAACCGGATTGAAGATGGTCTACGGCGGTGGTTCCGTCGGAATGATGGGCGCGGTCGCCAATGCTTGCCTGGAAGCGGGTGGGGATGTCACTGGAGTGATCACCCAGCAGCTTTCCGATTTGGAAGTCGGGCATCCGCGCCTCTCGCACATGGAAATTGTCACGACGATGCATGAGCGCAAGGCGAGGATGGCGGAACTGGCAGATGGGTTTGTCGCGTTGCCCGGAGGAGTCGGCACGCTCGAGGAAATGTTTGAAGTCTTCACTTGGGCGCAATTGCAAATTCACGCCAAGCCCTGTGGCCTTCTCAACGTTGAAGGTTATTATGATGACCTCCATGCTTTTTTGAAACACACCGTAAAAGAGCGATTTTTGCTTCCCGAGCACGGCGATATGCTGCTGCTGGATGAAGACTTCGATGATCTTCTCGCTCGGATGCTGACCTTTGAGCCTGTCGTCCTGGAGAAATGGGTCGATCGAAAAACCTCGGGAGCTGGTTAGTGTATCCCCGAAATCTAGAATGGTATGAGTAGACGACGCGTCAATCCTCCCTCCAAGCAGCGGCGATCCAGCAAAAAACGCATCGATCCCAAGTCGATGAATGCGCCGGTAGGGTCCTCCACATCGCCTGCCGCACCTGGAACGGGAAAATTCTTCGCCGTCGCTTTGTTCGTCGTTTTCTGCCTAGCTGTGATTGGGGTGGGTATCTACTTCTTGCCGAAGACGGAATTCTTCAAAGGCGATCAAGAGCCTTGGATGACCTATGAAGAGCGCCTTCGAGAAGTCGAAGTCGAGGGCTCGATTGCGAACGTCTATTCCTATCGGAGCAAGGAAGTAGACACGTGGATTGTCGGCGCCCAAGCACCCGGGATCGAAGCGGCATCTCTACGGAACCTTCTGACCAGAGCCGTGAATTTGCTTTCACTGACGGATGCGACTCGAATCATCGAAGCGGCTCATGCGGCACAACCCGGTCACCACGATGTGATCGCCGCTTCAGCGACCAGTTTGCGAGAGAAAGCCGGAACCGCCAGCGCCGAAGAGCGAGATTGTCGGGTCCGCCTCACCCGAATCATCGGGCAGCCGGAAGACTGATCGTCCCCGGAAGGCTGCTCTTGTGATTCGACTTCGGGAAATCCGCTTGGTCGTGGGAGGTTAAGGGATTCGTACCCTTTTATCCAGAATCAAACCTGTATCCAATAGAACATTTAAGGAACGGTTTCGGCAAGGGCTTGCACAAAGACGCAGGTGTTTGCGGGAACGTTTCCACGCTGCCAGAGAACAATGAAATCCCACTTCGCAAACGCGTCGGAGATGGGGACAAAGACGATGTCGGGGTGTTGGAAATCCCGGAAGTAATCCGGAAAGAGAGCAACCGCGGACTCCGAAGCAACTTTCGACAGCAGATGGGTGATTCCATCAATGATCACAATGAAGCGGGGTTTGAAGCCCACTTTGCGGCACAGCGACGTTACCCACTGGTTTCGACCGGGCATCTCATCTTCATCGACACCGATAAAATCACGTCCTTTCAATTCCCGCAGCGAAACGCTTTCGCTTCTGGCGAGGGGATCGGTTGTCGAAACCGCGACGCAAACGCCCATCGACTTGAGTTTGGTGCTGTAAAAATCACGCACCGCCACTGCCCCTTCCTGCCCGACCAGAGCAACGTCGATCTCACCCGCCTGAAGAGCCTCGATTTGTTCTTTGGGGGAAAGGTCAAGCAGGGTGAGCTTCAGTTCAGGAGCCGTGTTCCTCAGCAAGGCCAGCGCTGGCATGAGCAAGGACTGAGCCGCAGAGATCAGATAGCCGACTCGTAATTCAGACTTCAGACCACGAGAGAGTCGTCTCACGTCGGCGAGGGCCGCTTCGTAGGATTTCAAAACCGGCCGCATCGATTTCATTAATTCGTGGCCGAGAGCGGTGGGTTTTACTCCGATGGGTTCGCGCTCGAGCAGTTTTCCGCCAACTTCGTTTTCGAGCGCTTTCATCTGCCGACTCAGTGCCGGTTGGGAAATGTGAAGGCGGGTGGCCGCGCGATTGACACTTCCTTCTTCAATCACCGTAAAGAGCGCCTGGATCCGTTCGATCATTCCCCAATAGGTATGCGCGATGAACATAACCGCAACCCGGAATGAGCATTACCCGAACTTCTTGATCCCTGGAATGATGATGAATGGCTATGCCACATCGACGAGTCCGACCGGAAATTCCGGTGGGAACGCGAGGCCTAAGACCTGAACCCCTTACCTACCTGACCAATGGCTGATCGATACATGCAAATCGTGCTTACTCCGGCGGTCCTAGAAGCTGAGCAGCACTACTATGGAAGCACTTACCAACCGTATTCTGAAATCCCTGATTCGGAGCCATTGCGGCAAGGCGAAGTCGAAATGATCCAGACCCGTGATAGTTTCTATATAGCTACGGTTACTGAAAATGGATGGCCGTATGTTCAACATCGCGGCGGTCCAGCCGGTTTCCTCCGCGCCCTCGGGCCCCATCAGATTGGGTTCGCAGATTATGGGGGAAACCGCCAATTGATCAGTGTCGGTAGCGTCAGCAACGTCGATCGAGTCTCGTTGTTCTTGATGGATTACCCCCGCCGCCAACGCTTGAAAATTCTCGGCCACGCCACGGTGTTCGACGCTCGGGAGCATCGGGAGATGATCGACTCGGTCGAGCCTCCTTCGGGGCACGGTTCGAAGGTCGAGCGGATTTTCTTGATTGATGTTCTTAGCTACGACTGGAACTGCCCGAAGTTCATCACACCACGGTTTACTGCTGCGGAGATCGAGGATTCAGTTACCGAGATGAAGGCGGAAATCGCTGATCTGAAAGCTCAGTTGGAGAATCTCAAAGAGGGGAGGTGATCTGATCACGACGATCGTGATGCTGGCGTTTGCCCGTGAATGGAGTAGGGAAGGCCGAACGTTCATGTCTGAATTGAATCGACTCAACCTCTGCCTGAATTGCCGGCGCCGTCTGGCGACTTGCGTCTGTGCGGATATTCGGCCCTTTCCAACGGTCTCGCGGTTTCTCATTTTGATGCATCCGAAAGAGTTTAAAAAAGAGAAGGTCGGAACCGGTCGGTTTAGTCATCTGATTTTGCAAAACTCCGAGGTGATCGTCGGGATTAATTTTGACGAGAAGGCCCGGTTTCGGGATCGCCTCGAAGACGAGCACTTCCAATCGGTCGTCGTCTATCCCGGGAGAAACGCGATCGATCTTTCGGAACCCGCGGCAGTATCTCAACTGGGAAGCAAGCCACTTCAATTCATCCTGATTGATGGAACCTGGCAGTGTGCGAAAAAAATGATGAACTTGACGACTCGGTTGCATGGGCTTCCGCAGGTGAGTTTTGCGGCGGGAAGAACCTCCGAGTTTCAGGTGAAACACCAACCGCGTCCGGAGTGCCTTTCGACTGCAGAATCCCTTCATCAGGTCCTTCACGATCTCAACCAAGTGGGGATTGAAGACACCCGGGGCCGCGAAGATAACCTGATGGTCGTCTTCCGCAAAACCGTTCAGCAGCAGATCGATTTTGCGAACGATCCCAATCGTCAGGGCTACCGCAAGAAGCCGTACACGCTTCCTTCAGAGAGAGTGCTTTCCAAGCGCTGGCAAAATCGCCCGTTATTCTTCAACGGTTTGAACGCCGTTTCCATGGATACGACGGCGTAGGTTTCGGCGTGATCCGCTCGTCCCGACGGCATACCGCGTTGTTTCAAGCTGCCGGCGACGGGGCCGAAGGCACCTGGCATCTTGTCCGCGACCAAGGTAAACGCGGAGTCTCCAAGGTACGACGATTCATGGATTTTTTGTTTGTCAGGGTTGATTAAAGCTGGGTTGCGTCCTCAATCCGTTCCATCAATCGACGGTGCAACTCTTTGACCTTTTCCGCGTATTCCGGATTGATCGCCAGGTTGTTGAACTGTTTCCGATCGTTTTCCATGTCGAAAAGCATGGATGCCTCCGGGTTTTTCTTTTGGGCCGGGTAGTACATGTAGGCCCACTTTCCGGAGCGAAGTCCTTGGCCGTTGCCGACCTGGATCAGAGCGTCTGGCTTCTCGGCGCGCTTGGAAGCGGGATCGTTCATAAGCCCAGTCAGGCTAAGCCCCTGGCAACCGGGCTCGGCTGGAAGTCCGGCGAGTTCGGAGAGAGTCGGATAGAGATCGATCAGCTCAACGAACTCATCGCAATGGGTGCCACCTTCCATCCCGGGCACGGAGATCATGAGCGGGACGTGAATGGCTTCCTCAGAAAATTCCATCTTCGCATTGATCGCCTGTGGCGGCATATCGTCGAAGTCATTCTCAGGAAACGCGGGATACTCGATCTCGTCTGCGTCGTATGGCGCGATGGTGCTCTCGGTGGCGATGAAGGGAAAATGCGGCCTCACGAAGCCCACCGCGAGGAAGAACGGTTTCTTGTCTTCGGCCCGCTGCTCAAGCAGTTCGATCGCTTTGTCCGCCGCCATGGTGTCGGCCATGAGAGTGGTATCTTCGTCAGCGACCTCGTTCACAGTGAACTGACTACGCGCCTGCTTGATCATCTTGTAGGGCTTGCCCTCGGCGTAGGCCTTTTTCCAGACTTCGCGCTCCTTAGGAAAGACCTTGGGATCGTCGGGATTGAGATAATCGACAATCTTTCCGGGCATCATCGATTCCATCGCCGGGGTGTTGTAGCGCTCGTTCCAGGATGCTTCGTGATCGCCGCCGTTGGTCCCCTGAAGGATATCCACGGGAATGCCCATATGATAGATCTTGCTGACCCTGGCCGACCAATAACCGTGATTCTGAAAGTGGAACGGCAACGTCACGCGATCCTTGGCAACGTTGGCCCCGTTTCCGCCAACACCGTTCTTGAAGGCATACTGTCCCGTCATGATCGCCGCGCGCGACGGGCCGCAGAGCGGGAACTGGGTGTAGGCTTTGGTGAAAGAGACCGCCGACTTGGCAAACGCATCGAGATTTGGCGTTTTAACTTCTGGATGCCCTTGCCCACTCAGGTTGTAGCTCAAGTCGTCGGAAATGACGAAGAGAACGTTGGGCTTGTCCGCTGCATGGGATTCGGCCAATCCGGCGCACCAGAGACTGTTGGCGAAAAGGAGGCAGATGATGGGGGTTTTCATGAAAGGGAAGTCGGTTGGCCCGGTAGACTCCGCTCAATTCCTCCTTGATGCCAAAGCCAATTCCTGACGGTCTGAAGGCTTGTTTCCTCTTCAACAGTCTGATGCGAAAGACAATCTCCGACGTCAGGATGCACGGTCTTTGGACGAGTGCTTGGGAGGAAACGAAAATTCGCTCCAGGCCTTCGCGATGGCCTCATTCGGGAGCCATGAAGCCGTGGACTTCTCGTTTTCGAACTCACGATAGGATGCCGTCTTCCCTGTTTTGATCTCTCCGAGCCAGCCCTTTTCGATCTCAAGGTCCCGCAACTCGACTGGGCCAGGTCCGGAGTCTGCCTTTTGAGGAAGTCGAAGCTCAATGATCGCTTTCGTCCATGGAATGACGACGTCGTTGGCCGCCCATACTCTCCATTCGTCAGTTGTCGTTTCGTTGTTGTCGAAGCCCATCCCCTTGGGCCAGTGCTTCTGTCCCGGCAGCCAAATCCAGGCGCGTGGGGACTTTGCGCGGCGGGAACGATAGAAGTCCTCGCGGATGTCCTTGGGTTTCGCGTCTTCAGCACCCATGAGGTAGAACTCGCAAAGCATCATGGCTGAGTTGGTTTGTTTGGCGAGGGCGCGCCATTCCGTGTCTTGGAAAAAGAGGTGCTTTCCGGCCGCGCGCTGATTGATCACAAAGAGGCAACGGATCGTCGGCGCATTGGCCGGAATCCAGAGTTGGTATCGGGAAGGTGCAATGAGAGGATCGACCGAAGCGGATACTTCTGTCTGATGAATCTCGTCCAGCGGCGGTTCGTGGTTTGCTGCAGGGGTCACTTGAGTGCTCGATAGAACCACGCAGGCCCAGCGAATTAGAGTTTCGTGCTTCATTTCAATGCTTTTCAGTAACTGCCCATTTTGAAGATTGCAGTTGGATTCGAACCAATGTGACTTGCCTATACGGAACCTGGCAGTTCGTGATTGATCACGAGCCACGGCAGCGCCGCTCTCGTTTTTTCGTAGCCAAATCTAGTTTTAGAGTCGAAGTCTGGGCCTTGATGATCATTTCTATGAAACCCTCTCATTTCCTCAAAGTTGGGGTCGCCCTTGTGTTGGTGGCCGTCGCATCTGTTGCTCAGCAAAAAGATTCCAAGCCGGTCAAGGCGCTGATGGTGACCGGTGAAGGCTATCATGACTACGAGAATCAGAAGACGATTATCAGTGAGGGAGTGAGCGCGAGAATGCCGGTGGAATGGACGATCATTCACGACAAAAACGCGGCCGATTGTAAGAAAAGCCTCGGAAAAAAAGGTTGGGCCGACGGATACGACATCGTGGTTTACAACATTTGCCATGCGAAGGAAACCGACACCGATTTTATCGACTCAGTCGCTGCGGTTCATCATGCTGGAAAACCAGCCATCGCGATTCACTGCACGATGCATTCGTTTCATTGGGATGTGAAAGCGGAAGAGGGAAAAGAGAAGACCTGGTGTGAGTTTCTCGGGGTGAGTTCGAAAGGACACGGCCCGAAAAAGGCCATCACGGTGAACAAGACCGAGTCCGGCAACGCGCATCCGGTGACGAAAGATCTCCCTGAAGGCTGGACGACGCCTGAAGGGGAACTCTACAACGTGCAGAAAGTTCTCGAAGGCACCGAAGTTCTGGCGTTCGGCAGCAACGGTGTGGCGAAAGAGCCACAGGCCTGCATTTGGGTGAATGTCTATGGCGAGGGCCGGGTGATGTCGACGACGATCGGCCATCACAATTCTACGATGCAGACCAAGGAATATCTCGACCTCATCGCCAACGGAATGAAGTGGGCGTTGGGAAGCGAGTAATGTCCTGAGAGTTTCTCGATTTTTAAGCCAAAAGCCACCGCTCAGGATCTGGGCGATGGCTTTTGGCCGTTTTGAACCAATTCAACGACGCCTTCACTAAGCGCAGCCTATGACCCGTTCTTTTTGCCTTTCCCTGTTTCTGTTGCCCAGCCTGCTTTGGGCTCAACTTCCTGACGAACTTGAGTCGACCCGGTTTTCCGGTCCCGATGTGACGCCTTCGCCAGCTTGTCTCGCGGCGGCTCCAACTGGCGAAGTCTTTGTCGGCGTCGATATGCTGGGGTCGTTGGGCAAAGGGCCCGGAAAGGGCAAAATCATCCGTTTGATCGACGAAAATCAGGATGGCGTCGCGGATTCTCACACCGAGTTCGCCAAAATCGACAATCCACGTGGTCTGATTCCGGTGGGGAACCAACTTTTCGTGCTTCATACCGTGATTCCGGAGTCGACCGGAAAGCTGACTGGAATGCATCTCTCGGTCTTCGAGGACAAGGATTGGGATGGCGTCGCCGACGGGCCCTATCAGATTCTCGTCAGCGACGTCAGGCCGCCAAAGCACAATCAGGATCGTGGCGCGGATCACACCACGAACGGGATTCGCATGGGCATTGATGGCTGGATTTACATCGCGGTGGGCGACTTCGGCATTCATGGAGCCAAAGGCACCGACGGCACGGAACTGACGATGCTCGGCGGTGGAGTGGTTCGGGTTCGGCCGGACGGCAGCGAGTTGGAGGTTTACACCACCGGACTGCGCAACATTTACGACATCGCGATTGACCCGTTGATGAATATCTACACGCGGGGCAACACGAATGACGGTGGCGGCTGGAACGTACGCTTCATCCATCATATTCAGTCAGCGCATTATGGATACCCGATGCATTTCAAGCACTTCACGGACGAGATTTTGCCGGCGTTGGAAGATTTGGGCGGCGGATCAGGAACGGGATCGATGTTCTTCCAGGAGCCGGGTTGGCCCGAGAAATTCAATAACCAGCCGATGATGTGCGATTGGGGACGAAGCACGCTGTACATTCATCGTCTGACGCCGGACGGCGCGAGCTTCACTCAGGAACCGGAAGTCTTCCTCAAGGTCGGTCAAATTTCCGACGTCGATTGTGATGGTTCGTCGGTGCTCTACGCTTCGGCCTGGGACGGCGCGGGTTACAAAGGTTCGTCGGAAAAAGGTTACGTTCAGCGATTTGTCCCGAAAGGCTGGACCTACAAGCCGTTTCCCGATCTGGCCCAAGCCTCGGTCGCGGAATTGATTGGCTTGATCGGATCGGACAGCGCCAAAGCGCGCCTCCATGCTCAACAGGCGTTGCTCGGACGCGGTGAAACTTCTGCTGCGAAAGACCTCCTGGCTATGGCGAAGAACCAAGGCGCTTCGCTCGATTCCCGGGTTGCGGCGATCTTCACCTACAAGCAACTGCTCGGCGAAAGCGCGAATGTGGCGCTGGTCGAATTGGCATCCGATGCATCAGTCAAGGAGTGGGCGTTGCGAGCTGCGACGGATCGCAAGACTCAACTGAGCGGCTTAAGCAACGACGTGTTCGCCAACGGTCTGAACAGCTCAGATCCCCGAGTTCAGGTTGCTGCCGCTGTTTCGTTAGGTCGTTTGGGCGATGCCTCGGCAGCGGAATCGTTACTGGCGGTTGCGAATCCTCCGGGCAATCCTGAGAAGGAAGAGACCAAGATCGAGCCTCCAGTTTTCCGTAGCAAGATCATCAAAAAAGACGAAACCCAGGATATCGACATCGACTTGGAAGGCTTTCATACGCTTCACCTCTACACCACCGATGGCGGCGACGGGAATGGCCTTGATCACAGCTCGTGGTTCGATCCGATTCTGGTAATGGCAGACGGTTCCGAGGTTCCCCTCATCAAGAAAGCCAAGCGGAAAGCTGCCAAAGCAGGGTGGGGCAAAATCAAGGACGGCAAATCTCCAACCGGGAACGATCTGAAGCGGCACGATGGAACGGCAAGTCCTACGGGCGTTGGGATTCACGCCCCATCGTCGATGGTCTACAAGTTGCCGGATGGCGCCAAGCGATTTAAAGCGACGATCGGGATGGCAGACACGTCAGGGACGGGTGGTTCGGTCGAGTTTGTCGTCCACCACACCACGCCACAGATTTCGGGAGCACCGACCGAAGAGGGACCTCACGCCAATCCAAATTCCGCGATCATCGTTCCCCATGTTGCGGTAAGGGCGCTCACTGAACTGGATTCGGTGGATGCCTGCATTGATGCGTTGGGCGGCAAGAATCGGCAAGGCGCACTGTGGGCGTTGAAATACCAGTTCGATCCGAAGGTGGTGGAGGCTGTCCTCGCTCAAGCGAAAACCGCGCAAGGAATGCAGCGTGAAGAACTGACCGAGCTGCTGGCGCGTCTTTATCAGAAGGAAAAGCCCTACGACGGCTCTTGGTGGTGGGGAACGCGTCCCGATACCCGTGGGCCATTCTATCACGGGGAAACCTGGGATGCTTCTGCTGGAATTGAGCAGTTCTTGTTAGGCGAATACCAAGCGGCCAAGGGCGACCAGAAGCAGGCGTTGGCGATCTTGAACGAGCGTTATCGCATGGCCTTGCCCGGAGTCGAGCCTGTCGCCGTGGCGATGGAAGCAGACGAAGAACCGAAAGTCGATCTCACGAAAATCGCCGGTAAAGCTGGTGAAATCGGCAAAATGTCGATCGAAGATGTGATGCTCGCGCTTGATACGTACAAGGGCGACCCGAAGAAGGGCGCAGCGATCTTCACGAGCCAGGGATGCAACGCCTGCCACACCACGGAATCTGGCCAGGCGTTGAAAGGTCCGCACATGGGCCAGGTTGGTGCCGTGTTGAGCCGCGAACAGATCGCCGAGTCGATCCTGAAGCCGAACGCGTCGATTTCCCAGGGATTTGCCACGGTCATGATTTCGACGAAGGACGGGAAAGCGGTCACCGGATTCATCACGGGCGAAACCAGTGACGAAGTCGAGCTTCGCGACATCGCAGGCCAAATTCACAAGGTGAAAGCCGCGAACGTGGGCCAGCGTCATGAGTTGGAAATTTCCATGATGCCCCCCGGACTTGCCAACGCCTTGAGCATCGAGGATTTCGCATCCCTTGTCGCCTACTTGGCGAGCAAGAAAGGGTAACCGCGAATTCTCAGACGCTTCGCTCTATCCATCGAGTCTGGGCTCTCGCCTTACGTCGCTGGAGTTTCGGCCGGAAGAAGCTGAGCTTTTCGGGGAAGGGCGACCGTCAATAAGGCCGCCGCCAGGATGAATCCGGCACTGGTCCAGAGACAACCCGCCAGTCCCAGTTTCAAGTAAACCACGCCGGACAAGAGGGTTCCGACCAAGCGACCGCAGGCGTTCGCCATATAGTAGAATCCGACATTGAGGGCGACTTTGTCAGCATCGGTGTAGGCCAGAATGAGATAGGAGTGAACTGAGGAGTTGAGCGCGAAGAGGATGCCGAATGCGGCGAGCCCCACGAGAATGGTGACCGTGGGATAAACTCCGAAGGCGACTGCGGTTGCAATTCCGGCGGTGACGAGGGCCAGGGCGATGCCCCAGATCAAGGCGGCTTGTGCTCCTGATTCAATTTCCTCGCCGGCTTTGCGTCGGATGAAGGAGGGGGCGGAGGCTTGGACGATGCCGTAGCCGATGACCCATGCCGCCATGAAGGCCCCGGTTTCCCAGAAACTCCATCCTAGCACCTCGGTCAGGAAGATGGGAAGTCCCACGACGAACCAGATATCGCGAGAGCCGAAGAGGAAAAAACGAGCGGCCGAGAGCAGATTAATCTCCCGGCTTTTGGCGAAGAGGTGTGAGAACGCGACTTTCTCTTTGGTCTTGCCCATATCTCCTTTGAGAAGAAGCAGAGAGCCCAGGAGGATCAGAAGGAGCGCTCCGGCCATCGACCAGAGTGCATAGGTGAATCCCAGCCAGGTCAGGAGAATCGCCCCAAGAAAGAAGCCGACGCCCTTCAACGCGTTTTTTGAGCCAGTGAGAATGGCCACGAGCTTGAAGAGAAGGCGCTCGGATTGAGAGGGATCCTGGTTCGCGGGGACCAGGAGTTTCACGGCGCTTTTTGAACTCATTTTGGTGAGGTCTTTGGCAATTCCTGAGAGCGCTTGTGAGGCCATCACGTAGGAAACCGACAGCGCAATCGCCCAAGTCGGATCGAGGAATGAGAGCATCGTTAGGGCGCTGATCTGGATCGCGAGCCCAACGAAGAGCGTTGCTTTAAGCCCGACTCGCGAACCAATCCAACCGCCGAAGAGATTCGTGAGGATTCCGCAAAACTCGTAGAGCAAAAAGAGGAACGCGATTTGGACGGGTGAGTATCCCAATCCGTGAAAATGCAGGAGGACCAGCATGCGGAGAGCGCCATCGGTGATGGTGAATCCCCAGTAGGCGATCGTGACGAGGACGTAGTCGCGGATGTTCATCGCAAAGACGGCTGAGAAAGGCTCACGCGTTCGGCAGAGAATCTGCGACCTTCGCGACCAGTTCCATGAGGCGGTTGGCGTAGCCCCACTCGTTATCATACCAGACGAGAAGCTTCACCTGAGTGCCATCGACCACCATCGTCGAAAGGCCATCGACAATACCGGAACGCGGGTCATTCGTATAGTCGGTGGAGACGAGAGGCCGCTCCTCATAGCCGAGAATCCCCGCCAGTTCCTGCTGGGAAGCGGCGCGCAGTTGGTCATTGATTTCTTCAACGGTGGTGGGGCGTTTCAGTTCGAAGACGCAGTCGGTCAATGAGGCATTCAGGAGCGGAACGCGAACCGCGACTCCGTTCAATTTGCCCTTGAGATCCGGATAGATCATGGTGATCGCGGTCGCAGATCCCGTCGTCGTGGGAATGAGTGAGTTGATCGCGGATCGGGCTCGGCGGAAGTCTTTGTGAGGGGCGTCGACGATGATCTGGGTGTTGGTAGCAGCGTGAATCGTGGTGATCATTCCGTGTTCGATACCGAACTGCTCGTGGACGACTTTGACAACGGGAGCGAGGCAATTGGTCGTGCAGGAAGCGGCGGTGATAAGATGATGCTTGCTTGGGTCGTAGAGATCGTCGTTGCAGCCCATCACCAAATTGAGGGCGCCTTCTTTGACCGGGGCGGCGACGACCACTTTCTTTGCCCCGCGATCAAAGTGAGGCTGAATCGTCTCGGGCGTTCGGAATTGCCCGGAACTTTCGACCACGATATCGACGCCAGATGCGGCCCAATCGACCTCCGCCGGATGGCGGTGTTGGCTGAGACCGACCCGTTTTCCTTCGACGGAGAAGTGATCATCGGCCGCTTCGATCTCTCGACTCCAACGACCGTGAACCGTATCAAATTCCAGAAGATGAGCGGCCAGTTCGGGGCTGCATTTGGGGTCATTCACGTGAACAATGTCGAAATCCTCACTGTCCCATGCGGCTCTGAAACCGAGGCGTCCAATTCGGCCGAAGCCGTTAATTCCAATTCGAATGCTCATCGCTGGTTTGTTGAAAGTGAGGGTTTTTGGTTACTGAGAGAGACAGGAATCCTCGGCGCAGGCGTCAGGAAAGCAGAGGTCTGGCCGGCCCTGACAACAGTCCTCCATGAGAAACTGTAACAGTTGGCGAATGCCCTCTTTATGCAGAGTGTAGGTGATTGAGCGTCCGTTGCGCTCGGAGGAAATCAGCTTGGCGTTGACCAGTTCTTTCAAATGAAACGACATGGTGTTCTTGGGAATGCCCATTTCCCGGGAGAGATCTCCTGCGCACATTCCCTCGTCACCAGCTTTCACCAGCAAGCGGAAGACCTGCAATCTGGCAGGTTGAGCGAGGGCACCAAATCCGGTGACAACTTCGTTTAGTTCCATAGTTCTGGAACATTCGAAAGAATTACGGTTGGTCAACCATTCGTTGATCGAGAGCCTGTTACAATTTCGTAACCCAACCAAAGAGAAAGCTCGCTTTGCGGCCTGTTCAGCTTCCCTCCGTGGCATTGCGGGTGTCACTCTTTCCCGATTGGGGACAAAAACTAGTAGTGCAATGGACTTTTAGCTTTGCCTTTCATGTCCATGCATTGTAAATACAGAAAACGGCGATCATGAAAGAGAATTCAGAATATGTGATGCTTCCATCGAAGAGTGAGTCGCCGCCTCCTCGATTTCAGACTCTGCGGAAGCGCGTACCCATTTTCCTACTGATCGCAGTCGTTGCGGTCGTCAGTTGGTGGGGAGGTAGCCGCTCGGGACAAAGCCAACTTGGTGAAGGTGACTTGCAGGTTTCCTCAATCGAGCCCGATCAGGCTGCCGACCTTCCACCTGTAGGAACGGAAACCGCGAACACATCGGGGCTGGACTTGGTCGCGTCTTTTACGGGCGCCTCGGAAAGCGTGGACGGGGAAAAGCAGGCGATGCCCAACTCCAATCAGGAAGCCGAACCCGGCGTTGGAGGCATTTCGATCACCACAGAACCTTCCGGTGCCAAGATAGCGATTCAGAACTTAAACACCGATGAAACCCACGGCGGTGAGTCGCCATTGGCGATTTCCAATTTGTCGGCGGGGTTTTATGAAGTCAGCATCGATCGTCCGGGTTACCGGCATGAGAAGGCGACGTTCGAAGTCGTGGCGGATCGCATTCGAGAATTGGAGCCGATTCGTCTCACTCGCGTTCGCGGTGTGCTGGACATTCAGACGACGCAGCCCGCCCGCTATGAACTTTATGCTGAGACCGGAGACGACATGTATGAGTTGGTCGCGAGTGGTAATGCTCCGGGAAAGGTCAAGGATCTGCCGGTGAGCACCTATCGTCTCGCCATCAACCGACCGGGCTGGCCGACGATTTCTCGAGATGTCACCCTGGCGGATGGAATGATCACTGAGGTGGAGCAAGATTTTCCGGAGGGAAGTCTCAAGATCACTTCCAATCCGGATGGAGCTGAGGTGTGGGTCAAAGGGCAGCACCAGGAGGTTGCAAGTCGAGCGGGGGTGACTCCGATCCAGGTGGATCAACTTCCGGTGGGAGCCTATGAAGTGGTGCTTCGGCATCGTGCGGGACCGGATCAGAGGCTCTTGTATCGCGTCAAAGGGGATGCCGTCACTGAGGGGCATGGAAGCTGGTCCAGTCAGTCGGTCATGATTACCAGTGACCCTCCGGGGGCTACCATCTACAGCGGGGCGAAACGGATCATCGGCGAAGATAGCGAAGTCACTCCGTTGTCGACGCTGTTGCTCGAAGGCCGTCACGACATGTATGCCGTCCGGCCCAGGCTCAAAGATGTTCACCTGGCCTTCCAAGTTGCTCCGGAAAGCCCGAACCAAGCCCATTTCGTCTTCCAATACGGTTCGTTGCAAATTACGACCGATCCCGAGGGGGCGGAAGTTTGGTGGGAGGATCAGTCGCTGGGAGAGACGCCGCTTCTGGTGACGCAGATGGCTCCGGGAAAGCACCGTTTCCAGTTGCGCAAGGAGCGCTATAGCACCCGGGAGGTCAGTGGTCTGGTCACATCCGGGAATCATGTGGAACTGAGTTCGCAGCTTCAGTATGATCCGATGCCCAAACCTGGACAGGACTTCACCAACGGGCTCGGACAACGGATGATCTGGATTGACGGCCTTGGCTGCTGGGTGGAATCGACCGAGACGCCTCAGTCCGCCTATGAGCAGATCTCAACCAAGAACCCGAGTCAGTTTTTCGGACCGCAGTATCCCGTGGACAACATCACTTGGAATGAAGCGCTGAAATTCTGCGAAAAGCTGACCATTGCCGAACGAGGGCAAGGCTTTGTCCCTGATGGTTATCGCTACCATTTACCGACGGATCAGCAGTGGACCTTTTTTGCCGCCGGTACCCCTCTTGCCACCGGTGTCACGAGCCACCTGTCACAACGCCAAGGCCCCCAACCGGTCGGCAGTTTGGAGCCCAACCGGTTTGGTCTCCACGACGTCCGCGGAAACGTGTGGGAATGGTGTCGGGACTGGTATACGCTCGATGCGTTTAATCGTGAGCAGCAGGAGAATGCGACGGCGAAAGCGGATCGTGTAGGAACGCGCTTCAAAATTCTGCGTGGAGGAAGTTGGAATCGGGCACAGGATACGAATTTGGCCCTGGGTTACCGCCTGCTGGCAGATCCGAACAGCCATCAGAATTACGAGACGGGTTTTCGAGTGATTCTGGAACAGGAGTAGGCAGCCTAACTGCAGAAGAGGTTTCGGATCAGGTGGGAAGGAAGGTTGCTCACGGCCAGGTTTTGGCTAGGGTAAGCGCAATGCGACCTCCCCCGCTTTTTTTGATTCTATTCAGCCTTCTCTTCGCAGCTTGTAAGAAAGACGAAACTCCGGAACCCTCCGACGCCACCCGGACCCCGGATCAAGCCAAAGTGCTCCATGCGCTGTTCGAGCCTCCGGTTCGCGACCCTTCTGAAGGCCGCGATTTCGTTGGGGCTCAATCCTGCAAACAGTGTCATCAGCAGTCCTATGAAGATTGGACAAAATCGCATCACCATGCGGCGATGATGCTGGCCACTCCAGATACGGTCCTGGCAGATTTCGAAACCACGTTTGTCCATTTTGGCCGTGAAACGCGATTTTTCCGAAAGGGAGAGGAATTCTGGGTCAATACGGAGAACTCGGACGGAGAACGGCAAGACTTTCAGGTCACCCACACCTTCGGAATCACTCCGTTACAGCAATATCTGATTCCCTTTCCCGGAGGGAGGTTGCAGGCACTCAATATTTGTTGGGATTCCCGACCGGCGGAAGAAGGCGGGCAGCGCTGGTATCATCTTTATCCCGATGAAGAAATTCCGCCGGACGACGTGCTGCACTGGACGGGGCGGCACTTCAATTGGAACTACATGTGTGCGGATTGTCACTCGACCAATCTGGCGAAGAACTATGACCTGGAGACGAATACCTACAATACGACCTGGTCAGAAATGAATGTTTCGTGTGAGGCCTGCCACGGACCGGGCTCGCAGCATGTGGCCTGGGCTGAAGCGTTGAGCGATCCGACCAAGACCGTTGAAGAAGACCCCACCGGAAACATGGGACTCCTGGTCGATCTGCGCAAAGACGGTGGTGCTTGGGCGGTCAATCCGGAGACGGGAAAGCCGAAGCGGACCAAGCCGCTGGAGAATCACAACGAAGTGCAAACCTGTGCCCCCTGTCACTCTCACCGCCAGCCTCTCCAACCCAAGCGATTGTTTGGACAGGAACTGCTGGATTCCTATTTGCCGAGTGTTCTCGATCCGGTGCTCTACCACGGGGATGGGCAGATCGATGAAGAAGTCTACGTTTATGGCTCCTTTGTTCAGAGCAAAATGTATCATAGCGACGTAACGTGCTCGGATTGCCATCATCCGCATACGATGCAGACCTATGCGCAAGATAATTCCCTCTGCAGCCGGTGCCACACGCCTGCTCTCTACGATACTCCGGCTCACCATTTTCACCCAATGGGTTCCACGGGCGCGTCTTGTGTAGAATGTCACATGCCCCACAAGACCTATATGGGAGTCGATCCACGGAGGGATCACAGTATCCGGATTCCTCGTCCTGATTTGAGCAAATCGTTCGGGACGCCGAATGCCTGTAACACCTGTCATGTCGATCAAGACGCGACTTGGGCGACCGATGCGTTCCACGGCTGGTGGGGGAAGAAGCCGCGCCCGCATTATAGCGAGCTGTTAGTGAAAGGGCATCGTGATCCCCAAGTTTGGGAGAAAGAGCTGGTGCGTCTCTCCAGCCAGTCCGATGCGCCGGGGATCGCCCGGGCGGCGGCGTTAGATCTCCTGGTCGAAAACCCCTCGCAGATCTTTATGAAGACGATTGAGGCGAGGCTGGCAGATCCGGATCCGATCGTGCGGCATCACGCGGTGTCGCGCTTGGACTTCGCCGGGATCACTCCTTCGGAACGAGCCAAGAAAGGTGCTCCCCTGCTTCATGATCCGATTCGTGCGGTCCGGATCGAAGCGGCCCGAGCGTTGGCGGATCTGGATCGTCGGCTTTTTCAGTTGGAAGATCTCAAGGCGCTCGATTCGGCAACGAACGAATATATTGAGGCTCAGCAATCCGTTGCCGATGTTCCGGAAGGGCACATGACCTTGGCGCTGCTCTACCAGAAGCAAAACCAGCCCCAGAAAGTGGAAGCTTCGTATCTGAATGCGATAAGAATCGATCCCCGGTTTGTTCCCGCGCGAATCAACCTCGCGGAGTTCTATTTTCAATCCGGTCGGGTCAACGAAGCGGCTCCGATCTTAGAGGAAGGTGTCAACCTGCAGCCGAACGATGGCTATGCGCACGAAGCGCTGGGGCGCTTTTTGATCCGGACGAAGCAATACGGGCCGGGCATGGAGCGGATTGCCCGTGCGGTGGAACTCCTTCCCGAACGCGGCGATTTGCGGTATTTCTTGGGAATTGGCCTCAATCAAACGGCGAGTTATCAGGAAGCGCTCCCGCAACTGAAAAAAGCGGTGGAACTGGAGCCATCGAATGTCGAATACCTCATGGGGTTGGTTGCCGTCAGTCGAGACGCCGCCGATTTCGTGACTGCGGCCAATTATGCTGATCGCCTCGTTCAGCTCCAACCTGGAAATCGCCAGTTTCTCGTTCTTAAAGAGCAGATGCTCCAAATGAGTCGACAGCAGTGACCGGCGGGTGAAGAAGGTGCCGGGAAGACAGGCTCTTAAGATTCCTCGTTCTTCACCTCGTCGATTCCGCTGTTGTCGCGATGCGCTTCCGCGTAGTAACCCGGCGTGTAAGCGGCTTTGTCGGCGAAGCGATCAAATCGGTTGGAAAGGATGAGAAGGGTTGGGGCCCAGAGGCCGATAAAGATTCCGAAGCGCTCGGCGTGGGCGCGTTGCTCGGATTGGTCATCGTTGAGAAACCACCAAACTGCGATGGAGAGGATGATCGAAATCATGCCCGCTTGAAAACAGATGGTGCTTAGAACTCGGCAAGTGCGTGGATTCATCGAAGCCCAATCTCCAGGCCGAAATGAGCTTTGCCTATGCTTGGTTTGGCAATCGTTGCGCATGGTTTCACGCAAAAAGCTGGAACAAACGCGAATTCTCCGGCAAACTCCAAAAATGGGGATCAAGCCTTTGCTTTTATTGGCCGGATGCGTGGTTGGGGTGACGCTGGTGGTCCGTTTTTTTGCTCAAGAAGTTGTTTCTCAGGAAGTTTGGATCGAGGAACCCGTCGCCCTGACTCCTCCGGGAGCCGTTCCGGTGAAAAGAGCGGATGAGGCGTGGTCCCGGGAAACTTTCGTTCCTTCTGCTCGGGCGGAGCCCTCTCTCGTTTTACGGTCCGAAGCGGTGCGACCTGAAGTTTCCGATGATTTGGAAGTCAACCCGGGAGAATCCTCCAGAGTTGTCTTCGCGTTGGATGAACTTGAGAACCGTCTGGGTGCGAACAGTTGGGACGAGTTGAGATCGAATGCGAACTCTGGAGATCGCTTCGCGCGCCCGGAATCTCCGCTTGAGAGAGAGGATGATGTCGAATTTGGCGTCGTTTTCTCGCTCAATCAGGAAGCCAAAGAGGTGAGTATTGAGAAAAATAGTCTTGGACGGCTGATTGAGGCCGTAAAAGCCCAGAAAAAGAAAAAGGCAGAAGCTCAGGAGTGATGATCGTCCCCAATTAAAGGTCCTCCCAAAAATGGTAAAGTATCCTTAAAAAAACGGGTGCAAAAAATACGATTTTGTCTAATCTAGATTTTCCAGAGATCGCAAACAAAAGATGCCATGAAAAATAGCAAGCAACAACGCTCGGACAAGATGCTTCTGGAATCTCTAGAATCGCGAATTCTCTACTCGGCGGGGCCAATTGACCTTCCTGATTCCACTCCGCTGACCGTGGATGCGGGCTTCAACCCTTCCGCAGACCTGTTGAGGCAAGAATTTACGGAGGCGGCTGACCCGGTGTCGATGACGGAGGCTCTCGAAATGGTCGGAGCAGAAATTCGAGCATGGAACCTCGAAGAAGCCGCGATTTCAAGCGAAGTCGGTTTTTCAACCAGTTCAACCGTTGAAGAAACTCCTATTCAGATGGTCTTTCGCGATGGCGCTCCTGCACCCCAAGTTTTTCGTGTGGATTTCAACGAAAACACGGAAAGCGTGGCCCCGCCAGCCGAAGACAAGGTGTTTCATTCGGAGCCCGATTCCGAAGTTTGGACTTTGGCAACCACTCCAGTGGTTGAAGAAGAACAGATCATCATGGAGCTTGCCATCGAGCCCCGCTTCAGCTTCACGGACGCTGCTCCTGACCGTTTCTTGGTGTTCTTGGAGAGCTGATTTGTCGAGGTTGCAGTTATCCCATCAGGGAATCACCCGCCGGGCTTTGGGGATCGCGGATTCGATGTCGATGCTCCAGAGTTTGTGTCCGGCAGTGATAAAGAGAGTCCTTCCATCTCTGCCGCCAAAGGTGCAGTTCGTGATCATGTCGATGGGAACGGAAATCGTCCGCTCGAGTTCTCCCTCCATCGTCAGCACATACACTCCCGCTTTGTATTTGAGCGAAGTCTGGTTCGGGAGATCAGGGAAATTGAACCCAGCCGTGACGTAAAGCAGGTTGTCGGGACCGACGGTCATCCCATCCGGCCCGCGATCCGTTCCCCAGTCAAAAAGCAGCTTCTGGCTCGATAGATCCGGAGTGCCTGAGCGGAGATCGAATCGCCAGAGCTTCCGATTACCGGTTGGCTCGTCATTCATGTTGTCGCAGACGAAGAGATAGTTCTCATCCAGGGAAAGGGCGATGCCGTTGGGACGCTGGACTTCGTGCGTGAGAATGCGGGTGACAGAACCGTTGGGATCGAGCCGATAGACGCCTTCGACTTTCTTCCCGGTTTCATCCCGTATTTGCATGTCGTCCCGATCTCCGTAGCGAGGATCCGTGAAGTAGATTCGTCCCTTTGAATCCTGAGTCAGGTCATTCGGCGAGTTGTATTTGGAACCCTGATAATTGTCGGTCAGCACCGTAATGGTTCCATCGAGTTCGGTTCGCGTGATGCGTCGGTTGCCGCCTTCCCGACCTCCTTCACAGGCGTGGAGGCGCTCTTCCTGATCGAAATGCAGTCCGTTGGCTCGCCCGGACGGAAAGCGGAAGAGTTGGATCTGCCCGGAAGGATCCCGCCGCATGATCCGGTTGTTCTCAATATCGGTGAAATAGACGTTCCCGCTGGAATGCCAGGCTGGTCCTTCGGTAAAGGCAACTCGGCCTTCCTGCTTGAGAGTTGATTCGTCGGCGAAGATCTCGCTGAGACTGAAAATTGCGAGCAGGGAAAGAAGGAAACCAGGAGACTTCATGGCGATGAGGAAACCGTAGATCGTCTCCTCCCACCAGTAAAATTTTGCCAGAGACAGTGCTATCTACCCAAAAAAACCGGGTTGGCGATGTTCGCCAACCCGGTTTAAAAGTTTCAGGATGTGAAGTCCCTTTTGGTCTTTAGCTCTTCACGGTGATGTTGCCATCAGCGTCGAAAACACGGACTTGGCCTTCTTCGAGCTCTTTGCCAGACCAATCACTTCCTTCGGTCTTTTCGCCGTCCCAGATATTTTTGACCACTTGAGGCTCGGAATCCCCGGCCCAGTCGCCAAATTCGGCACCTTGTTCGATCCACTTCGCAAAGAGATCCTTTTCAGCTTCGGTCCACTGAGGAGCTTTCCCTTCCGGTGGCTGATGATCATCATCATCGATCGGCAGGCGGGTGCGGCGCAGAAACTCGCTTTCGTCCGGCTTTCCAGCAACGATGACCGGGCCGCTTTCGCCACCTTTGAGGAATTCCTCTTTGTTCGTGATAACGAGATCGGCTTTCGGCCGTTTGACGCGCGTGCGGCCATTCACGGTGGACTCATAGGAGGGTTGATGGCACTGAACGCAGCTTCCCTTGACCATAGGGTAAATTTGGGTGCCGAAGTCAATTTTTTCGTCGTCTTGTGCGAGCGCCGAACCAGCGATCAAGCTGGAGGCAGCTCCCAAAGCCAGGATTTTTAGGTGTTTATTCTGCATATCGAAAATGCGATGTTGGGTGGGAGGTTTGAGTTAGTTGAACCCGAGTTTGAGGGTTATAGGACAATAGAAACCTTCGACGGGCGCTGCAACTCGTTATTTGAAGCGAAACGGAACGAATCCCGCAAACCTTATGGTAGAGGAGACAAAATCGAAGCTGCGGTCGCTGCGTAAGGTGCAATCTCAGCGGTCACTCGGGTTGCCCGATTGGCGGCATTGGCTCCAGCGGCGGTAACCGCACGCCCTGTGCCAACTCCTGCACGCACTAAGCCGGCAGCCGTTCCAACCGGATTATGAAGGACCGAGTTCGTAATTCCAGCAGCAGCATTCACTGGGGCGCGGGCCATGCCGCAACTGCTCAAAAGAAACGGCAGAGCTAGCGCAAATAGAGAGGGGAGGAGGCGTCTGAGGTTCATGCAAGGCTCAGAACACTGTTTTTTCGCCTGTAAGTCAACTTCCAAATTTCCTCTTAAATCATGAAAAAGACGCTCAATCTCAGTTTCATTCCGCTCCTGGCGATGGCTGCGATCTTCCTGTCTACGCCGCTGTTAGAAGCGAAACCACCGGGTTCGGTCGGCCAGAACGACTTTCGTCAAAAGGTGCTGAATGCGGACAAACTGGTGGTCGTCGAGTTCACGGCTCCATGGTGTTCTTCCTGCCGCAGCTTTGAGGGCACGTTCAATCAACTATCTTCAACCCACAGCAAGGCGGAATTTTACCAAGTGAATGTCGATCAAAGCCCGAACCTGGCCAGCTACTACAACATCCGGAAAACGCCGTCGATTCTCCTGATCAAAAACGGACGCATTGTGAAGCGATTCACCGGTGCTCCGGCGAAAGCGGAACTGGACCAGGCGATTCAAGCCAACTACTGAACTTTCGCCTTCTGAGATTCTTTCGGGCGAGCCTTCCTACGGAGGGCTCGCCTTTCTGCGGATTCGGCTTCCTGTTTGGCCATAAACGCCTCGACTTCCACTGGGATCGTGCGGTTGTGGAAGGCGGCGAGAACCGGATCACCGGTTTTCTCCAGTTGTTCGCCGAGTTGCTGACTGAGTTCCTCCAGGTTTCCGCGATGCTCGGGATTGGCGACGAGATTGGTGAGGCAGTTCGGATCTTTCCGGATGTCGTAGAGCTCTTCTAGCTCTCGGTAGTCAAAGAGCCGAAGCCGAGCCGCGACCTGGTCGTCGTCTTTCGCCAGCTTCTGCATGGTTTTATAGGTCACGGTTCCTTGGGTCGCGGTTTTGAACTGGCGTTGACCATCGGACCAAGGATTGAAAAGGTAGAGAAAACGCTCGGTTTGGATCGCGCGAATGGGGGCCCGCTGGCCGCCGGAGTTCTCATTGTAAACTTTAAAGACCATGTCCCAGCCTTCCTGCTTCTCTCCGTGGACCAAGGGCAGGAAGGAACGTCCGTCCAAACCATCCGGATGAGCGATGCCCGCCATATCGAGCCACGTCGGAAGCAGATCGACCGCCGAGACCAAGTGTTCGGTATCTCGGGTCCCAGCTTTGGTCACCCCGGGCCATTTGATGATCAGAGGCGTTCGGCTGCTGTGATGATAGAGTTGAGTTTTCGCAAAGGGGAGGGGCATCCCGTGGTCAGAGAGAAACATGACAATGGTTTCTTCCGCTTTACCAGATTCTTCCAGCGCGCGGAGAATGGCCCCGGCACAGTCGTCGGCCCGCCGAACCGACGTATAGTAGAGCGCCAGTTCTTCGCGAATCGCCGGATCGTCGGGGAGAAATCCGGGGACCGGAACTTCGGCTGCCGTGTAGATCTTTGAGGCTGGATTCTTGTCTCCCGGCTTCCAAAAGGGTTTGTGAGGGTCTGAAATATTGACGTTGATGAAGAACGGTTTGCCTTGGGAGGTGGCGTTTTGAATTCCTGTCTTGATCGAACGATAATAGGATTCCGCGTTCTTCATATCCGCCTTGGAGCCATCCGGGAGGATGGTGAGGTCAGCATCCCAGGCATATGGCTGATAGGGGGTGGAATGAGAGACTTTTCCGCGAATGGCTGCATAATATCCACCGGCCTGCATCAAGTCACAAAGTACGAGGTAATCGATTGGTTTGACGGCATAAAAGCCTTCCACCCCCGAGTTGTGAGGATAGCGGCCACTGAACATCACGTTGCGGGATGGGTAGCAATTCCCGACAACGACATGGGCGTGGTCAAAGGACAAACCTTCAGCCGCCAGACGATCGATGTTCGGCGTGGTATCGTCCAATTCGCAGCCGAAGGCCCCCACCGAGTCACAGCTCATGTCGTCCACCGTGATGAAGAGGAAATTGGGTTGAGCGTGGAGGCTCGAAACCAGTAGAAAAAGTGCAGCGGCGAGGGGCAGGCGAATCATGCCCTTATCGAAGAGGAACGGACGAGCGGTGTCAACCTTTGCCGAAGCCTCCTCCGCCGGGCGTCTCGATCACGATTCGATCACCCGCATGCACCTGAATCGCGGCATGGCCAGGAAGGGGAACACGTTCACCGTTGCCGCGAATCCAGGTTTGTTGGCCCGTCTTTCCCGGTTGGCCACCCTCCAGACCGTAGGGGGCTTCGATCCGATGCTGCATCAGCAAAGAAACCTCCAACGGTTCTAAAAATTCGTATTCGCGGATCACGCCGTCGCCACCGCGAAATTTTCCCCCACCGCCTGAGTTGGCTCGAATCGCAAATCGTCGCAAGCAAACCGGGTATCGTTGTTCGAGCACTTCGGGATCGGTGATCGCCGTGTTCGTCATGTGGGTATGAAGTCCACTCGCCCCGTGGTAGGTCGGTCCAGCACCCGCTCCGCCCGCAATCGTCTCGTAGTAGCCGAAGTTCTCGTTGCCAAAGATGAAATTGTTCATCGTCCCCTGACTGCAGGCTTGAATCCCGAAAAGCTTCAGCACAGTATCCACAACGCGCTGGCTGGTTTCCACATTGCCTCCCACCACGGCGGGGCAATGGAGAGGATCGTCGTGGAACTCTGGGTTGAGGAAGCATTCCGGAAGGCGGATTTCCACATCGCGGAGCAGGCCCTCATTGAGGGGAAGTTCGCTGCCGCTCCAGAGCCGGAGGCAATAAAGCACCGCGCTGCGAATGATGGCGGGAGTTGCGCTCAAATTGGC
>CAYGQD010000076.1:0-28819 GCA_964351855.1 uncultured Verrucomicrobiales bacterium
TGGCTGTCGAAAACGGCTAGAGGCGTGGCACGTGCGATTCGTGACCATTCGTTTCCTTCGTGACCATTCGTGTTCCTGCTCTGGTAGTTCTTTGAGAGGAACACGAATGTTCAGGAAGAACTATGGAGCCCATCACGAAAATCCTCTGCGCCTCTGCGGCTCTGCGTGAGACCTCCTGCAACTGTCAGGACTCAGAATGTTTTGACACGAAGGGCACGAATGACCGCGAATTGGCACGAATCGAATCGACCGCATTCGAAGGTTCCGACAGCCTCTTTCTGCCCACCAGATCCAGTCACGCCGGACGTTTTCTGCTTGCTTTCAGGTTTGATTCCTGGGAGATCCATTGGATGACAGAGGTTCTTCTGAAACCAGGAACCTTCGACCACACGCATGAACACAACGTTGCCCGCTTCTTCCGCGAAGGTTTGCGCCCTCGCGGCCTTCTTCTGTTGGACCTTTCTCCCCGCGATGCTGACCGCTCAGGAAGGACTTCGCTCGTTGCCGGATTCCGGGGCTCTCTCCGGAAAGATGGGGTCAAAGTTCGCCACGGTGGCGGATCCCACTGCGACGCAGATTAACCCGGCCAATCTGACCTTACTGGATGGAACGGAGATTCTGGTGGGGGCTTCCTTCTGGTATGGGGAGGTCGACTTTCAGTCGCTGGTGGGGACGTCCGAGGCGATGGGGGATTCCATCAAGTACACGGCGGGGCTTTACCTGGGGGGCGACATCGGCGATTCCCCGTTCTCCTGGGGATTCGGCGTGAGTGCTCCTTATGGCGTGGATATGCGCTGGAAACGGGACGGGGTGTTTCAGAATGTCCTGCCGCACGATGCCTCGCTCGTGACCCTGGATCTCAGTCCGGCGATTGCCTGGCAAGCGACCGAGAAGCTGGCCTTTGGCGCGGCGCTCAATGTGATGTGGAGCGAGCTGCACCTGGAGCAGCAGTATCCGTGGATTGCGGTGACGGGGGGTCCGGGAACGCCGGTCGGCCTACAAGAGTTCGATGCGAATGGATGGGGCGTGGGAGCAACGTTGGGGGCGACTTGGGAAGTGGCGGAACGCCACACGCTGGCGGTGACGGGGCGTCTCTCGATTCCGACGGATTTGGAAGGTGACTACACGATCACCCAAACGCCGGAGCCGCTTCAAGGTGCCTTCACGGACCGGAGCGATTTCAGTTCGGAGATGGAGTTTCCCTGGAGCTATGCCGTGGGTTACGCGATCGAGCTGTCCGATGCTCTCACCCTGGGGTTCGACTTCGAATACCTGGGAACTTCGACCCATGACGATGTCCCGCTGAACATTGGCGTCAATCAAGCGCTCTTACCCTCAGACCGCGTGATCCTGGATTGGGACGACAGTTACAGTGTGGGAACCGGGATCGACTATCAGCTGAACGAGCGCCTCACCGTGCGCCTCGGCTATCTCTTTACGAAAACGCCGATCCCGGAAGCGACCTACACGCCGCTCATCCCGGGGGCGGATCGCAACCTGATCAGCCTGGGCCTTGGTTACGCGACCGATCGTGGGTCCTGGGATCTCGCCTACATCTCCGGTTTCTACAACGACCGGCAAATTCGGAACAACCAGGTTCCCCAGTTCAATGGCGATTTCCAGTCGCAGTGGGACGTGATTACGCTGAGCCACACGTTGCGGTTTTAGGGAGATCTCGCACAGCCTCATAATAGGGAGAGAAGGGTTGATCCCAAATGATTTTGTGGGTGCAACTCCACCTTTCGTCCAGAAATATTGACGAAAGACATAGGCAACCTCTCTGGTTTGTAATATTTATAATAACAATGATTTCCGGATTCCGATTGTTCCCGCTGGAGCATGCAAAACGAATCCTCTTCCAGCTATCCCCAATTCGGCTGGATATCGGAATCCATCCTTCTTATAAAGCGGCTTGGTAATTGACTCTGAGTGGAATGATTCACATGTTCGCCTAGGAAAGGGAAAAAAAGACAAATGTCACAGATCTTCATCAGCTATCGACGTAATGATGAGCCGGCTGCTGCTGGAAGAATCTACGATGCATTAGCGTCTGAGTATGGAGCAGACGGCGTGTTCAAAGATGTGGATCGCATCAAACCTGGACAAAATTTTGAAAAGGTGATTCGGGCGAGTTTCACGGAAACGGCTACAGTAATTGCCGTGATTGGGAATCGATGGGAAGGAAAGCGATTTCTCAGGAAGCCTCGACTATTTGATCAGAATGATTGGGTGCGCACTGAGTTGGTGATCGCAGATCACGCGGGCATTCCCGTGATACCCATCCTCATTGATCGAAGTGAATTCCCGGCTGCACGAGCCCTTCCGCGCCCACTTCGCTTTCTTACCGAGATCCACGCACCGAGCCTCAGGCACGAGCGATGGAATGATGATCTATCTGTGCTCCTCGATACGATAAGGAACAGTTATTCAGACGTGCTGCCGGAGTCTCCGATCAGCAATGCACACCAACTTCAAGGCGAAGGTGCGGAAAACATCAATATAGTCTTCCGCGTTACGGACATCCCAGAATTGGCGCGATTGATTGTCCAGGAAATTAAGAAGGAGTTCCCTGATACGACAATAAATCATTCCGATGAGATCGCGAATACAGGGGTAGCAGCTGACGCTATTATTGAGCGATTGCGACGTGAGATTCATGCTCAGACCTCAGTCGTCGCACTGATTGGACCGCAATGGCTGAGTGCATCAAGTGTTTCAGGGGAGCGTAGACTTGATCAGCGAAATGATTACGTTCGACTCTCGCTCGAAACAGCGTTCCAGAACTCGGCCCATGTCCTTCCAGTCGTAGTCGATGGAGCTGGGATTCCAAGCCCCGAAGCTATTCCAGGGTCTCTACGGCCCCTGACAGGTTTCAATGCCTTACGGATCGACTCTGGTGCAGGTTTCGACCAAGGATTGCGTTTGCTGGTTCAAACTCTTCAAGCCATGCGGCTAAGATGACATCCAAGAAGGCGAACAATAAAGGGCGGTGCTGGACAACCGGCTACCGGCCCCGAGTTGAAATGCTTTCCGTAACTACAACCTTTAACCCGCAGTTGAAGGAGCACCGCCCGTAGCTGGTGCCAGACCTTGAACGTCGATTGCAAGATACCCTACATTGACCTTTACTCCAGAATTCGACTCTCCAAACTACCTTTTTGCCATGGAAATACCAGAAGAACGAAGAAAGGTCCTGAGAGCGGCAAAGCTCTCAAAGATTGAGCAGTTCATTGCCATTGCTGGTGGCAGTGTCCTCCTACTGATCTCAATCTTACCGTATGTCCCGTTCGTGGCTGTGTTGGTAACACCGTTTTCCGGGCAACTTTTCACAGCCGAAACTTACGAGATGTCTAAAGGGCTTCTTCCTGCCAATTTGGCGGTAACCACAGCAGGGTCCGCTATAGTTCTACTCATCTTTGGGATTAATGGATACCGTCTCGCGTCTGCGAGAGTTGCTGGCAACGAGATTGCGGCGCAGCTGGAAGAGAATACAATCGAGCCTTCCGCCCAAGCAGAGGAAGGCGCAGCTAGCGAAGAATTAATTGAGAACGCAGCGAAGGAAGTTGAACGGAGCGATCCTACTGCGAAGGATGATACTCAGAAGCCTGTATGGAGGAAGGATGGTTGGGAGTTCTACAGGGTGACTGCCGTTCCCACGTATATTCTTCGTAAGCTCCTTACTGCCTCTGGGGTTGGCACTCTCCCAGACACCCTTGGTGCAGTGGAGTTTGCGTTTCGCAAGGAAGGCGGCCCCTCCACCTGGCACTTCAAGATTCGCGGCCGTAAGGGCACCGTCGCACTGGTGCAGCAACGAGGTGAGAATAGAGGAAAGAGCTACATCTCGCACCGCGATTACGGTCCGCCACCACAGTAGTTGAGATGGCCTTACTCGTCGACAAAATAATATCGGGACAAAGCCGAACAAGCGCATCGCAACCAACAGGATGTCCGCCTTGAGTCGCTCCTTCGGACTACGGCTCAGCCTTCTTCTTTCTGAACTCCGGCAGGTGTTTTGATACATCGCGGAGAGGGCCGTGAGGGATCTGAAAAATTATTGTGCGATTTGTTGTCACCTTTCCGCCGGGACTTCCTAGAAGGAGGCAGATCATGTTTCGGTCACCCAAAACTCATCCTCAAACGACACGATTCGACCAATTTTTTACGGGCGCCAGTATTGGCATCATTGATGCCACCGATGTTCGCACCTCAATGAACCATGGGGACCAACGCATTCATAGTAAGGGCAAGGGTAGGGCAGAGTAGGATGCTGATTCATCGGGCAGGGTTTCCGGGGTAGACTTCCCCGGGGGCCCTGCTACTGGTCCGGGAGGTTGGCGGCAGGGGCAGGCCTTGGCAGGTGGTTCCCCTTTCGAAATGGTGCGCTCTTGGGACTGGCCGGGGCCTGTGACAACTCTCAGATTCATGACCCATTCATCTTCTTCATCATCCGATTCCAAACCGAAGGTCAGCATTCTCGGAGGAGGGCTGGGCGGTTTGACGACCGCGTTTTACCTGACGGATCCCGCGAATCCGCAACCGGCTGACGTCACTGTTTATCAAATGGGATGGCGTCTGGGAGGCAAGTGCGCCAGTGGCCGGACTTCGGAAGTGGCTCCGGATGGGACGGTGATGCATCGCAGCCTGGAACATGGCATTCATTATCTGGCGGGGTGTTATGAGAATGCGTTTCACATGCTGGATGACTGCTTCAAGGAGCTGAATCGGGGGCCGGGCGACGCGATCGCGACTTGTTTTCCGGACCCGAACGGAGTGCTCGATCCCGCGTTTCAGCCGCTGCGGAATAATTTCGGTGAAGGGAAGAAATCGACCTTTTCGTTCATGGAAGAAATCGATGGCGCGTGGCAGTCCTGGGATTTCGAAATGCCGGAGTCTGAGGAGACGATGCCTGGTGATTGCAGTCGTGCGGATGACGTAGGCCCCACGATTTGGACGTTGATGACGCTGATGCTGTCTTGGCTACGGGATCGGGTCGATGCGGTTCATGACTCGGACACGTCCCTGTTGTTCGGCAATGCGGATCGACCGATCCCGCGCGTGGTGCGCTTTGCGATTCGGGTCCTGCGGAGGATCGATGCGATCGTGGAAGATCCTCGCAATGCCGCCGAACTGGCCCACGAGATCGCGAACCAGTTTCCGGATGCGCCGATCAGTCGGCGGGCGAAGCGGAGCATTCTCTGGGCGCTGGATGAACTGGGCGTGGAGAGCGAAGAACTGGCCAACGGTCTGGACCAAGACGAGCGGCGGCATTTCCTGACGGAAGTGAAGTTCGCCAGCGCGATTGTCCGTGGGATTCTCCTGGAAGGGGCGTTTATGAAAGGGTTCGATTGCCTGGACCAGTATGAGTTCAGCGAGTGGGTGGAGAAGCATGGGGGAGGGAAGATGGTGACGGATTCCGCCTTGATGCGTGCTCTGTATGCGGTGCCGATCGCTTATCATCCGGTGCGTGACAGTGAGCGTTGTCTTTCTGCAGGGGTGGCGGTTCGCTTCTCCTTGCGGCTGTTTTTAGACTATCGCGGGGCCTTCGTCTGGAAAATGCAGGCGGGCATGGGGGAGACGGTCATCACCCCGCTGTATGAAGCGCTCAAGGCGCGCGGGGTGAAGTTTCGCTTCTTCCATAAGGCGGAGCATTTGAGTGTCCGAGGCGGAAAGATCGATACGGTTCGCCTCTCCCAACAGGTGGACATGCAGGAAGGCGCGGTGGCAGATTATGATCCGTTGATCGAAGTTCCGGATCCTCACGGCAAGCTACACTGCTGGCCGAGTGAACCGAAATATGACGCCATCCAGCCGGAGCAGGCACAGGTTCTCCGTCAACTTCATGCCGAGAAGAACATCGACCTGGAGAGTGGCTGGATGCCCAAGCAACCTTGGGAAAAAGACGTGATCCTCAAGCAGGGAGTCGACTTCGATGCGGTGGTTCTGGCGATACCGATTGGTGCGCTGCCGCCGATTTGCTCCGAGCTGGTGCAGAACAATCAGCGTTGGGCGTTGATGCTGGAGTCCGGGCGGTCGGATTCGATCAAGACGATTCAGACGCTCAACGTTCAGCTCTGGATTCGGAAAACGGTTCAAGAACTGGGTTGGAAATCGGTTCACCCGTTGATCGAGCTGGGGTTTCGACGACCGGTCGATACCTGGGCTGACTATGACCAGGTGGCGAAGCGCGAGAACCTTCCCGCGACGCCTGGAGTGGGCCATCTCGCCTATCTGCTCGACTCGTTAGGAGATTCCCAAGACACTGAGGGCGAGGATGTTCCTCTGCGCGAGCGCGAACGCGTCAAGGAGCTGGCGCGTCGATTCCTGGAAGATCACGCTCGGAAACTGTGGCCCAATGCGGTCGATGCCGATGGCAAGTTTGACGAAAGCATTCTGGCGGATTTCGGCGCAGGCGCGTTCGAGTCCCAGTATTTTCGAGCGAACATCAATCCGGCGGATCGTTACGTCTTGAGCGTTCCCGGAAGCAGTAAGCGCCGGATGCGCGCGGAAGAGTCTGGATTTGATAATTTGGTTTTGGCTGGTGACTGGATCGACAATGGGATTAATGTGGGGGCCGTGGAAAGCACGGTAACATCTGGTAAACAAGCGGCTCGGGCCATTTCCGGTTTCCCGAAAACGATCTACTCAGAACGCGATCGCTATCCGACCTCGAAGACGCGTCAGTTTTTGCGTCGGTGGCGGCGGAGGTATTTTCGCGAGAATCAGTGATGGGCGCGTTTCGCATCAAAGGGGCCGGACCGGCAGGGCTGACGGCGGCGATCGCTCTGGCTCGGGGAGGCGCGGAGGTGGACGTCTTCGAGCGGCGGGAAGACTGTGGAACGCGCTTCCATGGTGATCTCCAGGGAGTCGAAAACTGGCTCAACGGTCGCGACTTTTTGGAAGAGCTGGAGGAATGGGGCATTCAGCCGACGTTTCAGGCGAGGCCCTTTCGGAAGGCAACGGGGATCGATGACCGAGGTCGGACCTACGCCTTGGAAGGGGATGCGAATCTCTTCTATGTGATCCAGCGAGGGACGGAACCTGAATCGCTCGACGTCAGCTTGAAGACCCAAGCGCTGGACGCAGGAGTTCAGATTCACTGGGAGTGTCCGGTGGCGGATTCTGAAGTGGATCTGGTCACGACGGGCCCGATCGGGAAACCGCGTCGCGGATTGGCAGTGAGCGAGGTATTTAAAACCGAGTATGAAGACGCGGCTTACGTCATTTTAGACAACGCCGTCGCCTCTCGTGGGTATGCCTATCTGCTCATCGTTGATGGTCAGGCCTGTATTTCGTCGATCCTCTTCGCCGACTTCAAATCGGCGCGGACCCAATTAGATCGGGCCAAGGCGGTGATCACCCGAGAGACGCAACTGACATTTCAAGATGCGGTGACGTGTGGTGGCTCGACGACGTATAGCGATTCGCTTCAGTTTAGCCAAGCGGCCAAAACGCCGGTGTTCTATGCAGGAGAAGCGGCGAATCTGCAGGATCCGCTCTGGGGATTTGGGGTTCGTTACGCGATGGCGTCGGGGTATCTCGCGGCGCAGGGCCTGCTCGGGAAGCTCGATTTTCCGGTCGAAGCGGAGCAGGAATTTGGGTCTCAGGTGCGAGCGGGAATCGTGAATCGTTACTTGTGGGAATCTCTCGGGCATCCCGGATATCGCCTCATTTTTGCCACGGCGGCCCGCAGCGGGAACTTGCGGCGCTACCTCCACCGGCTTTGCGCTCCTACGCTGGCCCATCGCTCACTTTTCCCGCTCGCCCGTCGTCGATTGCGGCAAAACGACGCGCTCCTCTCAACCGACTCTTCCCTGAACTCCACCGCCGCAGACCTTTTGAAACTCCCATGAATGTCCAATCCGCCTCCCTCTTTCGTGTCCCTCAGCGTGACTACGAAGTCTCTGACGACTTCCATTATGGAGGCAAGCTCAATGCTTGGATCGTTCTTCGGGAGGTCCCCAGGGAGACGGTCGAGGAAAGCCTACCGGATTTCGTGACTCTGGCACCCAATGAAACGATTCCGGAGGCGATTCGCCCGGAGCCGCGAAATCATCCGGTCATTTTTCTCTGTGGTCGCTACCATGGGGTCAGCCCGGTTCCGCGCATCCCGGTTTTGCCTTCGAATCTCGACTATCTCGAAGCCGCTTGCGTGGTTCCTTACACCTTGGGATGTGGAGATACCCCGCGGAATTACCCGACCTCAGTTTACCTCGAAGATCCTCGCGGTGTTCTTTTGGGATGGGTAGGAGCAATCAACAAATACTTCGCCAATCTCACGATGAAGTGGCGCAGCTTCACGGTCGATGAGCTGTTCGATATTTCGGATACCCCACTCGTCAAGCTGACCGAGCGGAAGCGACGCACTCCGGGGGCGGCGGCCAAACCACGGCTCGACGCCATCCGCGACATCTTCACCCATCCCATTCTCGGCTCCTACACGGATTCCATCAAAAAGAGTCTTGGGCTTCAAGACGTCGTCGACGTGACCTTCATCCGGGTTTGCGAAGAAATGCACTATGACCTGGGCCGAAATCTCAAGGCCACGGACATCGAACTGATCGTCGATCGCAAATTCGAGCCACCGATTGGAGTGAGCGGGCTGATTCCGGGAATCGACCAGGACAAGTTCGGCGCGTTCTCGGTCAAAAATTGCCAATGGCGCCTCTTTCCGCCGAAGCGTTGCTGAATCACCTTCGATGATGTCGAAGCATGGGACGAGAAGACCCCTGAGATCTGCGGTTCTCCCCGAGGCCTCCGCAGAACTCAGTCCTTCACGATCTTACCGCCGATGCTGAGCACAGTGGCATTTTGCTTGGCGCTTTCGGCTTCGGCGATTTGGCCGTCTTGCACGTACATTTGCGAGAGGGCGGTCCAGGCGAGAAGGTCGTTGGGATTGAGGGTGGTGGCTTGGAGGGCGGCTCCGATGGCCGGTTTGATTTGACCGTCTTTCATCAGGGCCATGCCTAAGGCGTGCCAGCCATCGAAGAACTCAGGGTCGAGTTCGACGCATTTCCGATAGTTGGCGATCGCGCTTTCGAGATCACCGATGGCGAGATCTCCATTGGCGTCGTCGAAGATTTCGTCGCGATCGGTGGTTTCGCTCAAAAGATCAACGGGCGAATTGTTCCAAACTGACGGGCTCCAGCTCTCCATCGGCACCCTGAATCATCGGCGGAGTCGGCTTAGCGGCTTCGACCCGTGCATTGAACCAGGAGCGGTAAGCTTGTTGGGAGACGAAGGCGGCCATGCTGTCGGCGATGCGCTGACGATCTTCCGGCTCGGTCTCCCGCTGGGGGAGGGTCCGCTCTGAGACGTAGACGAGGAGGACGCCGTCATCCAGCATCTCCGGAGCCGAGAACTCGCCCGCTTCCATTTCGAAGGCGACTTGGGCCAGGTTGGTCGCGTAATCGGTTCCTTCCGGCGTTTCGGTGCGGCCGAACGGTTTCGGGCTGACTACTTCGAAGCCAGCCGCTTTGGCGGCAGCGGGGAAATCGGTTTCGCCCTTGAGGTTGGCGAGGATTTTCGTCTTCGCTTCTTCTGCCGCAGCCATGAGGCGCTCGTTGATCTCTTGCTGGCGGAGGTTCTCGGTGACTTGAGGGCGGGCTTCTTCCAGAGTGAGCTGGATTCGGTCAACCTGCTCGTCGATCCAATACATGGTGATGGCGGTTTCGTCATCTGCGGCGAGCAGTTTATCAGCCCCTTCTGCTTCGGGGTCAGCGGTGAAGATTCCGGCGACCAAATCGGTGAGACCTTCCAGCTCGGCCGGTGGATCGTCTTGAGAGAAGGGCTCGGTCTTTTTCGCGCGGTCGCCGATCGACTCGATCGCTTCCTCGAAGGTCATGCCTTCAGAGTCCATTTTGGCGGTGATTTCCTTGTAGGTCTCGTTGAATTCACGGGCCTTCGCATTGCGGCGCTCTTCAAAGGCTTCTTCCGTTTCTTCTTCTTTTTTCGCTTCCTTGGGGAACGTCACGTAGCCGATGGCCCGCTTCGGTTCGGAGAAGAGACTATCGCGATTTTCCTCGTAGTAGGTTTCGACCGCTTCTTCGCTGATCTCGATGTCCGTGCTGAAGTCCGAGCGCTTAAGGACGATCTGATGGGTGGCGAAGGTCTCGTACTGGCTCTCGTAGATTTGGTCGATTTCCCAGGCGGTGGGGCGATGCCCGGCCGCAACGAGCGCCTGTAGCTCGCGGTATTTCACATAGTCGCCAACCAGTTCATAGAGGTCCGTGGCGGTCATGGAATAACGGCCTAGTTCATTCTTGATGTAGTTATCGTAGAAGGTCGGGTCGAACTGATTGGTGGTCGGGTTTGTGAATTTGGGAAGGGAACGAATGACGTCCTGGATCGCTTCCGGGGCTGCCTCGATTCCGAGCCGCTTGGCTTCGTTTCGTAAGATGATGAGGTTGGCGACAAAGCCGGTGCGATCCTGGCTGTTGCCGGAAAGCGAGGCGGCGAATTCACCGAGCGGGCTGGGCTGAAAAAAGGAGGCTCCGGCACCGAGATCATAGCGAGCCACGTTGAAGAGATTCGCGATGCGGAGGGCGTCCGGGATGCGGTAGGCTTTTCCATCGACGACCATTTTCGATGCGGCGTCAGCAGGCTCGTAGCGATTGTAAAGCCAGGCGAAGGCAATACAGATCACAACGGTGACGAAGATCAGGACGATTTTTTGAAATTTGCGGATGTAAGTGAGCATGATCGCGATTTGCGAAAAGGGCTAAACGTAGGACCGCCAACAGACGAAAGAAATGGGGAGAACTCAACCAGGAATTTCGAGGAACCACACTGCCGGGAGCGCTGCGGTCCGAATTTTCACATCGAGCCGCCACTTCCCATGGGCACGGGGCGGGGGAACTCCGCCAGATTCAGCCCTTTCAATCCTAGGAATTGATGAAGTCTTCCATTCCGGCGTCACGGCTGGCTCCGTTGTGGAGCGCCTTGTGATAATACTCTTTGGCCAGAGTCTTGGAAGGCTCTTCGCGGGTGGAGTAAAGAACGGACAGGTTGAAGTAGGCTTCGGCGAGGTTCGGGTCGAGGGTTACGGCTTTTTTGAACTCGGTTTCAGCCCGGGTGCCCCATCCTTTAAGGCTGGCGATGACACCGATGTAGTTGTGGGCTTTGGCGTTACTTCCACCGTGGCGAAGACACTCGTAGAAACTCTCCATCGCGTCGTCCAGATTCCGCTGTTTGAAGCGCAGGACGCCGAGGTGGTAGTGGGCATCGGAAAAGGTTTCATCCGCAGACAAAGCTCGCTCGAAGTGAGACTTCGCTTGGTCCATTTCACCGCGCTTGGAATAGATAACCCCGAGATTGCAGAGGGCGAAGAGGTTGTTGCGATCAACTTGGAGAACTCTGCGATAGCCTTTCTCGGCAATGTCGTAGTTGCCTTCGCTGAAATCGTAGTTCGCGGCTTTGGCTAACTGAGTAATCTGGTTATCGCGATTCGCTGCGATGACCAGATCCGCTTCCATGTTGCCAATCCCGGCATCGGGGCGGCTCATCGGGGCCATCACCGCGTTGGGGCTGGTCGAGGCCAACGCTTCGGGCACTTGGCTGGTCTCGACTGCCTTGATGAGTTCCAGATCGTCGGACTGCTTGAACATCGCGCGCTCGTCTTCGCTCAATTCCAGACGCTCACCGGCCATGGAATCCAGACTGGCAAGGAGGGTGACGGATTGCACATCCAGCTTCCGCAACTCATCCAGCACAATGTCCCGGGCCTGTTGAAGGTGGGCTTGCTTGACGAGTTGCTTGCGAACCAAGCCGCGGAGGAGATCGTTCTCCTCTTTCGCTTCGCCTAAAATCTTGACGGTGTTCTGGCTCTCTTGGAGTTGGCCGGTAAGGCTTGCTAATTGATTCTTGGCCCTGGTTAACAAGCTGTCCTTTTCCTTCAACTGAACCTTGGCGGTTTCCAGCTCACTGACGACCGCACCATGGAGCGCTTTGTATTCGTCGCGCTCTTTCACCGCGGTATCCCGCTGCTGGGTGGTGGTGTTGAGGTCCACCAACATGGTTTTCAGCTTCCCGCTTAATTCTGAAACCCGTTCCGCATACTGCATACTGTCTTCTTCCGAAGAAACGCGCTCGCTTTGGATGGCGTGCACTTTTTCGCGCAGGCTCTCCAATTCTGCCTCATAGTTTCCTCCGGAGCGGGTCAGCTTTTCGATCTCCATTTTGGCGATCCCGAGTTCCTTCTGCCATTTCAGGTTCGCCGCGACCAAGTCTTTGACATCGCCATCGATTTGCTCGCTGGCGTCGAGGAGAATGGCCATTTCATCGAGGCTCTGCTGCAATTCGTTGCGTTGCTCGACCAGAAGATTGCGTTCGCGGACCAATCCGGCGTTCTCGCGCTGCATCTCGATGTTGGATTGCTCCAGAATCGCGACCTGCTCATTGAGGTTCGCGATGGTCTTGCGGGATGCGGTCAGTTCCGCGAGGAGATTGCTGTTGGTCTCGGTCAGTTCCCCGTTTTCGAGGAGGGCGGCTTCGAGCTTTTTGGCAACATCATCGCGTTCGTTCCGCGCCATTTTTGTCTCTTCCCGTGCCTGTTGCGTTTCTTTCTGGGCGGCGGCCAGGGCTTGATTTGCGGCGTGGAGCTTCTGCTCGGTCTCTTCAAATTGGGTGATCATCTCCGGAGTGACCTTGTTTTTGGCCTCATCCAGAGCCTTGCGAGCGGCGTCGCGTTCTTCCCGAGCAGTATCTCGATCCGTGATCGCATTGGCGAGACGCTTGGAAAGCTGAGCGTTCGCCTCCATTTGATTGGCGCGCTCTTCGGCGTAGGCATCCCGCTCTTCGGCGATTGTGTTGACCTCCGCTTTGGCGATCTCAAGGGCCTTGAGAATGCTAGCGCTCTCCGTATTGGCGCGGCGCAGTTCTTCGGTCGCTAGTTGGAGTTGCTTCTCGACCTTCTGAACCTTCCCGGCGCTCATTTGGTCGGCGTTTTGAAGGTCTTGGAGAGATTTGGCCAGTTGAGCCTGAATTCTGGCTTCGACCTGCTTGGCCTGACCGAGTTGGTTTTGGAGCGACTGGGTGCGTTGTTCGCGCTCGGTTAGCTCACGTTCGAGCCGCTGGTTGGCTCCGGTCAGAAAATCGACTTGAGCCTGGAGGTTGCTGAACTCTTGATTGACGCTCTGGATCGGCTGGGATGGAGCAGCAGGCGGTTGATTCCAGTTCTGAGGCGGCTGCGGAGCAGCATTCGTGGCCGGAAATTCGATGCTGCCCGGGCGAACGACCATCGGCCCGGAGTTCAAATCCGGCGCGTTGCCGACGACGCCGCGGCTTTCTGGAAGCGGTGGAAGGTCGGGCGAGTTTTGCCCCTTCATTCGGGCCTGGACCAGATCGATTTTATCGAGCAAAGCGCGCCGACGGAAATCCATCATGTTCTTCTTCCAGGCCGGATGGGTCCGTGAAATGTAATCAAACAGGCGCTGGGATTCCCGATAGCTGGCCAGAGCTTCCAAATCTTTGCCGGATTCCTCTTTCGTCTCCGCATCGCGCATCTTCATGTAGGCACGCAGCCAGAGATCAGACGGATCATTCGACAATTCTTCCTGGGCTTCGACTGGTCCGACGAAGGTGGCGCAGGTAAGAATGGTGACGAAAAAGACCCAGAGATTCGGAGACCGAAACATCATAGCAACAGGCAGAGGTTTGTTTAAAAATTAGGTTCGTGCGGGAATCAAGGTTGACCTAAATATTCACACGCTATTCACAGGCAGGGGCTTGTTCTAGCATAGATTGCTTAAAAAATCCCAGCAAAAACGACGCGTCAGGTAGGGTTTTTTGTCCAGGACGCATCGTCTTCCGGCGAAGATGAGACGTAATTTCGGCTTGATGTCGTCAATGCGTTCCCTACATTCGGGGGCGATTTTAGGAAAAAGTTAGCGGTGAGTGCACCTCTCAATAATCCTGTGCTTGTTCTCAATCGTCTCTGGCAGCCTGTTAACGTCTGCTCAGCACGAAGGGCTTTTTCGCTTCTCTTTTTAGGGCATGCTCAGGTGGTTCACACGGATGCGGAAGAAAATTTCTACACCCACGACATCGATTCCTGGGTGACCGCGACTCAGGATTCCACCGATCTGGAGCTGGTTCACACCATTTCCTGCCAATTTGGCATTCCGGAGATCATCGTGCTATCGATGTTCGATCGATTGCCGAAGAAAGACGTCAAATTCACCCGTCAGAACATCTTTGAGCGAGATGAACATACCTGCCAATACTGTGGTAAGAATTTCGAACCCAAAGAATTGAATCTGGATCACGTGGTTCCCCGTGACAAAGGGGGCAAAAACAGTTGGGAGAACATTGTCACGAGCTGTATTCGATGTAACACCCGAAAATCCAATAAGTTACCTCACGAGGCGGGGATGTTTCCTCGGAAAAAGCCTCAGGCACCTCGGTGGCGGCCATTCATGTGCTTGGCAGAGAAATCGGTCCGGCGCTCAGTCAGGCCTAGCTGGCATCACTTCCTCGATTTGAAGCCGGCTCACGTCGAGCTGAGTGAGTAGCGCTGCGGCGTTGCCTCGGGTTCGCTTCCAACCTCGGGAACTGGGCAGTGGAGAATACAAGTTTCAGTTGACGAATCGAGGGCAAAGCGGCGTGAAGGCTCCCGAATTTAGCAGGTTGACGCTTCCCGGCACTCGAATTATCGATTGCGACCATGGAAACCAAATCCGGTCAGCCTAGACCGCTTGGAGCGACTCAATTATCTGACGGAAGTTGGAATTTTGCGGTTTTCTCTGAGCACGCCACCAAGGTGGAAGTGTGCCTGTTCCGGGCCCGAACGCCGCATTCCGAGTATGCTCGGATCGCGCTCGATAATCGGACGGGTTCCATCTGGCATGCTGCCGTTCCCGGATTGAAGGCCGGGCAGCTTTATGGTTTGCGGGTGGATGGGAAATGGGACCCGAATCACGGGTTTCGGTTCAACCCGAACAAGCTGCTTCTCGATCCTTACGCCCGCGCCATTTCCGGCCAACTGCGTGATCACCCGGACATGTGCAATCCCGGGAAAGAGCCGGACGCGGCCGATAGCGCATCGGTCATGCCGAAGTGCGTCCTCGTCGATCCTTACTTCGATTGGGCGGGTGACAAACCGGTGCGCGTTCCCTGGAACCAAACCGTGATTTACGAAACCCACGTCGTGGGATTGACGAAGCAGTTCCCCGGGCTGCCGAAACGGATTCGGGGAACCTACGCCGCCTTGGGCCACGACAAAGTCATTCGCTACCTGAAGGGCCTCGGCGTGACTTCGGTGCAGTTGCTTCCGGTTCATCACCATATTGATGACGGTTTTTTGCTCGAACGCGGGCTGACCAACTATTGGGGCTACCAGACCGCCGGATTCTTCGCTCCGGAGAGCCGCTACGCCTCCACCGACACGGGCAAGGGCGAGCATGTCAACGAGTTCAAGCGCATGGTCAAACGCCTCCACCAACACGGTTTGGAGGTCATTCTGGACGTGGTTTACAACCACACCGCGGAAATGGCTCCACAGGGGCCCACCACCAGCTTTCGAGGAATCGACAACTGGTCCTACTACCGGCTCGAGCCCCGGCATCCCCAGTATTACCGCGACTTCACCGGCTGCGGAAACACGCTCGACATTCGCCATCCCTACGCCCTGCAAATGGTGACCGACAGCCTGCGCTATTGGGTCGAAGAAATGCACGTGGACGGGTTTCGCTTCGATCTCGCGGCGTCGCTCGGGCGAGAGAGCGACGGTTTCTCCCGGGAAAACGGCTTCTTCAAGGCGGTCCATCAAGACCCGGTCCTTTCCACCACCAAACTGATCGCCGAGCCGTGGGATTTGGGCCCGGGCGGGTATCAAGTCGGCGGTTTTCCCGAAGGCTGGGCGGAGTTGAACGGAAAATATCGGGATTGCATGCGGCGCTTCTGGAATGGTGAACCCGGGTTGCTTTCGGAGTTCGCCTCCCGCCTCACTGGAAGCGAAGACCATTACGCGGCCAGTCGTCGCTCCCCCCAGAAAAGCGTCAACTTCCTCACCAGCCACGATGGATTTACCCTCCACGATCTCGTCAGCTACCACGAGAAGCACAATCTGGCGAACGGGGAGGACAATCGCGATGGTGATATGTCGAACCACTCGATGAATCACGGTCACGAAGGCGAAACCACCGATGAAGCGATTTTGGCGAAGCGCGACCAGCATCGTCGCAATCTCGTCGGGACCCTCTTTTTGTCGCTGGGCACTCCGTTTTTGCTTGGAGGCGATGAGCGGGGCCGGACCCAACAAGGCAACAATAATGCCTACTGTCAGGATAACGAGCTTAGCTGGTTCGACTGGAACCTGGAAACGCGGAACGAACGGTTTTTCAGCTTCGTAAAGCGCTTGATAAAGTACCGCACCGAGCGTTCGGAGTTCGCCCGGATCAAGTTCTTCGATGGCCGCGCCACCAACGAAAACGGAATTAGAGACCTTGTCTGGTTCGATTTCGAGGGCCAAGAAATGGCCGGTGACGCCTGGAAAAGCGAAATGGGTGGAAGAATCCAGGCCCTCATCATGGACGAGCAACTGCTCGTCTTCAACGCCTGTCCAGATCCCGGGAAAGTTCATCTCCCTGGCGAAGGCTGGCAACACATCATCGACACCGCCCATCCCGATGGCTTCCTCAACGAAGTCCTTCTTCTTGAAAGCCCCGTTTTCGCCCCCGGCTCTAGCCTCCAAGTCTACGAGCGCGGTTCCCTGTTGAAGCGGAAGTAGCGGCTCGGCTCTTTTGCTACGAATAAGAGCCCGGAACTTCGTTCTCGGTGCCGCGTTCTTTTGACAGTTCACCCTCAAAGCCTCAACATCGAGATTCTCCGCCTTTTTCGAAGGAGCCAGTCCCTATGAATACGAAAACTTGCTTTGCCCTGGCTCTTTCCATCGGCGCCATTTCTGCTACGGAAATCTTTGGTCAGGATCCTCCCATTTCCCTCCTTGAAACCATTGAGCCACAAATGCGTGGAATCTACGAGCAGGGAGCATTCCGCCGAAAAGATGTTCAGGCGGATTGGCTTTCCGACAGTTCGGGCTACACCGTCCTGGAGTCCATTCCCGGTGAGAAAGAGCGCAGGTTGGTTCGATACGATGCCGCCAGCGGCGAACGTACGGTCTTGAATCCTGGCGATCAGGATGCGGCGCGAAAAGACATCAATCGTTCTCCCGACGGAACGCGGGTTGTTTTCCGAGACCGAGGCAATCTCGCCGTGCGTGATCGAAACGGCGACGAGAGAACGGCTCTCACCAAGGACCAACCAGGTGGTCCCATTTCCAACGGCCAGGCAGTTTGGAGCCCCGATGGAAAATGGGTCGCCTATGTGCAAACCGATTCCTCAAAGGTCAGGTTGAGGCCGATGCTCGTTCCGGGCGATCCGACCTACCCGAACGTCCGTGAGACACGCTATGCCCGAGTCGGAGGCGAGATCCCAAGGTTGAAGGTGGGAGTGGTGGAGGCCCGAGGCGGCGAGACGAAGTGGCTTCCCATTCCAACCCCGGAAGAGGGATTTTATCTCGGGCAGGTCGATTGGGCCGGGAATTCTGAGGAATTGCTCGTGGAACAGCTTAGCCGATTCCGTGATGAGCGAGCATTTCTTTTGGTCGACGTCGATTCCGGCAAGATTTCACGGATCTACCACGAAACGGATCCCGCCTGGGTGGTCGCCAGCATTGCCAAAAACATGGGCCTCGAGTGGATCCGAGACGGACAGGCATTTCTTGTGCTCAGTGAAAAGGATGGCTGGCGGCACGCCTATCTCTGCTCTCGTGACGGCAGGAAAGAAACGCTTCTGACGCCGGGCGACTATGATGTGATCGAGAAGGTAAAAGTCGATGAAGAGAGGGGGTGGTTTTACTTCAATGCTTCTCCGGAAAATGGAACGCAAAAATATCTCTATCGGGTTCCACTCGACGGCTCGGGTAAGGCCGAGCGAGTCACTCTGCCAGACCAGCCTGGAACCCACGACTATCGATTCTCCCCAGATGCTCGATGGGCGTTCCATACGGTTTCAAGGTTTGATACGCCGCCGGTTACGGAACTGGTGGAGTTCCCTGATCACCGCGTCGTGCGGGTGCTGGAAGACAACGAAGCACTCCGCAAAAAAATGGCGTCGCTGCCATCTCAGACGACCGAGTTTCTTCAGCTCGATATCGGCGATGGCATCGTGATGGACGCGTGGCTCATGAAACCGTCTCACTTCGATCTTGAAAAAAGGTATCCGATTCTGGTCTACGTCTATGGCGAACCGCATGCACAGACGGTACTGGATACCTGGGGAGCCGCTCAGGCGGATTACCATCGAGCCGTTGCAGAGCTTGGTTACCTGGTTGTTTCGATCGACAACCGAGGAACGCCAGCGCCTAAGGGGGCCGCATGGCGACGCGCCGTCTTTGGCAGCCTGGGCCCACTGTCCACGGAAGAACAAGCGGCAGGCCTGAAGGAATTGGCACGCACCCGTTCCTATGTTGACCTGTCCCGGGTCGGCATCTGGGGCTGGAGCGGTGGTGGCTCGAACACCCTGAACGCGATGTTCCGCAAGCCCGATCTCTATCACGTGGGCATTGCCGTGGTGCCCAAGCCGCAGCCGCATCTTTACAATGCCTGGTTTCAGGAAATCTATATGCAAACGCGTGAGGTAAATCCGGAAGGCTACGAGAAATCCGCGGCCATCAACTACGCCGATGGACTCCAGGGTAATCTCTTGATCATTCACGGTACGGGCGAAACCAACACCCATCTGGAAATCGTGGAAGGGCTCGTCGATAAACTGATCGAGCTGGGAAAACCGTTCGATTACATGGCTTACCCAAACCGGAATCATGGGATCCAAGAAGGGAAAGGCACCTCGCTTCATATGCGCATGCACATGGTTCGTTATCTGGTGACTCATCTGCCACCCGGGCCTAAATAGTAGATTGGTGCTTTAGCGAAGTCTACTTGGTTAAAATGCTTTGTGAGAGCCCGGCACTCGAAACATGGGAACACGAATGCGCTTCGCTTCCACGAATTTTAGGAATGGGCGCGAATCGCGATCTCTCAATTCGTGAAATTCATTCCCATTCGGGTACCATTCGCGTTCAAAATCTCATCCAACGCACCCTAACGTATCGGCGTTTCCCTCGGAGACACTATCGGCCAGGGGAGGCAACATTTGCGTTGGCCAAAGAATCGCGAGTCGGGGCGATCCGGACAGAGCTGAAGCCGTCAGATTCACCACGCAGGATGACGCGAGACAGGTCGGCGTTGCTGCGGCCCTTGGTGTTCGACAGCGTCCAGATTTCTGGTTCGGCGGGGATGGTGCCTGGTGGTCCCGCTTGAACGAGCAGCTCGTCTGGTTGTTCGCGATGGCTGTGAAGACGAATGAGAAGTGTATGACGACTGCCGGGCTCCAGCTCGGGACCAGTCACCGTCTGTTCGTAAAGCCGCGCGGTGAGGCGACCTTGCTCGTCGATTCCAACCGTAACGCGTTCAGCACCAGTTGCCGTGCCCAGAGAAAGGATGACCGGTTTTCCGTCCTTCGGAACGATCAGATCTGCGGAAGCGTAGAGCGCTTTGCCTTCGTCCCCGAGATCGATCCAGGGTTGAAGTTGCTGGGGAATCGGTTTGATTTCCGGAAGAGGTTGGGCAAGGGCGACCGATTCCGGCATGGCCAAGTTCTCCAGTTCGTCGAGCGACACCTTCATGACTTCCATCGTCTGCTTTGCTCCGGAGAAGGCGATCAACAGATGGTCGTCATGTTCAATGATATGCGGGTAGTCGATATGACGCCCGCCGATCAACCAGAAGAGTTTCGTGAAAACGAGGCCGTCCTGGCTGATTGCAAGGGTGAGGGGATCGCGTTTCCGGGGATTGGAGTTGGATACCATCACGTAGTAGCCCCGGCTGGTGCGATGCACGAAAAACTTGCTGGTGGCATCCGGGAAATTGGTGCGGCGAATCTGGCTCCAGGTTCGGCCATTGTCCCGAGAGAAGGTGCGGAGGAGGAACTTTGACCCGCCGTTGTCGCGAATGAGGCCGACGATGGTTTGGTCATCGGGGAGAATATACCAGTAGGGCTCCTCGGGGCGGCCATCGCCGTCGTAGGCTGCCAGCGGGTTGATACGCCAGTCGTCAAAAGCCTTCGTTCCGCCAATCATGACGGATACCTGTCTTAAATGATCGCGTCGGGTCATCATCCATTCTCCTGATGGAAGTCGTTTCGGGGGAAAGTTGTTCATGGAGTCGTCAAGGACCGTCCCCTTGGCGACCCATTTCGTGCCGTCCCAGAGAAAAGCTTCCAGGCTCAGTCCGAGACCAGCATATCCAGGTGCGTTAAAATGGCTGGCGAGAGCGAGAAGCTCACCGTCACGTTTCCACAGCCCGCGGGCGATCCATCCGTAGGCTTCGATTCGGGGTGGTCCGGTGAGGTCGGCAGGCTTGGTCCAGAGCAAACCATCCTTGCTGGTGGCAAAGGAGTTGCGGGTGCCCGGACGATCGTGACCGGGGACGATGTTGCGGTGCTGTTCCGGAGTGGCGCCGGGCTTCGGGAGTCCCGGGCCGTCGCTCCACATCGCCCAGAAGCGACCGTCAAAATGGGCGAGGTAGGCATGTTGATGAACACGAGTGCCTGCTTGGTCGCGGACGTCGCTGATGAAGGCGTGTCTCGCCGTGACGCGTGGGAGCTTTCCGTAATTGATCTGGTGAGGATCCTCAGGCAGCCAATCTCCGGCGAGCATGAGGGAGTCGTCTGGCTCTTGACTCTGTGCATGCGTAGGTTGCAAAAGGGTCAGCGACGCGAGAAACAAGGCGATCGGAAGTAGGTAACGGTGTTTCATGGATAGCGGTGAACTCTAACATGTCATTCAAAGGGCGGAGACAGATTCTGGTCGGCATCATGCTGGGAACAAATTCCTAGATTTCGAGTGTGCCGGTTCGGATCCGAATGATGCACGAGTTCCAAATCACGATGTTCCTCGCTTCCAGAGGTAGCCAATGGCAGTCAGGATGGCGCCAATTCCCAAAAAGAGACCGATGGATAGAATCACGTGAGACTTCAAGCCGGTTTCCTTCACGGTCGACGCGCCACTCACCAGAGCCGCAACGAGAAGACATGGCCCGACATACCAGCAGGTTCTTGCCGACAACATAAGGATCGTCTCCGTCGGGCTAGTGAGGGTGGCTACGATGAGAAACACGAGCCAGCCTCCAATCATAACTCCGATCAATTTCAGAGAATCGTTGCTCAGGTTCGCGCTATTCTGAATCTCCAGAATGGGTCCGAAAAGAAACGCCGCAAAGAAAAGAACTGAGAGACCAAAGAAGAATTTCCACATGGTTCGCAAAAGGGTTTGAAATAAGTTCTTCTCGAGGGGAGATGCAGTCGGAATTTACTGCTTTCGCAAGACCACAAGTCTCCCGGATCGTTCGTCATGGAAAACCAGTCTCTTTTCTCGCGAGAAGACCAATTTCTTGATTTCCGTGCTGGGTGCTAACTGGACGGTTTGAATACCGTCAAATCGCCATTTTGCGCGGACTGGTGTTGGCGACGAATCGTTCGGTCCCTTCAACGCGCCGCCGACATCGCCAGTTTGCGAAAAACTGAGCGAGCCTATGTAGTAGTGGGTCAGCTTCTGATCCAACTGGGCTTTTGCCTCCAAAGCCCGGGCGGCATCCGCGGGAAGCGCGCCACCTCCGGCAGCTGCCAACGCGTCCATCGCATCCAATCTCAGCCAAAGAACATATTGCCGCGCCTCCGCTTCCGGAACCGAAATCCAGGTTCCCTGCAACTCGTTCTCTGGATACTCAGGAACGTATTGGACCATCTTCTTCCAAATCGCCTTTCCGCTCGGGTCTTTGGTGAGGACGCCCGTCGGGTCGACAGGGACTTCAGGATCGATTCGCACCCCTTTGACTCCGGCGCTCAGGGTCAGGCCATAACGATTTGGGTCATCCTGTTTTGCTGGAGCTTTGGGTGGCGCGGTTGGCATACTGCGGACTCTTGATTGGGACTGCGTCTGAGGCGGTGCCGTGACGGCAACCCCGGAAGCGTCCCCGGCAATTCTGCGTTTTGCGGCATCGATCAAAGCATCGGTTACCGCTACATTCTCGATCTTAGGCACGCGAACTTGGGTGATGTGATACTGAAGCTGGTCGCGGGTTAGATCCGGGTGATCGAGAAGCACCGCTTCAACCGCCATTTGAAGGAATTCATCTTCCTTTCGATCGTGAAAGAGCGTCGCGACCCTGGCGTCGAATCCCACGTCGATTTTGAGAACGCGAGTTGTCTTGATCCGACGCTTGTAAGAGCCGTTCAGGCAGGGGATATGCGCGCCGTCTTGCACCTCGCCAAAAAGATCGAGAGGCGTGTCCTGAATCGGGTAGAGCTTCACTGGCTGGCCGTCGCCTTTGTCATCGAAGAGAATGAATGTGCCGCGTGGAAACGACACGCTCATTGATCCGTCGCTTGCTTTCGGCGTTCGCGTGAGGCGAATGATCATGTTCCCGGAAATGCCTTTTCGTGCCTCGGCAGTGATCAATCCTTCCTTGAAAGCATCCGCGACGGTGGCACCTCCGGACATCTCTCCACCAGCGGACGCTGCGCGGGCTTTTTCAACCAAATGTTGTCCGATCTTGAAGTGTTCTTCCGTTGGCGTCCAAATCCAGAGTGAAGCACTTCGCTTCTTGCCTTTCACGTCAGCTTCCTGCGATTCAGTCCGGCGCTGATTCAAGTAGCGATCCGCAAACGTCCGGAATTCGGCGGCGCTCAAATTTGGGCGTTCCATCATCAGAATGCCTGCGGTTCGTCCGAGAATTCCCTCCTTGCCGGTAAACCGATTGCCGTCAAGAATCTTGGCGGCAATCGGTTCGATACCCGCTTTTAGTACCTGACGTTCCGGAATCGAGCGGCGAACCGGCTCGCGTTCGAAGATCGGGACATTCGCAGAGAGTGGATTCGCGTAAGCCCGGGCGGTTGCGAACCATCCGTTCGGCTTGCGTTCCAGATCAACGACCGCATCACTCTGAAGATAGAGGCGACCCGCTGGTCGTGTGCCGTTGAGCTCAATCCAGGTGCCCGTTTCCACCTTGATCCTTTTCGCGCCCTCCGCGCTCTTCGTTTTCAACCCAAGCGTCAGCTGCTCCTGGGAGAAGGACAGGACTTCCACTTCAATCCACTCGTTGGATAAGGCTTCATGAAAGGAAACGGAGTCCTGAGCATGGGAAGTGGTCCAGACAGCTGACAACGCGACCAGCGCCATTAGGCTGCGGGTCTGACGCCGGTAGGAAACGGAAAGGCGGAACGGATGCATTACTTTGATTCACAGGATTTCATCTCGCCAGTGAAGAACACGACGGCTTTGTGGACTTGCAGGTATTCGCTCTTGGACCCGTCCACCCGTTTTTTCCAAGATGCCTTTTTCGCTTCCGTTTGGGCGAAGGTGCCTGATGCACCACTCAGCAGAAAAACAGCACCATACACCAACAGACATGAACACCTCATGGAAGTAGTTCAGGATTTGAGCAGGGAAAAGTCAAGGAGGAAACCGTGAACGCCGGGTGAGAGGAAGCCTTGAAAGGAACTTGGAATCGGAAGGACTGGCAGTTACCATCCGCGATGAAGAAATCTGCGCTTGGCGTCCTTCTAATCCTTTTCACCGTCATCTCGCCGCTGTCCGCCCAACTCATCGTGGCTCACCGCGGCGCGTCCTACGATGCGCCCGAAAACACGATGGCAGCCTTCCGCCTCGCCTGGGAACAGGGGGCAGACGCAGTAGAAGGCGATTTTCACCTGACCAGCGACGGGAAGATTGTCTGCATTCACGACGGGACGACAGAGCGCACGACCGGAAAGGATTTGAAGATCTCCGATTCAGCCCTGGCCGATTTACGGAAGCTTGAATACGGCGCTTGGAAAGATCCACGTTTTGAGGGCGAACCAATCCCCACGCTAGCCGAAGTTTTGGAACGCATTCCGGACGGGAAACGCTTGTTTCTTGAGGTCAAAACGGGCCCTGCCATTGTGCCAGCTCTCGTGGCCGCTTTCTCCAAGTCCAAAATCAAGGGGGAACAAATCGTCATCATTGCCTTTAACGAGCAGGTGATTGCCGCAGTTAAAAAAGCCCTGCCGGAAATCAAGGCCTGCTGGCTCGTTAGTTTCAAGCAGGACAAGAACAGTGGCGAGTGGACCCCGTCCGTTGCCAGCATCCTCAAAACGCTCCAGCGGATTGGGGCGGACGGATTGGATTGCAGGGCGGAGCTTGCGGTGGTGAACGAGACTTTCGTCGAAGAGATTCGTGCTGTCGGCCTGGAATTGCACTGCTGGACGGTCAATGATCCTGAGCAAGCGCACACGTTGCACCGATTGGGAATCGACTCGCTCACAACCGACCGGCCGGCCTTCATCCGCAAGGCGGTGGAGAGCCAGCCGTGATGATTCCATAGCCCGGCGTCGCGGAGACCGCGAAAGCAACGACGTGGTCATCTTTGACGGGAGTTGGCGGTTCACAAATTCCTACCGTTTCTTCTCCGGGCAAAGCGTTGGGCCGATCAAGTTTCCCTCAGGAAAGTATCTGGAATGTAGCAATCGGGGAAAGAGGCCGAATAGCTGCGAATTGATCAGCGGTCGTGCCGGTTGCCGGAAGGGAGAAGGCAGGTTGAAATGGCGTTTTCCTGGCAATAGGGTGAGTGAAGGTTTGATCGAACCAGAACTTATCAAATGTCTGTTACCAGTTTACTCGGTTGGTGTCTTTGGCATCTCACCCCGAAAGGATGGGTGGCTGGTTCGAGAGGTTTTGGTGAGGAGGAGTCCGAAGAGGTTGAGAGGCCGGCATCTGCGGTGCTAACCTGCCGATACGCACTAATCGAAGAATCCCTGACGAGCGCCTATGGCCGAGAACGCGCTGTAGTGATGGAATCGTGGCGAGCGAAGTCGGGGGAGCACGAGATCGAAGAATGGCTCAGTCAGTTTGGAGCCTGCCCTGAAACGCTTTCCGCTGACCGATAGAGAGTATCGGGGAGTCCATGAGGATGCACATCGGAACAATCTTTTATAGCTGCCAGGTATAGCGCGAGTGGCTGAATCTACAATCTCTCAGCGCAGGCGGCTTCGTCCTTCATCAAAGCGGCCGGTTTTGGAAAGGGGTCGAAACGTTACTACCACGTGCCTGTCTTGCTATGTCGGGAGAACCAAGGATCGAGGCACAGAGCTTGAGGAAGAATTCGTCGTGACCTAATGTTTAGGAAAGGAGTCTTTCGCGGTCGATGGCGACGAGTTCCTGCGATTGTTCATTCTTCATCGGCTACAGATTCAGTTACTATGCTCTAGTGGTCCCCCCGCGAAGCGCGAATGCCAATGTATCCCAATGCCCGCCACGTCGATAGCTTCACCGCCTCCCTGTTGAACGGTGGCGGCCGGCACAGGCATACTTACGTCACGATCGACGAAATGCCGAAAGTTGTCGCCTGGTTCGAGGAGAAACTGGGTCCGGAATCCCGCGAACTCGATGACAAAGCGGTTTGGCAATGGCGAGGCCCCGGTCGGGTCGTCGAGGAAATCTGGGTGAGCCCATTCAACGCCGACTGGGAGTGGGTATGCCGCGAACTGGTACCGGAAGAGGTCGAAACGTTGAGGACCGTAATTACCCAAGAACACCACGTCCTTTCAAGGCCGTGGTGGCAGTTTTGGAAGGGACGATCCTAAGTTTCGGGTTTTGAGTCGGCGAATCGCTCGAGTGGACCAATCGGCGGAATACAGCTAAATCCGTGTTTTCCTTTTTGTTGACTGGTCAGGTTTTCTTTGAATTTCCCTCGCCTGAGAATCTTGTTCGAAAAACCACCCTTATAGTAAACTGGCGAGTGTCCAGGGTTCTCTTGGTCTCAAACCTCTAAGGTTAGCAAGAATTACCCAGACCCCTATCCGGGGACACGAAATCGTTGATGCCCACACACCGGATCTCTTCTCCCAATTTCTAGACGAAAGGGGATACGCGATTAAGCTTTTCCAATGGAGCAACTGCCTGTCCATGCATGAAGACGCCGCCATCATTGAGGAGTTCAAACGCCTCACTCGCGAAACGCTGGCTCACCAAGGTCCCAGAGGCATTCTCGTGGGACTTGTCGGTGAGTTGGTCGACATCTTCGAGAGGGTTGCTGCGTTTCGCATCGACCAACAATTGCCGATCTGCGATGGGGAAACGGCTTCGAGTGAAGGGCTGGCCATCTCGCCGATGCAGGCCGCACTGTGTGCTGGCGAGGAGCAACGCACCGCCATCTTTCTCCGTGGACTGCATGACGCCATCGCTGAAGCCATCGAGGCTAAATCCGTCGAGCCGGTACGCGTCCTCTATGCAGGCTCGGGGCCCTATGCGGCGTTGGCGGCTCCTCTCATGGCGGTCTTCCCGCCTGACAACGTCCAATTCACGATACTCGACATTCATCCCGCGTCGATCGAGTCGGCGAAATCGGTTATCCATCGCCTTGGCCTCGACCTTAGCGTGGAAGAGTATGTTATTGCCGACGCCTGCCATTACACGATCCCCGACGACACCATCCCGGACATCATTTTGTCCGAAACCATGAGCACAGCCCTTGAGAAGGAACCTCAGGTCGCCATCATGCGCCATCTTCTCGGTCAGGCACCGGACGCCGTTATTGTTCCTGAATCTGTGCGGGTGGATGCCTTTCTCGTCGATACGTCAGAGGAGCCTGACAGAGTTGTCCCTGAAGGCGAGGGCACGCCGCACCCGGATCGGATTCCCTTGGGCACCGTCTTTGAACTGAACGCTGCGATGATCCGGTCATGGAGGTCCTTGTCAGGGGATCGCTTGCCTGCCGGGGCCATCCGTCTTCCGGCGGCTCCCGAGCCGAGTTACCGGCCATTTCTTTTCACCACGATCACCACCCATGGCAGGCACGCCCTGCGGACCCACGACTGCAACCTGACAGGCATTCGCGAAATCACGAACATCGAGAACTCTGCTGCCGAGCGCATTCTTCAGTTTCATTACCGATTCGGCTTCAACCCGGGCCTCGTTGCAGAAACGGTGGAGCAGGAGGCGGGGGCAGTTGGCCCCGCATCTGGAACTCCAGTTCCCTGAGTTGGCTGGCGCCTTAGCCGACAATGAATAAGGGATCAATCCTCCGATGGTGTAGTGAGAGAAATAAGGATCCATGATCGTCGTTAGGGCCTGATCGATTGACTGGCCGATTTACGGAAGCTTGAATACGGCGCTTGGAAAGATCCACGCTTTGAGGGCGAACCAATCCCCACGCTAGCCGAAGTTTTGGAACGCATTCCGGACGGGAAACGCTTGTTTCTCGAGGTCAAAACGGGCCCTGCCATCGTCCCGGCTCTCGTGGCCGCAATCTCCAAGTCCGAAATCAAAGAGGAACAAATCGTTATCATTGCCTTTGACGAGGAGGTGATTGCCGCCGCTAAACAAGCTCTGCCGGAAATCAAGGCCTGTTGGCTCGTCAGTTTCAAGCAGGACCAGAATAGTGGCGAGTGGAAGCCGCTCGTTGCCAGCATTCTCAAAACGCTCGAGCGAATCGAGGCGGATGGACTGGATTGCAGGGCGGAGCTTGCGGTGGTGAACGAGACGTTCGTTGAAGAGATTCGTGCGGCCGGCCTGGAATTGCACTGCTGGACGGTCAATAATCCTGAGCATGCGCGCACCTTGCACCGATTGGGATTCGACTCGATCACAACCGACCGGCCGGCCTTCATCCGGAAGGCGTTGGAGAGCCAGCCATGATGAATCTTTTGGAGAGTGTTAGGGGAAACCGAGCACGTCCGCGATTACAGGGGCATCAGGAAATACTCGAAGAAATCGTAGATCACCGCATTGGATTCGACGGTCGGTCCGTGTTTGGGGCGATTCGTCATCGCAACCCGGTTTTCGTAGCCCAGCAAACGGTTGACCGCGATGCTGTGATTCAACGCCCGCCAACGCTTGGGAGGATCTTCGCTCCCGCCGGAGACGAGGAATGGCCGCGGGGCCATTAAAACATGGAGCTCGTGTAGATCGCGGCCATCGGCGCGGAGTTTGGGATACAAGCCGTGAACCGGATTTTCGTCGGTAATGAGTCCGCGTTTGCGCCAAGGCTTGGGATGGTAACCGAGATACCAGGGCTCCCAGTAGTTCACGCTGGGCCGCGCTTCATCGAAAACGATTCCCGGGTCCGACCATGCGGCGCAGGCGAATTGGTCGAACAAACAGGAGGCGAACATGGCCCACTTGCCGCCAAACGAATGCCCGACGATACCGATTCGTGTCGAATCCACCTCCGGGCGTGAGGCGAGGACGTGCCAGGCATTCGCGGCCGCACAGCCGAGCATGGAGAGCGGCTGAATCCGGGTGTCCTCGATGCTGGGATAATAGAGTGAATAGGTTTTGGCTTCGGTTGCTTCGGTCGTACCGATCGAGAGTGTAACGAAGCCCCGTTTTGCGAGTTGCCAGGCGAAATCACGGAGCTCGTTGCCATGGCCAATCCCGGTTTCCGGCTCGTAGTAAACATTTACGACTGCAGGACGCTTCCCCTCGCCTGGCGGAATCAAGAGATAGCCTGTGGTGAGTTCGTCAGGCGTCCATCGAAAGCGGACCTTGTGTTGAGCGATGGATTCGCGCTCGGAGGTTTCGAGAATCTCGACCTCCGGATTCTCGATGAGCGGCGGCCATTCGCCGAGAAGCTCAGTCCATTCCTTCAACAGCTCGGCTCGCTTGCGTTGCCAATCTTCGGGGGAATCGACACCTTCCAGTGGGCTCCGGTAGTCACCGAAATCATTCAAGAATTCCGGCGGTGGTGAGAAATGGGGCGCCAGGCGATTCCAAAGCTCTGCTTCATCC